>JBEKVD010000016.1:0-43519 GCA_049514315.1 Candidatus Limnocylindrales bacterium | reverse complement strand
GCCCCCGCCAGCGGCAGCCGGGTCCACCGGGATCCGTTTGCCCCCGCAAGGGCAGCCGGGCCCACTGGGATCACCGTGCGCGCCCAGCGGTCCCTGCAGCCCGGTTTCAGCATTCCTTGAGGGTTCGGCCATAAGGTAAGGGCATGAACGAAACATCAGGACATGCCGTTACTCTGGAAGAGGTCGCCGCTCACGTTCGGGCGCTCGGCGATCTCATGCCGAAGGCGCCTCCTGAATGGGCCCACCACGACCTCACGTTCGGTCAGCTCCGGCTTCTCTACCTGCTCGGTCAGTCGGGGCCGGTTTCGATCGGGCAGCTGGCCGAGATGATGGGCGTGGCCGCCGCCACCGCCTCTGAGTTCGTCGATCGTGTCGAGCGCCGCGGCCTGGCCACTCGCAGCCACCGGGCCGACGACCGGCGTGTCGTCGAGTGCCGGCTCAGCGACGAAGGAGCGAATCTGCTCGCCGAGATCCAGGGTGCTCGGCGCGAGGCTCTGCGACGGTTGCTCGCCGTCTTCACGGCGGATGAGCTGGCCGAGTTCGACGACGTGCTTCAGATCATGGCCGGCCGTCTGTCGGCCGCATCCCCGTCCTCGACCTCGAAGGAAGGAGCGACTCAAGTGAATCCCGGAACGCCGCCACGGAATCCAGCCGGCCATGCCGGCGGAGGGCCGGCATGAGCGGCGCCGGCGGCCTGGCCCTGGCAACGCGCGGCCTGCGCAAGAGCTACGGACCACGTCGCGCGCTCGACGGCCTGGACCTGTCGGTCCCGTCCGGCGTGGTCTACGGCTTTCTGGGGCCAAACGGCGCCGGCAAGACGACCACGATGCGCGTCCTGACCGGGCTCGTGCACGCGGATGGCGGCACGGTCGAGATCCTGGGCAAGCCGATGAAGCGCGGAGACCGGCATCGTCTGTTCGAGGTCGGGGCGCTCGTCGAATCGCCGACCTTCTACCCGTACCTCTCCGCCCGGGAAAACCTGCGCGAACTGGCTGCCTCCGGCGCTCGCGTGTCTTCGAAGCGGATCGAGGAGCTGCTCGACCTCGTCGGGCTGTGCGAGCGAGCCAGGGACAAGGTCGAGGAATACTCGATGGGGATGAAGCAGCGGCTGGGGATCGCCGCGGCGCTGCTGAGCGACCCGAAGCTGCTGCTGCTCGATGAGCCCGCCAACGGACTAGACCCGGCCGGGATCGTGGCCATGCGCGACACGCTGCGAACATTCGCCTCGCAGGGAAAGACGGTCTTCGTCTCGAGTCACCTCCTGGGCGAGATCCAGGTCATGGCCGACACGGTCGGCATCATCGCGTCCGGGAAGCTGGTTCGCGAAGGGCCGCTGAAGGAGCTGCTGGCGATGCAGGGTGTGGTCAAGGTTCGAGTGCAGCCGGATCGGGTGGACGCCGCGATAGCGACGCTGGCACCGGAGTTCCCGGCAGAACGACTGACCGAGACCGACCGCGCCGAAGGCTGGCTGTCGGTGCGCGTGGCGCCGGATCGGGCCGAGGAGATCAGCCAGAAGCTGGCCGGTGTGGGCATCTTCGTATCCGGGTTGGAGTCGGGGACCGATCTCGAAATGCTCTTCCTCGAACTCACCGGCGGGCAGGCTGCCACCGACGAGGGTTCGTTCGTGGGCCTCGGTAACCCGGGCAACGGCGGCGCGACCGCAGGAAAGGGAACTGCGGCATGAGGCTGTTCTTCTCGGGGCTGCGAAAGCTCGTTCGTAGACCCGCTACCTGGGTGACGGTCGGGCTACTGATCGGACTGCTGGTGCTGATCGTTGTGGCGGTTGGCGCCACGGCGAACAACGGCGGCCTGCGCGGCAACAACGCCAATGCAAAGCTCCTCATCACCTTCCCCGGCGCCTACGACACCATCCTGCGGTTCGTCACGGGAATGGGCGGCCTCTTCGCGGTCCTGTACGGCGCGGCGATAGCAGGCTCTGAGTGGAGCTGGGGGACGCTCAAGTCCGCCGTAGCGCGTGGTGAGAGCCGCGTGAGATACGTCCTGACGTCCTATGTCTCGGTCGCAGTCATGATCGCCGTGGGCCTTCTGGTCACCTTCGTAGTGGGCGTGGCCGCCGCGATCGTCGGTGCGCACATAGCCAACTTCTCCACGAGCGGCCTGGGAGACTCGGCGACGCTCAGCGGCTTGCCGGAGCGGCTTCTGCGGGGCTGGCTCGCGGTCCTGGAAGAGGGAGCCCTGGGCTTCACGGTCGCCACCCTGGCTCGCAGCCAGCTGGCCGGCATTGGAGTGGGTCTCGCCTTCTACTTCGGCGAGGACTTTGCCAGCCTCTTCCTGCCGGACATAGTCAAGTACCTGCCCTTCAGCGTCGCCAACGCCTCGCTAGTAACGAACACGAGTAGTCCAGGGGTGTTCGCCGGCGGCACAAGCGCGCTTCCGGTCGACCAGGCCCAGGTGCTGGTGATCGTCTGGTTGGTCGGGGCGCTGGCTGTCGCGGCTCTCTTCGCGGATCGCGCGGAGATCACCGGGTAGGTCGTCGTCGAGTGGTCGCCGCGATCACCGTCCACAACCGATCCTCATCGAACGGCCCGAACGGCGGCGCCTCCGCCGTGGCATTCTCTGTCGGTACGATCAGGAGATCCTCCATGCCTCAGTCTCAAGAGCGGAAACCGAAGAACGGTGCCAAGCCGCCCAAGAAGGGCCAGCGGCCCACGTCCGACGCCCTCCAGCCCGGGGCGGACGTGCGGCCCGCCGGCAACATCGACCGCGCCGGCAACATCGACCGCGCCGGCAACATCGACCGCGCCGGCGACATCGACCGCGGCCGTAGCGTCAACCACGACGGCCACATCGACCGCGCCGGCAACCGCGAGGACCGCCGGAGCGGCCGTGTGACCTACCGCCCCAAGGCGGCCGCGATGCTGACGGTCCACGCCCGAACGGAAGACGAGCGGCTGCTCTCGCCGCGCCACCGGCCGGCCTTCGTCGACACCGACCCGTGGCGCTCGTTGCGGATCCTGTCTGAGTTCGTCGAAGGCTTCGACGCGCTGGCGGGGGTCGGCAAGGCGGTCACGGTCTTCGGCTCGGCCCGGGTCGGCGAAGACGATCCCTACTACGCGAAGGCCCGTGAGCTTGGCGGGCTGCTCGCGGAAGCGGGCTTTGCCGTTATCACCGGCGGCGGTCCGGGCATCATGGAGGCGGCCAATCGCGGCTGTCACGATGCCGGCGGGTTGTCGATCGGCTGCAACATAGAGCTGCCGCACGAGCAGGCAGTCAACGCCTATGTCGATCTCGGCGTTGAATTCCGGTACTTCTTCGCCCGAAAGACCATGTTCGTCAAGTACGCCGACGGGTTCGCCATCTTCCCCGGCGGCTACGGGACCCTGGACGAGCTATTTGAGTCGCTCACGCTCATCCAGACCGGCAAGATCCGCCACTTCCCGGTCGTCTTGATCGGCGCCGAGTACTGGGCTGGCTTGCTGGAATGGCTGCGTCTCGAGGCTATCCCGCACGGGAACGTCGAACCCGCCGACATCGACCTCATGCGCTGCACAGACGACATGACCGAGGCCTGCGCCTGGCTGACGGCCGCTTCGAGCCGGCGAGCCCAGGAGGCCGCCAGGGCGGACCGAGCGGCCGAACGGCCGCCGGTCCTCGGCGCCCGCGCCCGCCCAAAGGCCGTCCGGCGAGGGTCTTGACCGGCATCGACTCTCGTCGCTCGGGTTACTCCGGGAGGATCGGGAGCTGGGCTTCCAGCAGGCCGTCGCGGATGCGCGCCGGGTAGTAGCGAAGCCGATTGACGCGGGTCAACCGACGCGCGCTGATCTTCTTCGATGGTGGATCGGCCTTCGGCTCCGCGCCGGTGGGCGACCACGACGGGTGATAGTTGCCATCCGCGTCGAGGCCACCCGTCGTGGGCATCTGGACGGTCTCCCCCGTGCAGAGATCGAAGCGTCCCTCGTCGAGCGGGCACGCGACGACACAACCCGCCAGCTCCCCGACGCTGAACGGCGCGGCCATGTGGGGACAGCGGTCGTCGGTGATGACGATCCCCCGGTCCGTCCAGGCCACCAGCACGTCCAGGCCGGCCCGCGTGACGCGGACCATCCCCCCGGGCGACAGATCGGCGATGGCCGCGATTTCCAGGAAGGGTGCCGCTCGAGTGCCGGGCGCGCGTAGCTCTCGCGGCGTATCGGCGATCGGCGCCGGTTGTGTCGCCTCGGCCGCGGACGTTGCGTCGGCCAGGTCCTCCGGCGTCATCGAGTACATGACGGCGTCGACCGGTCGATCGTCTCGGTCCGACTCCCAGTTGCGGATCAGCCCTTCGAAGCGGAAGCCGGCCTTCTCCGCGACGACCTGGGAGGCCACGTTGCCGGGGAGCGTCCAGAGGGCCAGGCGTTCGATGCCGAGCCGATCGAAGCTCCACCGCGTGACCAGGCGCAGGGCCCTGACCGCCACACCCCGCCGGCGCGCCTCCGGCGCGACCAGATAGCCGATGGAATGGCGCCGTGCGTTTGAGCCGAGGTGAAGACCGATCGAGCCGATGTACCGGTCGGTCGAGGCGTCCACGATGGCGAACTCGCAGCCGGTGCCGTCGTGCCACGCTGGTAGCGTCATCAGGATGAAGCGCCGCGCATCGGTTTCGGCGTACGGCACCGGGATCATCGGGATCCAGCGCTGGATCTCGGGATCCTGGCAGGCGGCGGTTATCGCGGAGGCATCCCCGGCCCGGAACGGCCGCAGGACGATCACGCCATCGGTCAGCGGCGGGTTCGGCGGGGCGAGCCTTGGGAGCATGGCCGAAGTATGCCGGTGTCGCGGGATGTGAGTTAAGCGGCCCGGGCGTGTGGGGCGGCCCCGGCCTGCCGCGCCATGTCCCGACCGGCCGGACCGGGCGGTCATGGGCAAGAAGAAGGCGGGCCGGTGAGGGGGGCCGGCCCGCCTGGGGGTCAAGCAGGTTCAGGGAAACCGGGGTCCAGCGGTCCACGGTCCCGTCGGAACGGCCGAAGTCTAGCGGGGCCGGAGCCTCCTTGCAGCGGCACAGGAGACTGTATCGTTGAGCGGGATGAGCCGATCGGTCTGACGATCGGCCGTGTAGCCGCACTCGAAACTGCCCGGAGGAGAGGCATGCGATTCGCGCTGATGATCGAGCCCCAGCAAGGACTCACGTACGCCGAACAGCTGGATCTGGCGCGCCTCGCCGAAAGGCTCGGATTCGAGGCGTTCTTCAGGTCGGACCACTATCGGAGCTTCCCCGGGCCGGACAACCGCCCGACGACCGACGCCTGGACGGTTCTGGCCGGCATCGCCAGGGAAACGACCCGGATCCGTCTCGGAGTCCTCGTGTCGCCTGTGACATTCCGTCATCCCGGGTCGTTCGCCAAGGTCGTGACGACGGTCGACGAGATGAGCGGCGGCCGGGTCGAGGTAGGCGTAGGCGCCGGCTGGAACGACCTCGAGCACAGCGGGCTGGGCCTCCGATTCCCCGACATCGAGCAGCGTGCCGATCTGATGGAGGACGAGCTTGCAATCCTTCACGGCCTGTGGGAGGAGCCGGACGGCTGGTCGTTCGAGGGCAAGCAGGTTCGTCTGCAGTCGGCCTCGTTCCACCCCAGGCCGGTGCAGCGGCCGCACCCGCCGATCATCGTCGGCGGCGAGGGCAGCCCCAGGTCGCTCCGCCTGGCTGCGCGCTATGCCGACGAGTACAACATGTCGAGCTCGGTGCCCGACCGGTGCGCCGAGGCCTTCGCGCGGCTCGACGCCGAGTGTCGCAGGATCGGGCGGGATCCGGCAACCGTGCGGCGGTCGGCTATGGTCGGCTTTCTCGTCGGGGCCGACCGGGCCGGATTCCAGCGTCGCATGAAAGCCCAGATCGCCATGGTCGGGGCCTCGCCGGCTACGGCCGAGGCCTGGCTCGCGGAGCACCGGAGGCGCTGGATTGCCGGGACGCCCGACGAGGCCAGGGCCACGGTTGCCCGGTTCGCGGCCGCCGGCGTGGACCGGATCATGCTCCAGGACCTGTTGCCCGGCGACCTCGACATGATCGAGCTGGCCGGCCGCGAGCTCATCGATCGGGTTTGACGCCGCCCTGCCGAGGGATGAGCCCGATCCGGTTGGGCGGGCCGTAGCGGAACCACGCCCGCCCGACCAGCGCTTCGAGAGGCACCGGCCCGTAGCGACGAGAGTCGAACGACAGCGCGCCGTTATCGCCGAGGAGCCAGGCTTCGTCTGGACCGAGGCGCAGTATCCCGGCCGAGATTCGCACCCGGTCGCCGTGGCGGGCGGCCACCCGCTTGACGGCCAGCATGTCCGAGCCGGGTTCGCGGAAGACGACGACGCTCCCGCGCCGCGGCCAGGCGTCCGTGGTCGGATCGAGCAGCAGCCAGTCACCCGCGAGCAGGGCCGGGGCCATGCTCTCCTCGGCCACGGCGACTCGCCAGATTCGGCCGGCGGCGCGTTCCCGCCCCGCCCTCGACGGCCGCGGCCGCGCGGAGACGCGTGCGCGGGGGGACGAGCCGCCGGCGTCTCCTGGGTCCGATGCCGCTCGCGGCCGGACGCTCACTACTTCTTGGTCGACCAGAAGATGTCCGCGTACTCCTTGACCGCCGCTTCGAGCTCGGCTGCCGCGGCGGCGTCGATGTTCTGCTTGTTCTTCGACGCGAGCTTCAGGATCTTCCAGGTCCGATCGTGAAGGTCGGGGTAGCGCTCCAGGTGCTCGGGCTTGAAGTAGTCGCTCCAGATGACCTGGATCTCGTGCTTGACGATCTCGGCGTGCTGTTCCTTGATCGCGATGCAGCGCACGAACTTGGCCCTGTCGGCCTCCGACGGGCTCTCTTTCGGCAGCCCGCCAATCAGCTCGACCATCCGGGCGACGGTTCGCGCCGCCAGTTCGGCCTGGTGCGGGTCGTAGATACCGCAGGGAACGTCGCAATGTGCGTGGACGGTCGTGGCCGGCCTCAGCCAGCGGGTGACTCGGGACATCGATCTCCTCCCGGCGTGGGGTGTCAGGCGAGGCGGGAAACCAGAAGGCAGCTTCGCAGGTCCTCGGCCGCCGTCAAGTGTCGGAGGCTCCGGCCCGGACTGTCAAACCGAACGTTGCAGCGGCCCGGCGGGCGGGTCCGCTCGCCACGTCGCGTATGGTATGGACGCGTCAACAGGGACCGGGCGAGTTCGGAGCCCGAAGCGTTCAGCGGCCCGGATGGCTACGGTCGATGGCATGTCGCCTTCACGCCCCCTCCATGGTAAGCACATATCGGCCTCATGAACATTTCAGCCTGGCTCCAGAAAACTGCACGATCATTCGGCCTGTCGGATCGCCCTGTACCCGGGCGGCGGCCCCAACTCCAGGGATCCTCGTCGGATGCCGGCCGATCGACCGGCCACACCGGGAGCCTCCACGACTCTATGAACGACACGTACACGGCCCAGAGCAACGCCCGGACTGCCGGCCCGGCGCGCAAGGCCCGCCGGGTGCCGATGCCGCGGATCTGGCCGGTGACGGCCAACGACATCTACGCCCTGATCGGTGGCAACGCCGTTCTGATCCTGGGCATGTGGGTCCGCCACGGCGGCCTGGGGCTGCTGAACACGACGGCCGGCCTGTTCACCGCAGCGGGCGAGATCGCCGCCCTCTATGGGACCTACCTGGTCCTGATCCAGCTGATCCTGATGTCGCGCAGCCCGTGGTTGGACCAGGTCTTCGGCCAGGATCGGATCACCGATGCCCACAGATGGGTGGGCTTCTCGGCAATCTGGCTGCTCGTCGCCCACGCCGTACTGACCACCGTCGGCTACTCGATGGGCCTTGGCGGCCAATCCGTCGTCGGCGAGTTCATCACGCTGCTCACGAGCTACCCGTACGTGCTCTGGTCGGCTATCGGGCTGTTCCTGTTCATCGTCGTGGGAATCACTTCCGTCCGGGCGGTCCGGCGGAACGCCTCGTATGAGACCTGGTATGCCATCCACCTTTGCACGTACCTGGCCATTGCCCTCGCCTTCCTCCACCAGCTCTTCGTCGGCGTGGACTTCACGACGGACCTGGTCGCGCGCGTCTACTGGATCGGGCTCTACGCGGTTGCGTTCGGGACGCTCCTGGTCTTCCGCTTCGGCCAGCCGATTGCGATTACGTGGCGGCACCGCTTCCACGTCGCCAACGTCGTCGAGGAGGCGCCTGGCGTGGCATCGCTCTACCTGACCGGACGCGACCTCGACCAGCTGCCAGTCCGGGCCGGCCAGTGGTTCCGTCTCCGCTTCCTGACCCGGGACGGGTGGTTGCGCGCACACCCATTCTCGATCTCGGCCGCGCCGAACGGCAAGTACCTCCGGTTCACGATCAAGGAGCTGGGCGATCACACCAGGCAGATGCGCGATATCGCCGTCGGAACCCCCGTCCTCCTCGAGGGCCCGTACGGTGCTCTGACCGGCGCCGCGCGGACTCATGCCAGGGTCCTGCTCGTCGCGGGTGGCATTGGCATCACGCCGCTGCGCGCCCTGCTCGAAGAGCTGCCGGCGTCGCGTGGCAACCTGACGCTCATCTACCGCACCAGCGGGCCCGAGGAGCTGGTGTTCAAGCGCGAGCTCGACGAGCTGGCCAGCCTGCGGGGCGCCACGGTCCACTACCTGGTGGGCCGCCGCGGATCGCCCGAGATGCCGGGCGACCCCCTCGATCCCCGGGCTCTGCGCCGGCTGGTACCGGACATCCGCGACCGCGACATCTACGTCTGCGGTCCCGGCGGAATGATGCAGCGGGTCCTGAGCGGTTTGCGCTGGCTGCGAATCCCCGATGCGCAGATCCACTACGAACGCTTCGAATTCTGATGTGCGGGAACCTACTTGATGCCTAAGCGACCTCTAGTTGCCACTCTGCTGACAACCGCCGCCCTGGCGCTCCTGCTGAGCTTCAAGACGCCGCAGGTCTTCAGCCTCGCCACGACCCCGGGCCGCGCCAACAACCAGAACGTCGCCGGCTCCTCGCCTGGCGTCAAGAGCTCGTACACGGGCCAGGTCGCCGGCTCCGCGATCCAGATTCCGTACGGCACGGTCCAGGTCCAGGTCACGTTCCAGAACGGGCAGATCACCGACGTCCAGCCTCTCCAGATGCCGAACGATCGATCGCTCTCCCAGCAGATCGCCCAGTACGCGGCGCCTCAGCTCCGGAGCGAGGTCCTGGCGGCTCAGAGCGCGCAGGTGAACACGATCTCAGGCGCGACCTACACGAGCCTGGGCTACCTGCAATCGGTGCAGTCGGCTCTCGACCAGGCGGGCGTGTAACGGCACGCCTGAGGCCGACCTGGCCCGCCGCCGGCCCCGCCGCTCGCCGCTGCCCGCCGATGAAGGCTTAACCTGTTCAGGCGCCGGTGCCGCTGACGCTCTCGGCGAGTGGCGGGACAAGGAGATTCGCATCGCAGCCAGCCGACGGACCCGGGCGATGCTCGATCTCCATGCCGCCCCGGCCGAAGTTGCTACCATCGCCCGAGTTGACGCAACACTTCCAGCCGCGGGTATGATCTGCCGGTGATTGAGGAGCCGACGACCCCGTTCGACGGCGGGCCGGACGCATGCCCGTTTCTCGCTTTCGAGGAGGATCGGGACCACCGCGCCAGCGGCCCCGACTACCGCCACCGTTGTTTCGCCGCGCCGGAGCCGGAGCCTCGGGCCTTTCCCCACCAGGAGCGATACTGCCTCTCGGCCGATTTCGCGCGATGCCCCGTATTCATGGATTGGGCTCGCCAGGAGGCCGCCGGAGTAATAGACGAAGGCGTCGCGGTCGCGGCCGCATCCGCCGGCGAGTCCGAAGCGGAAGGGGCGGCCACAGCCGCTGCGGGGGCCGAGGTCGCCGCGCCGGCCTTCCTGGCTGCCCGATCGCGAACCGCCCCGACCGCCGATCTGACCGCTTCGTCGCGTCGGGCTGCCGACGTGAGCGCCGGACTGTGGAGCTATGAAAGCGAGGTCACCCGTTCGCCGGCGCCGGCGGCACCGCTGCCTCCGTCCTCGCTAAAGGAGCCGCCCGTGTCGATGGCGCGTCGCGGCCCGAGCCATCCGGGCTGGGAGAATCCGCCCCGACTGGAAGCTTTCCCGAGGCTCCGCAGCCGGGAAGACCGGCGCGGAAACCAGCCGCTGCTGTTCGCAGCCATTGCCGTGGCCCTGATCATGGTCGCGCTCGTGGTCTTCCCCATCATCATGAACTCGCGCAACGGCACTCCGGCCGCGAATGGATCGCCGACGGCGCCGGCGGGCGGATCGGGCGGTGAGCTGCAGAGCGCTGGCCCTTCGGACTCAGGTTCGACCGGCTCGTCCGCACCGAGCTTCATTTCCTACGTCGTCCAGAAGACCGACGTTGCCGGTCTGTCCGGGATTGCGGCCAAGTTCAACGTCACATTGGCGACGCTGGAAGCAGCCAACCCGCAGATCGCGAACTTCAACGTCATCTGGCCGGGAATGGTCGTGTACGTTCCACCACCCGGCTGGCAGCCGAGCCCAAGCGCGAGCCCGGCCTCGCCGATCCCGTCGCCGTCTGCAACCTAGAGAGGTCGGTCGGCGGAATCGGGCTCAGAGGGGCGTCAGGTTGATGGCCGTGATCTTGCCTGCCTCGACCCGGAAGCTGGAATCGAGTTGCTGGTTCGGTGCCCCCGGCCGGATGACCAGCAGGCTCGCCTGGTAGGTGTTGCCCATGTCCCGGACATCGCCGGGGATCATGCGAAATCCGGGCTCGGCGCGGAGAAACCAGCCACCCACCTCGCGCAGGCCCTTGAGCGTGCGGGCATTGCCGGCGATGTGGACTCGCAGCTCGGCACGCTCGTCCATCAGCGCGACGGCACCCTCTCGATCGCCGGAGTTCAGCAGGTCGAAGAACTGCTCCATCGTGTCAACTGCACCCATGGCGGGAGTTTAGCGGACGGCGGCCGGAGGGCGTGAGGGCCGGGAGGGCCGTCTCGCTCAGGGGCACGGCGTGGACGCGCCGGCGTGACGCGGGCCCCGTCGGGCGCGGACCTCGCTCGCCCCCGAACGTCAGAACCCGCCTCCCGCGCCGCCACCCCCGCCACCCCCGCCGCCGCCGAACCCGCCTCCACCGCCGCGGCCACCACCCGTCGAGCCTATGGAGCCGAGGGACGACATCATCGACCCGACGTCGGGGATCGCGCCGGCCGAGAACAGCCCCGTCCCGCCCCCGCCGCCTCCGCCGCCCCCGTTGGAGAGCGCGGGGCCGTAGAACCACATCGGATACCAGCCGACCTGGCGGCCCGAAGCCTGGCTGGCGTTCACGGTCCGGGTCAGCAGCGACTCGATGTCGGAGTTGAGGCCCAGGGCGACACCCCAGGCCATGGCAGCGTCCGGCGTGGTGACCCAGGGCAGGGCCTTGCGATCGACGACTTCGTTCATGGATGCAGATTGGGCGATCGTGTACTGGAGCGTTCTCCTGTATGCGGCGAGCATCGCCCGGAGCATCGCGCCGAGCCCTGTTCGGCATGGCATGAACCAGGCCGTCACGCCGGTGATGACTGCTGCGATGACCAGTGCGGCGCCGCCGAGCAGCCCGCCACTCGCGTCGAGACTGGTCGTCCACACGAAGAGCGGGATCGAAGCGACGATTTCCAGGAGGGCCACGGCGAGCCACATCCCGACGACTCGACTGGGTTTCCCGGTAAGCCAGCCCTTCCGGACGGCCAGGGTCTCCAGGTCGCTCTTGAGCCTGGAGATTGCCGGCAGGAGCTCGTGAGCGTCCGATGTCGCAACGAAGCCATCGGGCCCCGCCAGCGCGCGGATGGCCTCGTACAAGCCGGCCTCGGGCGTCGCGAAGTGCGCCACCCCGTCCGTGACGCCGATGCTCGTCTTCTTGTGCAGCAGCGCGGACTCCTGGCGGAAGCTGAGCAGGCCGCGCGCCGCCAGATCGACCATTGCGGCCGAGACGGTCCGGCTCGATGTTCGGTCGTCCATGACCAGCGTGGCCATGGCCGGTGTCAGCCCGTCGGGCGGCGCCGGCATCAGGACCGAGTTGTCGTCGACGTAGATGGGGTCTCGACCGTGGGTGTACCAGCGGACGAGCGCGATCGCAACGAGAGCCACGGCCAGCAGGGCCGCCCCGAACCCGACCAGCGCGTTCAGTATTCTGGCCCGGCTCAACTGATCGGCATGCTCCGGAGTGGCTGCGGCGCTGACGTCGTCGAGGGCGACTCGCAAAGCCCCGTCGAAGTCGGGCGGGGACCGAGTGAGAAGCGGCTTCATGTCGTTGTCGAAGACGGCCTGACGGTCCGCGTTGGTCATGAAGGCCGCCATGAAACCGCTGCCGGCATAGAGCGACACCTGGCCATGCTGAAGGTTGGCCTGCATGTCGAAGAGAATCACCAGGCCGTCGTCGAAGCCCTTCCGGCCGACGCCCCACTGGTTCATGAGGGCCAGGGCGTCGGCGCTGGCCGCCTCGGGGGTGCCGCTCGACGGCTTGACCTGTGTGTAGACGGCAACCTGGGCCTGCGACCGGTCCTCGATCGCTCGGATCGTCCCCTCCGCGTCCGTGATGGCTCCGGAGGAGAAGATGCCCGCGTAGTCGTAGACGCGCTGGCCGGTTACCGCGTCGGGATAGGGCGGTCCGGCCGGAGGCGTGGCGGCCGCCGAGCCTGCCGAAACCAGGAGGAGCGGCCAGAGCGCCGCCCCGACCAGGCCCGCGATTCGGAGTCGTCGGTCGCCCCCCATTCGAGTTCCCCCTAAGGCTCGTTCCTGGCTGCCGCCGGCCGAGCTCGCAGGCGGCGGACCAGCTCGGCCGCCAGCTCATATCGGCCGAAGCTAGGCATTATGTACACGCCGCTGACCTCGCCCTCCGAACCCGCCAGCAGCTCCATCGCCAGCTCGAGGCCGACCTCGGCCCCGCGCTCGCCGGCAGCATGCATGGCCGCGCGCTGCTCGCCGGGGATGGTGATGCCCGGGACCTCGTTGTGGAGGAACTCGGCGTGGCGCCCACTGTGGAGCGGCAGGACGCCGAGAAGCAGGGGCACCGGGAACCCGCCACTCCCAAAGCGCTCGCGGGCGCGGGCCAGCATCGAGTCCACCTGCGCCAGCGAGTACAGGGGCTGAGTCATGATCAGGTTCGCGCCGGCTGCCAGCTTGCGCTCGAGCCGTGACCACTCCTTGTCACCGTCCGCGGCGGTGGGGTTCAGGGCGCACGCGACGGTGAAGCCGGCGGTCTGCCCGATCGGGAGGCCGGCGCCGTCCTGCCCCTTGTTCAGGCCGCGGATTATCTCGATGAGCCCGATCGCGTCGACGTCCCAGACGGCCGTGATGGACGGCCGATCGGCGACGCGTGGCGGATCCCCGGTCAGGGCCAGGATATTTCGGATGCCGAGCGCATGGGCGCCGAGAAGCTCCGCCTCGAGAGCCATGACGTTGCGGTCGCGGGTGGTCAGATGGACCAGGCACTCCAGGTCGAGCCGCTGCTGGATGCCGAAAGCGACAGCGAGGGCACCCATGCGAACTCGACCGGTGGCGGAGTCGCTGACGTTGACGAGGTCGACGCCGGCCTCCTTGAGCAAACGAGCGGCCTCGATGGTCCGGTCGATCCGGATGGACCGCGGCGGGTCGATCTCGACCGAGATGACAAACGAGCCGTCGGCGAGCTTTCGGGCCAGGCCCGATGGGGGAGTGGCGCCGCCATCGCCCGAGGTCTCGGCCCGCGGCGTGCGAGGGGCGGCCGCGGCGGCCAGGTCGGACTCGGCGGCGAGGCGGCCTCCGCCCTCGTCCGGTTTCGGAGCAACGGCCGTTCTGGCGCCGCCCTCGCCGGGCGCGAGCGCATCGATCGCCGCTCGCATCGCCTTCGTGTGCTCGGGCGTGGTGCCGCAGCATCCGCCGACTATTCGGGCCCCGGCAGCGAGCATCTGCGGGACCACCTCCCCGAAGTACTCGGGCCCTGCCGAGTAGACGAAGTTGCCTTCGATGCGCTGCGGCAGCCCTGCGTTCGGAACGATGGACCGGGCGAGGGTCGCGGTCGGTGGCCCGGTTCGAACTAGTGCCTCCAGGCAGACGAGTGGCCCGGACCCGCAGTTCACGCCGACGGCGTCGACGGCCGCCTCGGTCAGGGCCGCCGCCGCCACCTCGGGGGTCGTGCCGTCGTTGGCGGTCAGGTCCTCGCCGAAGGTCATCTGCGCGATGACCGGCAGATCGCATGCCCGTCGCACCTCCTCGACCGCCGACAGCAGGGTCTCCAGCCGATCGAACGTCTCGAACACGAAGATGTCCACCCCGCCCTCCAGGAGCCCCTCGATCTGCTCGCGGAAGGCGGCCCGGCCGATGCTCGGATGGGGTCGCGAAAGCCTTCCGGTAGGACCGAGCGGGCCGACTGAACCGGCGATCAGGACGTCCTTGCCGGAGATGTCGCGCGCTTCTCGGGCCAGCTGGGCGGCGCGGCGGTTCATCTGACCGGCGAGCTTCTCGAGTCCAAACTCCGCCAGGCGGAAGCGGTTAGCGCCGAAGGAGTCGGTTTCGATGGCGTCGGCCCCGGCCTCGATGTACTCGCGGTGAATCGTCGAGACGACCCCGGGCCGGGTCAGGACCAGCTCGTCCAGGCAGGCCCGCTGCGGGATGCCGCGCGAATACAGCAGCGTGCCCATGGCTCCGTCGAGCAACAGCGGCCGGCGCCGCAGTCGAATCCGGAAACGCTCGCGCTCGGTCAGGGCTCCGGGAACGGTCGGTTTCGCCTGCGCCGGGCCGGCATTCGCGCTGAACATACTGGTGAGGGTAGGCGTATCCGTGGCTGGCATGGTTGAAAGCCTAACCGGTCCGGGGTGGCACGAGCAGTCTCTCAATCGGAAGCGCGGCCCGCCCGTCGACCCCCGGATCGCCCGGTCAGAAGCGGACGAGCTTCCGCGGCACCAGGAAGAGCCCCAGGACCGTGCTCACGACGCTGATAATGATCGATGCAACGACCGCGCAACCGATGGCCTCGTAGCCCCAGTGCGGCGGATAACCACCCAGGGTGAAGCTTACGCTGATCGTGGTGTTGGTCTGATCGACGATCCAGGCAGTCGCCAGCAGCATCGTCCCGTTGATGACGAAGGCGACCAGCCCCATCGTCATGAAGCTGATCGGCAGGGCGAGGGTCTTGACGATCGGCTTGATGTAGCTGTTGACGAGTGCGAAAACGAGAGCGATGAAGGCGATCTTGAGCCAATCCTCGGGCTTGTTGGAGAAGACGAGCTTGAACTCGGGCACGATGTTGGCCGCCGCAAGCAACGCCACGGCATTCACGGCGACCCTGACGACCAGGTCGGTCATGGCGCGTTTCCTCCGAGGACTGCGCGCCGTCCTGGGCGGCGGCGCCGCAAGGTGGATCGTAGCGCGCCCGTGCTCTCTCCAACGGGGTCCTTCGCGATGCGGGATGGCCGCGGCCCAAAGCCGCCGTCCTCGGCTCTCCAGGCGGCCGCCCGCAGACTCGACTGACATCCACCTGAGGAGTCCAATGTCCGAGTTCAGCAGTCGCGTCGATGTCTTCCTGGTCGAGTTCTTCCGCCTCTATCCCGTGGCTGCGACCGCCACCGGCATGCACGCCGTCGACGGGGAGTGGCCCGACCTGGGCGACGCCGGCCGCACTGCCCGGCTGGCCTTCGCGGATCGCTGGGAGCCGGAGCTAAGCGGCTTCGGCGACCAGGCCCTGTCGCCGGACGAGCGCATCGATCGGGATCTGCTGCTGTCCGAGCTGGCGTCGCTCCGCTTCGACGACATCGAGCTGCGTGAATCGGCCTGGGACGCGCTGGGCTACGTCTACCTGCTCGGCAGCGGCATCTTCCCGCTGCTGGCCCGCGACTTCGCGCCACTGGCGGTGCGGCTGGCGTCGGCTGCGTCTCGCCTGGAGGGCATGCCGGCCGTCCTGGCGGCCGCACGGCGCGAACTCGGGAGCATGGCTGGGCGGCCGCCCTCGCGGCTGCACACGGAGATGGCGATCAAGCAGCTGCCGGGGATCGCGGCCCTCGCCGAGGATGCCCTGGCCCGGGCCGAAGCGGCTGCGGATCAGCCCGACGTGGCAGCGGTCACCCCGCGGCTCCGGGTTGCGGTCGCGGCTGCGGTAGCGTCGATCGACGGTTTCGCGTCGTTCCTCCGCGACGACCTGATGCCGCGCTCCTCGGGCGAGGGCCGCCTCGGCGCCGACCTCTACGCTCGAAAGCTACGGCAGACGTTCCGATCGGACCTGACGGCCGATCGGATCATGGCCCAGGCCCGCGTCGAGTACGAGGCCGTTCGAGGCGAGATGATCCGGATCGCCCGCGCGATCTGGAGTGACTGGGTGCCAGGAGAGCCGCTGCCGACCGCCGAGAGTGAAGGCAGCCAGGAGGCGGCGGACGGGCGGACGGTCCGAGCCGTCACTGCGGCGATCGGTCGGGCCCATCATTCCGCCGCCGAACTCGTGGCCTATTGCCGCGAGAGCTACCGGCGCATCGTCGAGTTCTGCCGGAACCGTGACGTCATCACCGTGCCCGACGATCCGCTCGAGATCGACTGGACCCCGCCGTTCCTGCGCGAGGCCGCCGGGGCGATGCTCGACTCGCCGGGTCCGCTCGACAGTGGCCAGAAGACGTTCTACTTCGTGACGCCGCCGCCGGACGACTGGACGCCGGAGCAGGTGGAGTCGTTCCTGGCCGAGGAGAACGACCGGCAGATCGAGCTGACGACGATCCACGAAGGGACGCCGGGCCACTACCTCCAGCTCGTTCATTCGAACCGCTGCCCGTCCCTGGCGCGGGCCGTCTTCTCCAGCGGCGTCTTCATCGAGGGCTGGGCGGTCTACGTGACCCAGGTGATGATGGATCTCGGCTTCCACACCGAAGACTCGGCCCTGCTCCTGATCCACTGGAAGTTCTACCTGCGGGCGATCACCAACGCGATGATCGACGTCGGGATCCACGCCGGGTCGATGACCGAGCAGGAGGCGCTGGACCTGATGGTCCGCGGCGGCTTCCAGGAGGAGTCGGAGGCCCGCAAGAAGTGGGACCGCGCCCGGCTCACCTCGACGCAGCTGTCGACGTACTTCGTCGGCTCGATGGAGATGTGGAACCTCGAGCGCGAACTTCGCGTTCGGGCGGCGGCCGCCTCCGGCGATCCGCGCGGCGCGGCTGCCGTGCCGCCCGCACGCGTGGTCGGTGGGTTCGGCCAGACACCGGGCTTCGTCTACAAGGACCACCTGGAGTCGGTGATCGCCCACGGCTCGCCGCCCATTCCGCTCCTGCGCCGCGTCGTTCTGGGCGAGTAACATTTCGCCCGGGCCCAATCGCCGGCCCCCGACCGTGTGGGCGGAGCCGCCCGGGAGGCCAGGTCGTGGCGGACGAGAAGCTCGAGATCGAGGGGCTCACGAAGCGCTACGGTGAAGTCGTGGCGCTTGATGGCCTCAGCTTCGACGTCCGGCCGGGAGAGCTGTTCGGATTCGTCGGCCGCAACGGCGCGGGAAAGACGACGACGATGCGGATTGTGCTCGGTGTGCTCGAAGCCGACGCCGGGGGGGTCCGCTGGCGTGGCGTTCCTCTGACCTTCGCCCCACGTCGCCGGATCGGCTACATGCCCGAAGAACGCGGCCTGTACCCGAAGATGCGCGTTGCCGAGCAGCTCAGGCACCTCGCCGAGCTGCACGGCATGGCGCCGTCGCCAGCTCGGTCCGCTGCGCGGACCTGGCTCGCGCGGTTCGGTCTCGCGGAGCGCGCCGACGACGAGCTGCAGAAGCTCAGCCTGGGCAACCAGCAGCGCGTCCAGCTCGCCGCGGCGCTGGTCTTTGGGCTGGGCCTGCTGGTCCTGGACGAGCCGTTCGCCGGGCTCGATCCGGTGGCCGTGGACGTCATGAGCGCCGTGCTGCGCGAGCAGGCGGACGCCGGACTGCCGGTCGTCTTCTCCAGCCACGAACTCGACCTCGTCGAGCGCGTGTGCGACCGCGTTGGGATCATCGAGCGGGGTCATATCGTCGCCATCGGAACGGTAAGTGAGCTGCGCCGGGGTGGCCCCGAACGGCTGTGGGTCGATGCGCCGCTGGCGCCGCCGGGCTCGGTCGCAGCCGCGCCGGGGGCGACCTTCCTCCGGACCGAAGGCACGCGAACCCTTCTCGAGCTGGCGCCGGGCAGCGACGGCCAGGCCGTCCTGCAGGCCGCGCTGCGCACCGGCCCGGTGCGGGAATTCCGCCCGGCCGAGGCGAGTCTCGGAGAGCTGTTCCGGGGCGCGATCGAGGAGGGCCACTCGTGAGCGCTACCGGCGGCGGGAACGAGTCGCCCCGCGGCCGGCCCGCTCTCTTCCTGGTGGCTCGCCGGGAGATCCTGATGCGACTGCGGTCCCCCGTCTTTACGCTCGGGACCGGCCTCATGGTCGCCCTGGTCGCCCTCGGCGTCGTTGCGGCGGTGGTCCTCGGCCGCACGACCCCAACGCGGGTTGGCTTCGTCGGCCCGACCCAGGTCCTCGCCCGGCCCTTTGCGACTTCGGCTGCCGCGCTCGGTGCGAGCGTCACGGTAAGCGACGTCGCCGACGCCGCCACGGGCGAGGCACAGGTCGAGGGCGGTTCGCTCGATGTCCTGGTGACCGGCACGCCGACGGCCCCCGTGGCCGAAGTCAAGGTCGATCTGGCGCCGACGCTCCAGGCGGCCCTCGACTCGGCGGCCAGGCAGCAGGCGCTGGACGACAGCCTCGCAGCCGCCGGCGTGGATCCGGCGACCGTGGCAGCGGCCGTCGCAGCCGCTCACGTGACGGTCCAGAGCCGTAAGCCGGTCGATCCCGATCTCGCCGAGAAGGCCCTCGTGGGGATTGCCGTCGGGTTCACCATTTACATGGCCCTGGTCTTCTACGGTAACTTCGTCGCCCAGGGCGTGGTCGAGGAGAAAGCGACCAGAATGGTCGAGATCATCCTGGCGACGGTCCGCCCGAGCCAGCTCCTCGCAGGCAAGATCGTGGGGATCGGGCTGGTCGGCCTCCTGCAGCTGGCGATCGTCGGGCTGACCGCCCTCGTCCTGGTCGGCGTGACGCAAGTCGTGGCCCTCCCTGCCTTCGGGGCGGCCGCCATCGCCGCCGATCTCGGCTGGTTCGTGCTGGGCTTCTACCTCTACGCGATCGCGCTAACCGCGGCGGCGTCGCTGGTATCGCGTCCGGAGGAGGTCGCGGGCGTCACGGCCCCGATCGTGATCTTCCTCGTTCTTTCGTATCTGTCCGTATTGGTCGGGGTGTCCAGTCCGACCGGCACGGCCAGCACGGTGCTGTCGGTGCTGCCGCCGTTTGCACCGGTGCTCATGCCCGTCCTGATGGCGACGGGCGATGCTGCCTCGTGGCAGATCGCCCTCGCGATCGCGCTGGCCCTCGCGACGGCAGTCGTGTTGACCTGGCTGGCCGGGCGTATCTACGCCAACTCGGTCCTGCGGTTCGGGGCGCGGGTGCGATTCCTGGACGCTTTGCGCGGGAAGTAGCCCCCTCGGGAGTGGCGGACAGCCGACTCGCCGTGACCGGCGGCCGATCACGCGAGGGTCCAGACGGCATCGGGCCGCGGCTCCCGGTTGCCCGGTCGCACGCGGCCCGATTCTCCCTCGCCGCCCGGCGCAACTGCCGCCCGGCGCAACTGCCGCCCGGCGCAACTGCCGCCCGGCGCTTCGCCGTCAGAGGCTACGGTAGTAGCGCCGCCAGATGAGGCGATGGATGGGGACCCAGCGCGGTATGTCGCGCAGGATCGGGATGAACGGGACGAGCGCCAGTAGCGTCGTCAGAACGATCATCAGGATTATCACGACCAGGTCGGTGTTCGAGGCCGTGTTGAAGGGTGGGATCTGGTACCAGAACGAGAAGAGCCACAGCCATGTCTGGCCGGGGTACATGCCGGTCTCGTTCATCATTCCCCACTGGTCGCCCGTGAGGTGCTGATCGGCGGCAAGGCCGGGGAGGTAGCTGCCGTCGCCCAGGAAGAGCAGCGGCAGCGTGAAGTCGGTCTGGTACAGGTTGCCGTTGCTCAGGAGCAGGCCGTCGAGGGCGCCGGTACGGGCGAGCCCCAGCAGGCCCTGCATCAGATCGGGCACGGGCCCATAGTCACCCGATGCAACGCTGACCTGGTCGTTCACGACGGTCGCGTCCGCGAGAGCGGTCGAGTAGTTCGTGAGCCACGTTTGCTGCTGGTCCGTGCTGGCTGCCCCGTAGGTCTGGAGCGCCGTCGTGATGGTCGGACTGCCGATCGCGGCGAAACCGAGCGGCCGAAGGACGAATGCTTCCGCCGTGTCGATCGGGATGGTCACGCCCGCCCACGCTTGCGGAGCGATCGGTCCGATCGCCTGGGCCGCGTCGGCGGTGTTGTTGTAGGGCGGTCCGTATCCGGCCGTGCCGCTCGTGCCGGCCAGCTCGGACGCCGCCGTCGTGACGAAGTCGACCGGGTCCTTCGTGGCCCAGGTCTGGATCGTCACCGCCGGGTCATCGGGCGAGGAGAGGACTCCCGCGAGACCGATGACGACGAGGGAAACCGCGAAGAGCGCGAGCACGAGCTCCTTGACCAGGTCGAAGTGGATCATCTTTATGCCGGCGTAATAGTTCGCCTGGCGATCGGCGGAGGTCATGACGGGCGCTCCTCGCTCGATGACCGGGCCGCGGGCTGATGGCCGAGCGGCCGCACCACGCCGCGCATTCGTACCAGCACGATGTGGACGCCCAGCAGGCTCACGACCAGGAGTGGCAGGAGCACGATATGGAGGCCGTACATCTGGCCGAAGTTGAGGACGTTGAAGAACGACCCGATCCCGGCGGCATTCGTCGCGTCCTTGGCGTTGACCGCGATCCACTCGCCGTCGAAGTTCTGCTGCGAAATGAAACCGGTGAACGCCGTCACGATGCTGAAGGCGAAGATGACCACCCCCACCATCCAGGTGGGCGCCCGTCCGTCACGCCAGCCTGCCATGAAATACTGGCCCCACAGGTGAAGAACCATGAAGACGAAGAACACCTGGACCGACCAGAGGTGCACGCTGTTCACGAAGCGGCCGACGCTCGATTCGTGCCACCACTGCGGCCCGAAGAAGTCCAGGACGACCCCGCTCGCGACGATCCAGATGAGACCGGCGATGGCGACGACGCCGAAGATGTAGACCCAGGAGCCCACGAAGACCGGCTGGCGATCCGGCAACAAGTTCTTCAACGGCAGATTTCGTGCCAGTAGGCGCCTGATCGAAAACGTCCAGCTCGAGTGCTCGGCCCGCGGCTCGGGGTTGGCCTCACGCATCGGGGGCGTCCTCCGACTCGGCGACTTCGCCGTGGCTCGGGAACGGCGCGAGCAGCGCGACCACGAAGATCACGACCATCCCGGCGATCATCAACAGGTTCGGGACCGATATCAGGATGAAGTTCCAGCTCAAGTACGTCGCTGGGGTATCCAAGGGGACGCCTCCTTTCACTTCCCGGCCGGCGGCACCGCGCGCCGGTAGGGACAGCCCGAAACTCCTGGCCCTCCCGCCTGGCCACGAGCATGGGGAAACAATCGGGTAGCACGGCCCTCCCGCGCCAGTGGCCGATGTCACTCCATGACCTACCCTAAGCGGTGGGCTACGAGTTTCCGATCGGGTAGGCCGGTTCTCCGGACGTGGCGCTGGCCCTTGCGACCCCGGGCGCGTTGGAGCTCGGTCCGTCTACTGATGGGCACCCAGTTCGGCCAGCAGGCCCGCGGGCGTCGTGCCCGGCGAGACCCGGATTCGGGGGATCACGAATTGGTTCGCCGGTGACTCGTACGCCTGAAGGGTCGTCGTCAGGGGAGGAGCCGGACTCGCGCCCGGTTTCGGCGCCACCGGCTGCACCATGACGAGGTGCCCCTCGATCACCGCGATTCGCAGATCCTGGCACGCGGCCACCGCGGCTGCGACGAGGCTGTCTTCGTGGCCGGACGGGTAGGCCAGGGATTCGGGCCAGACCCCTGTGACCTGGGCGATCCGGGCGGCGGCCGCATCGATCTCGTACTTCAGCTTCGCGGTTCCCTGCGCGGTCAGATTGACGTGGTCCATGGTGTGGTCGCCGATCTCGTCGCCCGCGGCCACGAGCGCCCGAAGCTGAGCGGACGAAAGGAAGCTCCCCTGATCGATCCGGCTTGCGATGACGAAGTACGTGGCCACGAAGCCGTGGCCCGCCAGGATCGGCAGGGCGTAGGTGTAGCCGTCGTACCAGCCGTCGTCGATGGTGATGACGAAGGTCTTCGCCGGCGGCGTCACGTGGGCTGCCAGATCGTTCGCGAGCGTCGCCATCGTGATCGTGCGCCAGCCGGCCCCCTGCAGGGCCGCCAGCTGAGCGGCGAACGTCTCAGGCGGCACGACCAGGCCGGGGAGCGAGTCGCCGGCCAGGTCGATGGGTACGATCCGGTGGTACATCAGGATGGGCACGCGCAGGACGAAGGAGCCCGCCGGGCCGCTCGCCGGCGGCACCGCGATGGCTCCCGGGACCGAAGCCGGGTCGCAGCTGTTGACCAGGGGTAAGGTGTCCGCCGGTGGAAGGCTCGGGGTCGGCGTCGGGCTCTCGGGCGGCGCGGTGAGCTCGAGGCCTGGCGACGGGCTGTCGGTGGGAGTGCTGATGGCAGCCGTCGGAGCCGGCACGATGGGGGTAGCGGGGGCAGGCGAGGGCGTGGCAGTGCCGGCGTTCGAGCCGGCGCAGCCGGCGACGGCCATCAGCGCGACGGCCCAGGCAGCGGCCCTGGCCGCCAGGCGACGGCGGCGCGTCACGGTCATGCTCAGCTCTCCTTCACCGACAGCATAACGGGCATCCCCTCTCGGGCCGTTCCGGGTGGATGCCGGCGACCGGTTCGTGAAATCGTAAGGAAACGAGAATCGCGCGTCACCGGGAACTTGAACCCGAGACCGGAAACGGCGTACGCCTTCCGTCGGCGACAGCCGGGTTCGAGGCTGCGACAATCTGATTGCCGGGGCGATGCACGGAAACGGGCAGGACGCTCGATCTCATGGCGAGCCCTGGGGAAGACGAGGAGCCCGACATCCGATGAACCCAGAGAACCCACATCCGGGCGCCCTCATCGTCATCGAGGGAATCGACGGCTCCGGCTCGACCACGCAGTCCGACATGCTGCTGCAGTGGCTGCATCTGGTCGGCGTCCCATGCACTTTCACCCGCGAACCGTCGAAGGGCCCGATCGGCGGCATGCTTCGCCTTCACATCGGCAAACGCCTCGAGCTGGGCGGTCCTCAGGCGGAAGCGCTGGCGTTCGCGGCCGACCGGATGGACCACCTCACCTCTGAGATAGCACCCGCGCTCGCGGGGGGCATGACCGTGGTCGCCGACCGCTACTATCTCTCGAGCCTGGCCTATCAGGCCCTCGCGTGCGATCTCGCCTGGATCCTCGAGATCAACCGATTCGCATACCGTCCGGATCTGACGGTCTTCCTGTCCGTGCCGGTGGACGTGGGCCTGGAGCGGCTCAGCCATCGGGCTACCCGGGAGCGCTTTGAGGAGGATCGGGGGGCGCTGGCCCGCATTGCCGACTTGTACGACGCGGCCATCGGGCGCCTGGGCGAGGAGGGCGAAGACGTCCGGGTGATCGACGGCGGCCGATCCCCGGACGAGGTCCACGCAGATATCGTGCGGCTGGCCGCCGGCATCCTGAAGCCACGGTACCCGGGCCTGGCGATCCGCCCTGGCTCGCCCAGGAAGGCGTCCGTTCGGCCGACCGTGCCAACAGTCTGAAGGCACGAGCGGGTCCGGCGCAGGCCGGCCCCGGACCCGCGCTACGACCGCGCTCCGGCCGCGGCCTCGAGCCTGTCGAGCTGGTAACCGCTAGCCTCGGCGGCTTTCGCGAGGGTGGCAGTCAGCCGCTGGGCCGAACGGAGGCGTCTGGCGGTCCTGGCCTTTGCCGCGGGAACCTCGGCCTTGTCTTCGAGCGCGTCCAGGGCCAGCATCCACCACAGAACCTGGGCAAACGACTCGCGGTTGAACCAGCTCACGCCTTCCCAGACATTGACGCGGATGTACGGCCTGACGGACTCGTCGGCGATGAGCGCCCGAACCAGCGCCGGGGCCCGATCTGCCGCCGGGAGCCCCTCCACGGACGACGGCAGTGGTAGTCGACCCAGCATCCGGATCAACGCCACGAGACGCCAGGCCGCACCATCGTCGAGGCCCAGGTCCCGGAACACGTCGGCGATGACGGCGCCGAGCTGCAGCTCGTCGAGCGAGGTGCTGGTGCCGTCGCCGGGCTCAGCTACCGCTGCCAGCGCCTTCGACACGAGTCGGCCGATGAGCGCGACCCAGGTCCACTCGTCGGTAAGTCCGGCGCAAACCCGCTCCCCGCCCAGGCCGGGCAGTCGCAGGGCCGCTTCGAGGCCCAGCCGGAAGTCCGCCGCCGCCCGGTCCACGTCGCCGGCCGCGCCGGTCACGTCGACCAGCGCATGGAGGGCCCGGAGCATCTGGCCAGCGGCGCGGTCGAGAAGCTGGGCCAGGTCCTCAGTGCCGGACCCGGCATCGCCCGAGGCGGCCGAGGCCACGTTCCGCGCCCCGCCAGCCGGGTCCGCCGGGCCCCCGCCTGCCGCGTCCGCCGCGCCCCCGTCCGCCGCGCCCCCGTCCGCCGCGCCCCCGTCTGCCGCGACATCGCTCGCCGAGCCGCCGCCCTCCGCCGTCGCGATCCGGCTCGCCGGGCCACGCAGGCCCAGGTCCACGGCCGCGACGCCGGGGCACGCCGCTGCCGCGCGGGCCGCCCCGATCTGGGCCACGCGCCGAAGCGTCTGGCCTTCCGAGAGCCCGCGCACGGCATCGTGAAGAGGCCGCAGCTGCATCTCGCGCAGGGCCGCCCCGATGCTCGGCACGCCGGCGCCCCCGATTCGTTCGGACAGGCGCTGCAACTGGCCCGAAGGCCCGTCCTGGACCTCGTGGATATCGAGGAAGACCTCGCAGCCGTAGGCGTGCAGCTCGACGTACAACCCGTCGCGGCAGAGGCCGGACGAGCGCCGCAGGAATTCGAGGCCGGATCGCTGCTCTCGGAGAAGCGTGTACCAGTCGCCGTCCGGGTGAAGGCCGAGCGCCTCGCCGAGCGACCTCTGGATCAGCCGCCGTCCGCCGCCCCCATCCGGCACCGAGAACCCCGCCGACGTCTTGATCCAGCCCTTCGCTTCGGCATAGCGGTTGTGGTAGACGACCAGCGCGCGCTCGTCGCCGTGGCGGTTCGAGTACGCGAAGATGTCCTCGTTGACCCAGCCGCCCGGATCGTAGACGTCGTACAGGAGGAAGTCGGCCACCTCGGCGAAGAGGTAGCGGCGGTGGAAGAGGGGGAAGATCTCGCGCTCGTGACGTTCCACCAGCCAGCCGTCCGGCTGTTCGTCGCGATAGGCCCGCCGGTATTCCATCCCGTACTTCTCGGCGAAGCCCTCTACCTGGCCGTGTCCGATCATCGGCAGGCCCGGCATCGTCGCCATCAACGTGGCCACGCCGAAGTACTTGTCGCCCTTGCCGAACTGGTCGACCGCAGTGCGCTCGTCCGGGTTGCTCATGAAGTTGACGAAGCGCTTGAGGACCTCGGGGTCGAACTCGATCGTGTCCTTGATCACCTGGCGGTAGCTCGCGTTCTCCTCGTCGCGGAGCATGTTCATGAAGGCGCTGTTGTAGACGCGGTGCATGCCGAGGGTTCGCACGAAGTAGCCCTCGAGCAGCCAGAACGCCTCGGCGAGGAGCAAAGTGTCGGGCACTTCTGCGGCAACGCGATCGACCACTTCGCGCCAGAACTCGGCCGGCATGCGCTCGTCGAAGACGGCCCGGGTGATGGCGTGCTCGGCCCGGGACGGGATCGCGCCGCTCTGCCCGGGCTCCGGGAACCACAGTCGCTGGATGTGGCGCCGGGCCAGCGTCATGGCGGCATCGAAGCGGATGATCGGGAACTGGCGGGCGACGTGGAGGATCGTCTGGATGACGGCCTCACGAACCTCCGGCTTGAGGTAGTCGAGCTGGGCCGTGTCGTTCCACGGCATGCTCGTGCCGTCGTTGCCGTGGTAGATGTAGCGGACGTCGCCGGTCCAGTTGTCGGTCCGCTTGAAAACGACCGCGGCATCGGTCGAGCTCCAGTAGTGGTCCTCGATCTGGATCGTGACCCGCTCGTCGTCGGACAGGTCGCCGCCCGTGAACGAATAGGAGGGATACGGGCAATCCCGGAGGTTGAGGAACCAGTCGGGATGCTCGATGACCCAGCGCGAGTCGATGCCCATGTGGTTGGGCACCATGTCGGAGCTCAGGCGAATGCCTCGCGCCGAGCATCGACCGCGAAGCTGCTGGAAGGCCTCATCCCCCCCGAGGTCGTCGGCGATGCGATAGTCCATCAGGGAGTAGGCCGACGCAGCCGCTTCGGGGTTCCCGCGCCACTGCTTGATGCGCTGGCTGGCCCGGCTGCGCTCCCACAGCCCGATCAGCCACAACCCCGTGAAGCCCCGCCGCGACAGCGCCTCCAGCTCCTCGTCGGGGATCTCGTCGAGCCGGTGGATCCAGCGGCCGTAGCGCTTCGAAAGCTGGTCGAGCCAGACGTAGGTGGTCTTGGCCATCAGCACGACCCGCGGCATCCACTCGCGGTCCCGGCTGAACCGCTCGTACTCGTTCTCGAGGCCGCCCAGGCCGGGGCCGGCGGTCCCGGCGGCGGGCCCGGGACTCGGGTGCGTCCGCATCCACAGCGCGACCTCCTCCTCGTGGAGGACGTCCAGGGTTACTACCAGTCGATCCAGGAACGGGGTCAGGACCAGGCCCCATCGCGTTCGAATGTACCGGAGCTGGGCCGCCAGCGAGTCCGGCGCGGCGATCGCTGGAGCCCTCAGGAAGGCGATCAGCGACAGCCCCTCGGGGCCGAAGCCGGGCTGGCTGTCGAAGAACTCACGCAACCCGGCGATCATTTCGCCGTAGGCCGTCTTCTGGACCAGCTCGGAGTCGTCGAAGAGCTCGTCGAACGTGCCGAAGGCAGGGTTGACGTTGGCCAGCCACAGCATGAGCAGCTCTTCGAGGACGATGGCTCGGTTGGCGTGGCCCTCGGTCTCACCGGCCAGGTAGGCGAGGGGATCAAGGCCGCCGCGCACGACCGCCAGCGGCGGGAACTGCTCGACGAACTGGGCCAGGGCATGGTTGAAGACGTCCGGCTCGAGCCGGGCCTCGAGCGCGGCCACGGCATCCGACATGACTCGCGGGTTGACGGTCCGGCGGTAGATTTCGACGGCGTGGTGGAGGATCTCGTCGATCAACCCCATGGCGTTCAGTTCGGCGGCGTGGACGATGCGGCCGGGGTAGCGCACCGGGTCGGCGCGGTCGTTCATTCGCTTGGCGAAGACTCGCGCGGCCGGAAAGTCCGGGATGATGACGTTGCCGCTGGTCTGAAAGAGCGCCGATTCGAACTCGTAGCGGTCGCGAGCCGCCTTCGAGATGTGGAACTCGAATGCCACGAGATGCGCTCCGACGTGTCTGCGGAGCCGGCGGCTCCGAACCACGGGCCGCAGGCCGGTCGTCGCGAGTCTATCAGGGCTGCGCCGGGCCACGAAGCGTGATCTCCAGCCGGCGCTCGCCGGGCCGCGTCCGGCGGCCGGAGCGTCCAGCCGGCACTTGCCAGGCCGCGTCCGGCGGCCGGAGCGCGACCAGCCCGCGGCCGGAGCGCGATTTGGCGTCTCAGCGAGCAGCAGCGTCCCTCCGGCGAAACCGGTAGACGGGCTGGTTCGAGTCCGAAAGGGCCTCCGCGTAGATGGCCGCCCCGTCGATGCGGCGCGACGGGGAAACAAACAGCGACAGGTCGTCGATGAGCCGGCCTTCGAGGTCGGTCCCGGCCGAGTCGTCGATCAGCCGGACGGCTTTGGCCGCGCAGAGCAGGATCTGCTTGGTCTCGGGACGAACCGGGTCGCCCCAGAACCAGCCGTCGCTGGCGAACATGGCCAGGCGCCAGCGTTCGGCCTCCATGAGGGAGAGCAAGCAAGCCCGTTGCCGGTCGCCGGCCCGGGGTAGCCAGCGCCTGGAGAAGCCCTCCGCCGCCTCGGCGCCGAAGACCACGTCGATGTACTCGTCGCGGGCCCCCAACAGCGCGGGCGGCTCCATGAAGTCGGCGGCGAGCCCCCCGGCGACCGCGTCGATGGCGGCTGCGAGCCGATCCAGGGCGGCGCGAAGCGGGCCCTTCCATCGGCCGTCGGCGGCGTCCGGGCACTCGCCGGTCCAGCGCAGCACACCGTGGTGGCAGCTCCACGACGTCCGTTCGGCGATCTGAGCCGCGGGTAGAGTGGCGGCGGGAGTCACGCCCGCAACCCGGCCGACGGTGGTGATGTCGAAGCCGCGATCGGGAACGTCCGGCCCGGGTTGCACGAGCCGGGCGAGGAAGAGGTCGCGGAACTTCTGGTGATGGCCGTAGAGCTCGCCGTCGGTGGCGATCACGGCCAGGCGGGCCGTCCCGTCGGGGAAGCCCGGGCCGGCGAGGCGGGGCAATACCCGTTCCCGGGCGAAGGCGTCGGCGTTGATCGTGGCGCCCGATTCGAACGACGCCGACGCCGAAAGCGCAGCGTCGTAGAAGACGACGACGATCGAGTGCCGGTATCCGAGGTCGACTCGGTACGGCCGGCGCGTGTCCAGGCGCGGGTCTGCGGCCTGCCACGGCGCCAGGATCGTGTAGCGAACTCCCAGCTCGCACAGGACGCGCAGCGTCGGCAAGTCGACGGCGGTTTCGGGTAGCCAGATGCCCGCCGGCCGCCGGCCAAACCTCAGCTCGAAGTCGCGCAGGCCCCACCGAATCTCGGTGCGCCGGTCCGCGAGCGAAGCGAGCGGCAGGATAGCGTGGTGGTAGGCCTGCGCCATGGCGTTGCCGCACGCCGGCTCGTCCAGGCCGTCGGGCAGGTCCGAGTCCAGGAAGTTCTTGTGGGTGGAGGCGTCCTCGGCCGCTAGCCAGCCCGCAAGCGTTGGCCCCAGGTCGTACGAGATGTGCCGGAGGTTGCCGCGCTCGGCGTTGGGCTTGTAGCACTCGGCGTCGACCCGGGCGTTCCAGTCGCGATATGGGGCCGCCGCCGGCTGAGGGGCGATCTCGCCGCTGAACGGGTCGCGGCGCTCCGGCTGGTAGAAATGGCCGTGGACGGCGAGCTGCGGGCGACTCACCAGGCGGATGGTAGCGGAGTCGGGGCGGTGCGGGCGGCCCCGGACGGGAACTCAGCTGGGAACATGGCCTTCCGTCGGAAGGATGGACATCGCTACTCGGTCTCGGCGGCCGAGTGGTCGATCGTCTGTGCGACGGCGAACCTGACTGCGAAGGTCCCGCGCTCGCCCGGGGCCAGCGAGACAGGCCAGCGGAAGAGCAGCGAGCTGCCCTGGTAGACGCGCTCGAAGCCGGCCTCGGAGTTGGAGACAGTTTCGACCGGGTACCACGTAAGCCGTGCGGCCGGCTCCGGCCTGGCGACGATGCGGACGCCCTCGAAGTCGTTGCCAAAGGCGATCGATGAAGCCGACTCGACGGCGCCGCCGGCGTCGTGCGGCGTTCGCTCTCCGCCGCTGGCCTCGTAGTAGGCCGCCGGGTTGTGGCCGCCGCCCAACAGGTTGAGATTCCACTCCACTGCGAGCTCGAAGGCCAGTGGTTCGTCGCCCGGGTTCTCGAGGGTCGTCTGGAGTTCGAGCGTCGGCTTCGATCGATCGCCACCGAACCGATAGACTTTCTCGACGGCGAGCGGTCGATCTCCTCGGTCGGCACGCACGGTCCCCAGCCGGCGGGCGACGAGCAGGTTCGCCCCGGCGACGACCGGCTCGTAGGCACCTTCCGTGAAATCGCCCAACTCCTCGAAGCTCGAGTTCACGAACGCATCGGCGCGGGTCCGGCCGTCGGCGGGGAGCAGGTGAAGCAGGCCGCTCTGGCGCTCATAGCGGTCGTAGTTCAGGAAGGCGGCCAGGCCGGGTTCCTTGGAAGCGACGATGTCGTGAATCGTCCTTGGGGCATCGGCCGCGCCCGGGATCTCCTCGCCCTCGCCGGTGCCCGACGCGTCGCCGTAGGCGACCCGGTCATGGGCGACCAGCCGCTCGTGATACGCCTCTCGCCGGCGGCGCAGCACGGAGGCTACGGCAAGCCGGCTTGCCCGCAGGTCCCAGCTGGAGATGGCGGCGCCATGCCCGGGGTCGATGACGATCGTCTGCGCCGGCGAGGTGACCAGGACCTCGTCGACCGCGTCCAGGTTCGTGTCGACCGAGTGGATGCCGTAGGGCTCGCCGCCGGAAGCCGCGGCTGCCGCATCCGCGAGGTCCTCGGCCGCGATCAGGTGGTTCAGGGTCGCCAGCCGCATGTGGACGATGTAAATGCCGCCGAACAGCCCGTGCCAGTAGCAGTCGTTCGACTGGCCCTGGTAGAGGTGGTCCACGGCGAGCTGCCGGGCCGGCCCGGGCGCCATCTCGTCAACCTTGGACGAGGCCCGCAGCATCTGCTTGTGCAGCTCGTTGATCTCGCGGTACCGGGCGGCGAAGTTTCGCCAGAAGCCGCCTCGCAGGAACCTCGCCTCGGGCAGGCCTCCCTCGCGGGCCTTATCGAGCAGACCGGAGAAGACAAGCGTCTCGTCGGGCGGCAGGACCCACTCCGTCATCTCAACGTACGAAGCTGTTGGGAAGTAGGCCAGCCTCGTGGGAGGCTGCCGCTCCAGCCATGCCGACGGTGTCACCGTGGCCAGCCAGTCGGCGTTGGCTTCGATCGCCTCGAACAGCCGCTCGACCCACCGGTCGCGGCCCCAGCAGTACTCGAACGTGCCAGGCCATCCGCCGAACTTCTCGCCGTCGTCGCCCATCATCCCGACGAAGCGTCCATCCGGGGTGACCCGGGCCCGCAGGTAGGAGATCAGGTCATCGACCGGCTTGAACGGGATTCGATAGCGCAGCCCTTGCTCGGTGCCGAAGACGGTGAGGCGCAGGCCGCGATCGTCGGTCGTGAAGGCCGTCCACATGGCGTCTTCCTTGATCGACGCCGCCCGCAGGTGATTGTCATCCAGGACGGTCCAGCGATAGCCGGCTGCCGCCAGGTCGTAGGCCAGCGACGGCTCCCAGACCCGCTCTGCCAGCCAGGCGCCGGCCGGGCGGCGCCCGAAGAGGGCCTTCAGCTCCTCGGCCATGCGAACCAGCTGGCCGTGCCGGTCGCGGTCGGGCAGCGCAACCAGGATCGGCTCGTAGTATCCGCCGCCGACGATCTCCACCTGGCCGCGGTCCACCAGCCGCCGGACCTGGTCGAGAGACCCCGGTCGGTTGGCAGCCATCCACTGCAGCAGCGGGCCCGTGTAGTGGAGGCCCAGGTGGATCCCGGGATGCCGCTCCAGGGCAACGAGCAGCGGCGCGTAGGCGTGTTCGTAGACGTCCTCGATGACCCAGCCAAAGTTGCCCACAGGCTGGTGGTTGTGGATCACGAGGGAGAGGGAAACGGTCGCTGCCACGTGATGGTCTCACTTCCCTGACAGGTGTTGAACACGGGCGGAGTTCCACGGCGTCGCCTTCCGCAAGCCTTCCGCTCGCGGCTTCGCCAGCCGAGGCGTCCGCAACTGGATGGCGGCGATTCTGCCGCCTTGCCCGCCTGGCGACCGGCAGGGCGGCAGAAATCTCACCGCACCGATGATGCGCTCGGGCTTCTCAGCCCTTCACGCCGCCTATCGCAAGGCCGCCGATGATCCACCTCTGGAAGATGAGGTAGACCACGGAGACCGGCAGCGATACCAGGATCGCGAAGGCCGAGAGCGTGCTCCACGGTGTCGTGTTTGCGTAGGTTCCGACCATGCCGAAGAGGGCCATGGTAAGGGTGAAGTCCTTGGTGTGATCCAGGAACATCCAGGAGAAGTAGAAGTCGGTCCACCCGGCGACGAAGCCCAGGAAGGCGGTGACCGCGAGGGCCGGCATGGCCAGCGGCAGTATCACGTAGCGGAAGGACTGGTTGCGGGTGCAGCCGTCGATGGTCGCGGCCTCCTCGAGGTCCTTCGGGATCGTGTCGAGGTAGCCCTTCAGGTTCCATATGGCAAAGGGAAGCGCCCCGGAGATCAGAGCCAGCGCCACGCCGGGGATCGAGTCCCGCAGGATGAAGTCGCCAACCTTGACGCTGTTCAGCAGCACGAAGAGGGGGGCGATCGTGGCAACCGACGGCAGCATGAGCACTGCCAGCACGGCGATCATCAGCGCCGACCGCAGCCTGAACTTGAGCCGCGAGAAGGCGTAGGCGGCCGATACACCGAAGGCCACGCTCACCAGCGAGGTGGAGAGGGCCAACTGCAGGCTGTTCAGGGCCAGCTCCCAGAACGAGATCGGGTTAGGCGATGGCTCGGCGATCGCCCTCCCGAAGGCCGCGAGAGAAGGGTTCGGGGGGATGAGGTTCAGTCCGTCGGGCCGGGCGAGGTTGCGGGGATCGAGGGCCACGCCGAACACGTACACGATCGGGAACAGGACCGTGATGGTCACCAGGATGCACAGCGCCTGCATCACGGCCTGGTTCCTGAGGCACCGGAAGACGCGCCGTCGTTTGATCGCGGCAGCAGGCCGGGCCACTGGCCGGGCGATCGCTTGCACACTGCCGCTCATCGGTCGAGCCCTCCGTGATGGCGATCTGCAGTTCGCTCAGTCGACATAACTGGCCGTCGCTTTCGTGAGCCTGTTGGTGATGAGAGTGAGCGCCAGCAGGATCAGGAACATGATCACGGAAAACGCCGCGGCCACGCCGTAGAGGTGCTGCTCGTTGACCAGGCGGTATGCCTCGGTGACGAGCAGCTCCGTTCTGCCGAAGGGTCCTCCGGCCGACATGAAGTACGACAGGTAGAACAGGTTGAACGTGATCACGAAACCGTAGATAGCGAAGGGGAGCATCGCCGGCCGCAGGTACGTCAGGGTCACGACCCTGAACTTGGTCCAGGGGCCGCCCCCGTCCATCTCCACGGCCTCGTAGAGGTCCTGCGGAATGCTCTGGAGGGCCCCCGTGGCGACGACGGCGTTGAGGGGCCAGCCCAGCCAGACGTTCGCTGCCAGCAGGGCGAAGTATGAGAGAGGCAGCAGCGGGAAGAACCAGATCGGATTGCCCGGGTCGGTCAGCCAGGCGATCTGAACGCTGCCCGGCGGCTGGCGCAGGATGATCGCGATGAGGTAATTGATGGCCCCGTTGTTGGTGTCGAACATGTTGCGCCAGACCGTGGCCACGATGATCGGCGGGATCACCACAGGCAGCACGAAGATGGCTCGGTAGATCTGCCGGCCTATCAAGCCCTTCTGATTGAGCAGGAGCGCGATCGCCACGCCCAGGCAGACATGGATGATCACGTTGCTGAACGCCCAGAACAGGTTGAACGCGAGGATCCTGAGGAAGTCGTAGTTCGGGATGCCGGCGATGTCGTTGGTCAGGATCCTGATGTAGTTGCCGAACCAGATCCATGGCGGCGCGGGAGCGCCCGACCTCAGGTTCTGGGTCTGGAAGTCCGTGAAGGACATCCAGACCTGGTAGATCAGTGGATAGAAGGTGATGATCGCCATCACCGCGAAAGCTGGGATGAGGTAGAGGAAAGCGACCCGAGCGTCGGCACCGAAGATCCGGTGCGGCCGCACATACGTCGCCTTCGGTGGGGCACTCAAGGTTACGCCCTCCGCGTTGTGTCAGGCGGTCCCGCTTTGGAACCGATCCTCACCTTTCCAATGCGAGGTGTTGGACCCAGGGATCCTGCGGTTTCACGACATCACCGCGTCGCGGGCCGGATACCGCTTCCCCGGTCCTGGTTTGCGAACGGCGCCGGAGGTTTCCGGCGCCCTTCGGGTACCGGTCAGAACTAGAAGCCGTTGGCCTTATTCATCGCATCGCAGGCGGTGGCAACCGCTGCGACCGGGTCGGTGCCCTTGATCACTACCGAGTCGAAGGCGTTGCCCCAGTTGCTCCAGTAGGCGCCCAGCTGCTTGGTCTGGGGCCGCGGATAGCTGTCGATGATCTGCGCCGCGAAGCCCTGGGAGATCGGGTCCTTGACGGTCGCGTCCTTGACCGCGGGGAGATGGCCAGCCTGGTCGGCGAATGTCTGCTCGCCGCCCGCCGCGCTGACCTCCCAGAGGGCGAACTGGGTCGCCAGCGCCTTCTGGGCGTCGCTGATGTTGATGTTGATATACCAGCCGTCGGGGGCGGACATCGGCAGGGCTTTGCCCTTGGGCCCGGCCGGGATCTCGGCGATGCCGAGGTTGGTGGTGAGCGCCTTCTCGAAGTCGCCGGTGGCCCACGGGCCCTCGAGGTCGATGCCGAGCTTGCCGGTCTCGAAGTCGCTCTCGGCGGCAGCCTCGGTGGTGTAGAACGTGACGTTGCCGGTGTCCTTGAGGGCCTTCAGGTAGGCGAGGCCGTCGGAGACGCCTGTGGACTCAGCAGTGCACTTGCCGGTGGAGTCCATCAGCGGCTGGCCGCCGAAGGCGTTGAAGATCCACCAGTTGTAGTAGCCGCCCGCGTACTCCATGATGCCGATCTTCGTGCCGGCCTTCGCCAGCGCCAGGAGGTCGTCGGTGGTCTTCGGCACGTTGGTGACGAGAGACTTGTTGTAGAGCATGGAGATGGCCTTCATGCTCTCAGGAATCTCGAAGAAGTGGCCGTTGACCTTGGCGCCGTCCAGGGAGACCTGGGTGAAGTTGCTCTGCACCGGGGCCATCGCGTCATCCACCTGCATGAGGATGCCTTCGCGCTGCTCGGTGCCGAGGTTGTCGTTCGGCGCGATGTACATGTCGGGGCTCGTCTCGCCGGAGCCCCAGGCCGTCTCGACCTTGGTGTAGATGTCGGAGAACGGAACCACGACCTCGGTGATCTTCAGATTCGGGAAGGCGGTCTTGGCCTTGGCAAGGACGACTTCCATCGCCGCGCCTTCGGACCCGCCGCCCGAAGCGTAGGCGTCCCAGATCGTGAGAGAGCCGCTCATGGTGCCGGCGCCGGAAGTGGGTGTCGCGCTGCTCGAAGAGCACGCGGCCGCCAGGATCGCAACGGCGACAAGGGAGCCCAATCGGGAAAGTGTCTTCATGTGATGTTCGTTCCTCTCCTCTTCCGGACGTCCTCTCTGGCTCGGCCGGTCGTGCCGCCCGAAATCGCGTGTTGTCGATCCGAGCCGACCCGGACGTCTCGTGAGTCGACCCGACCGCTCCCATACTTGTCTCAGCTTGCCGCGTACACCTCCCGTCGTTCGCGCGCCAACCGGGCGGTTGACGCGCGGATGATCAGCCGAGTCTCAAGGAGCCGGTGTTCTGGCTGCCCGGAATCGCGTCGGTCGACCGCCGCGAGCAGCAACCTGGCTGCTTCCGCGCCCTTCTCCCTGACCGGCTGGTGCACAGTCGTGAGGGGCGGATGGGTGTGCTCGGCCTCGTCGATGTTGTCGAAACCAACCAGGCTGACGTCTCCTGGGACGGTCAGCCCTCGTTCGTGCGCGGCGTGAATGGCTCCGATGGCCATCGCGTCGCTCATCGCCAGGACGGCTGTGAAATGGAGGCCGGCCTCTAGAGCCCTTTCGAAGGCGGCCATGCCGCCATCGAAGCTGGCCGGACCGGTCACGACGCGCTCGTCGGCCAGCTCCACTCCTCCGGCGTCGAGTGCCCGCCGATAGCCCCGCAGTCGCCGGGCCATGACACCCTCGAGCGCCGGGCCGACGGTGCCGCCTTCGATCCCGAAATTGGGTGGCTCAACGGCCAGAACCAGGAACTCGGTGTGCTCAAGATCCAGGAGATGCCGGGCAGCCGCGAATGCGCCGCCCTCGTCGTCAACGGCGATCGAGCTGTGCTCGGGGAACGCAGCCGAATCTACGAGCACGATCGGCAGGCCCGCACTCCTGATCTGCTCGACCTCGGGGTGGTCCTCGCCCAGGCCGATGGCGACGAAGCCGTCGACGCTCGCTTGGCCCGCCGCCCGCGCCAGCGATCCGTGGAGCGGCGAGACGAACAGCAGACCATAGCCGAACTCCTCGGCGACGCTGGCCACCCCCTGGCTGAACATGCTGAAGAACGGGTTGGCAAACGCGACAACGAGGGCCTGCGGCGTCAGGATGCCGAGGGTGCTGGTGCGGCGTTGCGCGAGCATCCGGGCCACCGGGTGGGGCCGATAACCGAGCTCATCGGCAACCGCGCGAATCCGGGCCGTCGTCCCGACGCGTAACCGCTCCGGGTTGTTGAACGCAGTCGAAACGGTTGACTTGGATACGCCGGCCCTACCGGCGACGTCGCCGATGCGTACGCGAGTGGTGCGCTGCTGCTGCACGTCTCCCCGCTGGACGAGCCCAGACCTGTCGACCCGGGGCTGCGGGTCGCTGAGGCCCGAACTTCCTCCCTTCCTCCCATCGAACCGGTTCAGTAAACCGGTTCGATGGACACATTAGCGCTTGCGGTTCGCCGGTGTCAATCCCCAAATTGATGCCTGCGGAGGCGGGTCGAGTTCGAGTTTCGGCATGGTCAGTCACCAGCTTCTCCACATTCCCGACCAGGTTGGCGCGACGTGGAACCGCGCCGCCACTCGGCGCCCCGATCGCGGGCGGAGGGGTATCAGCCTGCTTGTCCACGCATGGGCGTCAATCGGCGACCGCGCGGGGTCAGCTGGACGTTGGATGGTCATCGAGGGCCCATTCTTCGACCGTGGCGTCGACACAACGGCCGAGCACAGGGGCCCTCAGCCCGTCAACAACCTGGGCAACTGGATCTAGCTGCCGCTGAGCTTGGCCCCGACGTGGATGGCTACTGCCTGCATCGGCGCGACCTCGAAGTGCGCGCTGCCTCCCGGCGCGACAGTGATCGACACTCCCGTGCAACTGGCCCCCCCTGCGGCCAGGTCGCCGCCCACGACGTCGCAGTATGTCCCCGGCGCCAGCCCCGTCTGCAGCGTCTGCGAAAGCGGGATGGTGGATCGGTTGATGACTACGAAACCGGCCGCGCCGCGGCCGAAGGCGATCTGGTTGCCGTCGCTCGGGTTGGACCACCAGTCGGTGACGGTGGGCGAGCCGGCTGTGAAGTCGCGGAAGCCGACCATGCCGGCGATGGCGTGCCAGCGCTGCTCGCAGACCCATTGCCCCAGCGTGAGCCCGCAGTTCGGGATATCGGATCCGGGGGCGTAGACCGAGTCGGTGTGGCCCTGGGCATCGGACGGCGGTCCCGCTTCCGTGTCCGTAAAGACGTAGCTGGACATGACGCGGGGATAGCCCATCGGGTAGGCCAGCATGAACACGTTTGCCAGGGCGTAAACGCTCCCCCGCTTGTAGCTCAGGATCAGCCCGGAACCGACGTGGCCCCGCTGGGTGTCGTGGTTGTCGACGAAGACCACAGCCTTCTCGCTCGGGGCGATGAACGGCGCCGAGGCCAGGTTCTCGAGCGATGAAATGGTCTCGTCGGTGTGGGTGAAGGCAGCGGTGAGATCGAATGTGTAGACGAAGTCGTCGACGCTGCCGGTTGGGTAGTACAGCGTCTTCGGGACGGCGTCGCCGCCGAGATCGGTGACCTCCTGGTCGACGAAGAAGGACGCGCCTGTCGGGAGCTTGGCCCGCAGGCGGGCAAGGATCTGGGCGAGCTGCGTCTGGTCGATGTGCTTGGCGGCGTCGATGCGGCAGCCGCGCACGCCGAGCCCGTACAGGTCGGCCATGTAGCTCGCCAGCTTGTCCTGGACGTAGGGCTCCTCGGTCCGAAGGTCGGCCAGCCCGTCCAGCTCGCAGGTTCGAACCTCCACCGGATCGTTGAAATCGACGATCGAGTGGTCGCACAGAATGTTGGGGTACGTCGGGTTCGGGTTGGCGTGGAAGTCGGCCGGCGCGTACAGGCCGGGGTACGAGTATTTGGTGTAGACGGTGCCGGCGCTGCCGGTCCCCGAGCCGGCCGTCATGTCGTTGAGGAGCACATCGGCGTAGATCTCGACCCCGGCGGCCCTGCATCGCCCGACCATGTCGGCGAATTCGGCCCGGGTCCCGCTGCGGCTGTCGAGGGTGTAGCTGACGGCCTGGTAGCGTTCCCACCAGGGGAACTGATAGCCCCCGCTGTCGATCTCGGCGTGCTCCTGTGGCGGGGAGATCTGGACAGCGGCGAAGCCGTGGGGGCCGAGCCACTGCTCGCATTCCTCTGCGACATCGGTCCACTTCCACTCGAACAGCTGGACGAACACGGTCCGCTGCGGGTAGTTGAGCTGGGCCGTGGGCACCCCCGGCGAGCCGTACGGAGACTCCGGCGAGGCAGACGGAGAACCGGCAGAGGCGCTGGCCGCCGCTCCAGGGGTGGGTACCAACGGCGGGGTGGGTACGGGCGTCCCGCAGGAAACCGCCACGGCCGCAATCGCCATGAGCCGGAGGGCGCCACCCAACCGGCGTGTGCGGCCGCCCGTCACGGCGTCAGCCCGCTGCCGTGGTCGCCCGAAGGTCGGCCGGCCCCTTGACCTCGACGCCGGCCGCAGGCAGGTACAGGCGCTCGACGTACTCGTGCAGCATCCGGATCGTGGAGAACCGCCAGATCGTGCTGGCGATGGAGCGGCGCATCTCTGCGGTCCAGCCCACCGGAACGTCGTCGTCGCCCCGGCCGTAGTACAGCGGCACGACTTCCTCTTCGAGCAAGCGGTACAGCTCCTGCGAGTCGGCGTAGTCCTGTGCGCCCTCGTCCGGGTTGGTCTCGCGGCCGCCGATGGCCCAGCCGTTGTCGCCGACCCAGCCCTCGTCCCACCAGCCGTCGAGAACGGAGAGGTTCACGACGCCGTTGGCCGCGGCCTTCATGCCGCTCGTGCCCGAGGCTTCGAGTGGGCGGCGCGGATTGTTGAGCCATACGTCCACGCCCTGGACCATGAACCTGGCCACGCGCATGTCGTAGTCCTCCAGGATGAAGACCCGACCCCGCAGCTGCGGGGAGCGTGAACGGGCGAAGATGTCCTGGATGACTCCCTGACCCGGGCGGTCGGCGGGGTGCGCCTTGCCGGCGAAGATGATCTGGACCGGTCGATCCACGTTCCAGAGCAGGCGGGCGACCCGGTCCATGTCGGTGAAGAGCAGGGCGGCCCGCTTGTAGGTGGCGAAGCGGCGGGCGAAGCCGATCGTCAGGACGCCGGCGTCGAGGTCGTCCTCGAGTTCCTCGAGAGTGCCCGGCGACTCGCCGTGTCGGGCGAACTGGTGGCGCAGCCGGTTGCGGGCGAAGATCATCAGCTCGAGCTTCTGGCGCTGGTGGGCCTCCCACAGATCGACGTCGGGGATCTGCCCCGTCCGCTCCCAGAATCGATCCGTGCCGTTGTGGGAGTCGATGTTGTCGAGCTCCGATCCGAGGTGGCGCTCGAAAAGGTCGCGCATCGGGTGCCCGACCCACGTCGGCATGTGGACGCCGTTGGTCACGGCCAGGATCTGCTTGTCTCCCAGGCCCTGCCAGGTGTTGTTGGCGGTGACGCTGTGGAGCTCGCTGACGGCGTTGGCGCCGTTCGAGAGTCGCAGCGAAAGGGCCGTCATGTCGAACTGGCGGGCGTCGCCGTCGATGCCGCGGGCGAGCTCCAGAACGCGATCCATCGGGACGCCGCCGGTGCCCTTGCGACCGTCGCCGTCGTAGAGCGGCCCGGCGACTCGCCGGACGAGGTCGGCGTCGAAGCGCTCGTTGCCGGCGGAGACGGGCGTATGGATCGTGAAGACGCTGTTGGAGCGGACCTGCCTGAACGCGTCGTCCAGCGCCATCCCCCTGGCCACGAGCTCACGTGTGCGCTCCACGAGCAGGAAGGCGGAGTGGCCTTCGTTCAGGTGCCACACCGCAGGCGTGATGCCCAGGGCGTTGAGTGCCCGAACGCCGCCTGCGCCGAGCACCAGCTCCTGGTGGAGGCGCATCTCGCGGCCGCGGACATAGAGGATGTGCGTGATCGGCCGGTCCGACTCGGCGTTGTCCGATATGTCCGTGTCCAGCAAGAGGACCGGAACGCGCCCCACCTGGACGAGCCACACCGCGGCGTAGAGGTCGCGGCCCGGCAGTTCCACGGAAACGGTGAGCGGCTCGCCGTCCTGGCCGAGCACGCGCAGGATCGGCAGCTTGGCCAGGTCGTAGTCGGGGTAGGCATGCTCCTGGTGGCCGTCCGCGTCGATCGTCTGGCGGAAGTAACCGTGCTTGTAGAGCAGACCGATCCCGACGAACGGCATGGCCATGTCGCTGGCGGACTTGATGTGGTCGCCGGCGAGGACGCCGAGGCCGCCGGAGTAGATGCCCAGGCTCTCGTGGAAGCCGTACTCGGCGCAGAAGTAGCCGATCGGTCCGCTCAGCGCGGAGCCGTACTCGCGGTTGAACCAGTGCCGACGCCCGCCGGCTATGTAGCGATCGAACGCGGAGAGGACGTGCGTGTACTCCGCGATGAAATCCGGGTTGTCGATCAGCTCCGACCAGGCGATAGGCTGCGACAGGACCTCCACGGGGTTCCGATAACGAGACCACGACAGCCCGTCGAGACGGCTGAACAAAGCCCGGGCTCGCGGGTTCCAGCTCCACCACATGTTGTACGCAAGCCGGCGAAAACCCTCGAGCTGCGGCGGCAGCCGAAAGGACGCGCCCGGGAGAGTTGGGACCTGGACCGGGTGTTCCATCTGCCACGCATCATAGCCGACGGTTGAGGACCGGTTCGCTCGGCCCCGGCCGGGCCCGCCTGGGATCGGCTGGTGGGGCCAGCATCAGACGCGGCGCCGCGGCCGCCCAGGGCAGCGGGTCGCCGGACGCCAGGCCGCTCGGCCGCCGCTTGCTCGGCGCTCGGCCGCCGCTTGCTCGGCCGCCCAGGGGAGCGGGTCGCCGGACGCCAGGCTGCTCGGCGACAGGCCCAAACGCGGCCGGTATCCTGGGCGCCGCAGCGGCGTGACGTGCAGTTCGGCCCGGACGTAGCTCGTCGCAGCTCGGTGCAGCTTGACGCCGCGTTGATACCATGAGCCCCGCGTCCGAGGCGTCCTCTGCAACACCCAGGGAGCCAGCAATGCGGGTCGTCTTCATCGCCACCGAATGCGAGCCGTGGGCCAAGACCGGTGGCCTCGGGGACGTTGTCGACGCTCTGGCGCGGGCGGTGGGATCCGACAAGAAGGCCGCAGGTGAAGCCGGCCGGGTCGCGGCGGCGGGTGGCGACGAGGCCGAGCGACCGGGATCTGTCGAACCGCCGGTGGATGTTTTCCTGCCCCGGTACCGAGGGGTGGTCGTCCCGGAGCGGGCCACCGTCTGGCCGCTGACGATCCCGGATCCGACGGCCGCGAGCGGGTTCTGCCAGGTCTCCATCGTCGAGTTCGAGGACCGAGGCTACCGCGTTCGGCTGATCGACCATCCGCCGGCATTTGACCGGCCGGGATACTACGGCGACGCTTCGGGCGACTACGCGGACAACGGCTGGCGCTTCGGGCTCCTGTGCCGTGCCGCGATCGAGGCGCTGTTGGCGGACCGGCGCGCGGTCGACGTGCTGCACCTCCACGACTGGCAGGCCGCGCCGGCGGCCGTCCTGCGGGACTGCGCCTACGCAACCAACCCGCTGATCTCCCGCGCGGCCGTCATGATCACCATCCACAATCTCGCCTATCAGGGTTGGCTCAGCCGCGAGGCGGTCGCCGGCATGCTCTTCCCGGAAGAGCTGGCGAGGGCCCTGCCGCCCGAGTCGGATGGGATGCTCCTGCTTCGCGAGGGGATACGGCGGGCCGAACTGGTCAACACCGTCAGCCCCGGCTACGCACAGGAGATCCTTCGCCCGGCCTTCGGCATGGGCCTCGACCCGGCGCTCGCCGAGCTCGGAGATCGATTCGGCGGGATCCTGAATGGGCTCGACACGGCCGTCTGGGACCCGGCCACAGACGCAGCGCTGCCCGAGTGTTACTCGCGCGCCGATCTTGCCGGCAAGGCGGCATGCCGGCGGTTGCTGTTGTCCGAGCTGGGTTTCGATCCGGACGACGCGGGCCCGGTGCTGGCAATGATCGGTCGGCTCGATCCGCAGAAGGGCTTCGACCTCCTGGCCGGCGCAGCCCCGGAGCTCATCGCCGACGGAGCACGGCTCGTGGCCCTGGGAACGGGTGATCGGAAGCTGGTTCTCGAGCTCCGGCGGCGAGAGGCGGCCCATCCGGGGTCGGTCGCGTTGGTGGAGGCGTTCGACCGGGTCCTGGCGCGGCGCATCTACGCCGGCGCGGACCTGTACCTGATGCCGTCGCGCTTCGAACCGTGCGGGCAGGGCCAGATGATCGCTCTCCGATACGGCACACCGCCCGTCGTCCACCGGACCGGCGGCCTGGCGGACACGGTCGTGGACGTCGACGAGCATCCCTCAGCCGGGACCGGGTTCGTTCACGATGCCCCCACCATCGAGTCGCTCGTCGATGCGTGCCGGCGGGCCATGAGCCACTACCGCCGCGGAGGCGCCGAGTGGACCGCGCTGCAGCGTCGGGGGATGGCCATCGATTGGTCGTGGGAAGCCGGCCTGGCGGGGCAGTACGTTGCCGCGTACCGGCGCGCGGTGTCCCTGCGCCGAGAGCGCTGACGCGGGGCTGTCGAGAAACCGCGGCGCACGCCGAGCGCCGACGTGCGCTGCCTGACCGGCAGGAGGCCGGTGCTCCGCCGACCTGGGCCGCTGCCCGGCCGGCGCCTGGCGCCGCAGGCGCGCTTCAGGCCGGGTGGCCGATCTCGATCCGCGCGGCCGGCAGCTCCTCGGCGCTGGCCAACCGGGCGAAGACATTCCCCTTCGATCGGTAGTGGTCGACCAGCCGATCGTATTCGGCGGCAACCCAGGCGTAGTCGGGGTGAGCTGCCTGCCATCCCCGGCGGTAGACCACGCCGCGGAGCCTGATCTGCATCAGCTCCTTCAGACAGTTGAAGCAGGGCTGCAGCGTCGTGTAGAGGATTGCCCCGTCGATCGCGGTCCCGAAGCGAGCGGCTGTGGCCATGGCGTTCTGCTCGGCGTGGACGCACACGCAGATGTCGTAGAGCCGGCCGGCGAGGCCCGCATCGGGCTGCTCCGCCCGGAGCGCGCATCGGCGGCAGCCGCGCTCGGCCTCGGTGCAGTTGGGGTAGCCGGCGGGGGTTCCGTTGTAGCCGCTGCCCAGGACGCGGTCGTCACGGACGATGATCGCCCCGACGTGCGAGCCCAGGCATTTGGCGCCCGATTCGACGACCAGCGCCAGGCGCATGTAGAAGTCGTGGCGATGCCAGCTTGGATCGGCAAGCTCGATGACGTCTGTGGCCATCGCGTCCCTCGCTCGTATGTGTATCCGGGCAGCCACGATCGGTCGGCCGGAACCTCCTGACGGTACACGAGCCGCGGCCGATCTGCGCGTCCCGAGGCACGACCCAAGCAACGCGCGGAATCTCGGGCAGCGTCGCGTGCCGCGGAGCCCCCGGTGGCGGGCGGCGCGTGGCGGCGTTGGCCGGTCACCCGCCGCGTGATAATCTCGGGGCCGCCGACCACCTCTCGAGCGGGAGTAGCTCAGTCGGCAGAGCGTCAGCCTTCCAAGCTGAATGTCGCGGGTTCGAGACCCGTCTCCCGCTCCACTTCCTCTTTCGTGCTCAGGACGACACTCAGGCCTGTTCGGCGTGAGTGGCGATAAGGCTGTGGCGAGGCTGCTACAGCGCCCAGCCACGCGATTGAGGCGAGCCCGCGTCAACTTGTGTGGAAATCCTTCCGACGCTTGACCTCGATCAGGCTGCCTGCACCTCCTTTGGCCTGACGAGCTGACCATCGACGAATCGG
>JBEKVD010000015.1:0-51834 GCA_049514315.1 Candidatus Limnocylindrales bacterium | reverse complement strand
AAGATCGAGGGTTGCGACGTCAGCGAGGAACTGAAGAACCGCATCTTCTATCAGAATGCCGTTGACCTCTACGAGAGCTGCGGCAGGAAGCGATAGGTCGCGCAACAGGCCAGAACGCTGGCCCGCAGCCCGTTCGGGTTGTGCCAGCCGAAGCGATGCAGGAGGGTTAGATGGCCCGGGTCACGATTCCGGTCCCCAATGAAGGCGACATCCTCTACAACATAGAGGAGAAGCTTTTCCCTGACTACAAGGCCAAGCCCGGTGACAAGGCGCTGGTCCTGATGCACACCGTCCCGTACGAGGGTTCGGTGGCGCTGATCAACATGCTCACGTCGACTCGACTCCATCGCAAGGGATTCGACACGACGGTCTACCTCTACGGCCCAGGCGTTCTGCTGGGCTCCGGCTCCCGCGGCTTCCCGGCCGTCGGCCAGGAGGGTTTCCCCGGCGCGCTGGCGATGAACAACCAGCTCAAGACCATCATGAAGGAGGGATCCAAGGTCTACTCCTGCCGATTCGCGATGGGCATGCTGTACGGTCACCGGGAAGAGGACATGATCCCGGGGATCATCTGTGCCCATCCGCTCGACCTGCTCGACTGCATCATCGAGAACTGGCAGGCCGGCGCCCTGATCATCGCCACCTGGACTGTCTGAGCTGACAGTCCCGGTTCGGGTCACGGAACTCCTCGGTCTCCGGGCCCTGAGTCGACTCACGAGGCCGGCCGCTCTCGGGCGGCCGGCCTACCTCTCGACCTGACACAGGGGGACACACGAAGGGACACAGCCGTGGAATCGGAAACCGAGGAGCAGCTCGTCGTCGAGCTCCAGACAAAGGGCGCCAGGATTGATGTGCCCATCGATTCGATCGGCCGGCGTGGCGGGGCCGGTCCGACGGACGACAAGGCATTCCTGCTCCCAGGCCAGGCCCTGATGGTGCCCACCATGGCACCGTCGGTGGCCACCACTCCCTACTCCGTGGTCGAGAGCGGTGCGGGGTACGTCATCAGTCGCGACGGCACGCCCGTCGCGCCGGTCGCATTCCCTCGCCGCCCCCGCTTCCACGATTTCGCGACAGCCGATGGGGTGCCGTACAGTCACCTCGCTGTCGTGCACGGCACGGACGTGCTGGCGACGACCGTCGTCCAGACCTGCATTCGCTGGAGTAGCGAAAGCGACCGCTGCCAGTTCTGCGGAATCGGCATCAGCCTTCAGAATGGAGCGACGATTCCGGTCAAAACCCCCGCCCAGCTCGCCGAGGTCGCTGAAGCGGCAGTTCGTCTCGATGGCGTCAAGCATTTCGTCCTGACCATGGGCACGATCAACGAAACCGACAAGGGTGCCCGCTACATGGCGAAATGCGTCCGTTCGGTCAAGGCGGCCGTGGACATCCCCATCGAGGTCCAGTTCGAGCCCCCGGACGACCTGGAGGTCCTGACCGAGGTCCGAGATGCCGGCGCCGACTCCATCGGCATCCATCTCGAGGCGTTCGATCAGGCCGTGCGGGAACGGATCCTGCCGGGCAAGGCCCGGATAAGTGTGGACTACTACTTCACCACGCTCCGCCGGGCCGTGGAGTTGTTCGGAGTCGGGCAGGTAAGCAGCTACATCATCGTCGGCCTCGGGGAGAGCCCCGCGTCGATCATCGCCGGTTGCCAGCGTCTGGTGGACATCGGCGTGTTCCCATTCGTCGTGCCCCTGCGGCCGATCCTTGGGACCGGGATGCAGGATGCAACTCCGCCCTCGCCGGAGATCATGACGCTTATCTACCGGGCTGTTGCCGGAATGCTCGAGCTGCGCGGCATGAGCCACGCGGACAGCAAAGCGGGTTGTGCGCGCTGCGGCGCTTGCAGCGGACTGCCGACCTTCACGCACAGACCACCGGTCGATTGGGGAAGTCGGCAACACCCGATTCTCGAGTAAGTCAAGGGCGAATCGCGGGATCAGCCCGTCAGTGCTCCGTCTTTCGCCCTGGAGGCCATGAGTGCACAGAGGTGCATGACGGCCTGGCCCAACGCATTAACGGGAGGGTTATCGTGGGCAATTTTCCGCTCGTCAGTCCTCTTCCACTTACCCTGCTCCTGGTCGCCTTCGGACTGGCCGCATGGGCCAACGGAATGTTCTTCCTCGGCGTAGGCGCGACGGCCGCCGAGGGCGGGGAGAACCCCGTCAAGACCGTCGGTGTGATCAGCCTTGTCGCAGGCGTGGTCGGATTCGTCAACGTCGGGTACATGATCTTCATCGTCGGCGGCAACGGCGTTGCCGTGGCGGCCCTCGCCACTCTGTATGCCGTGTTCTTCACATCGCTCGGCATCTCGGCGATCTGGGGGCTCGACCTGAGGCCGATCGCCAACATCTGTCTCCCAATCGCAGTCGGATCGCTGCCGTTCATCACCAAGTTCTTCGACAATGACTACCTGTTCCAATCGATCATGGTCGTCTGGTTCCTGGCCTTCATAGCCATCTTCCTGACCGTGTACGGCCGGTTCCAGGCGAAGTGGCTGGGCTGGATCCTGCTCGTCACCTCGGTCTGGACGTTCTTCCTGCCGGCCCTGAGAATCGCACTCGGGCTGACCTTCCTCACCAACTCTTAGGATCGGAGCCCGTCACCAACCGAGGCCGCTCGGATTCCGAGCGGCCTCGCCATCCGTGGCAGCGGGGCGTCGTTGGCCGAGTCATGGTCGCGCATGACAGCCCAGGCGCCCGGAAAGCAAGCATGCAGGAGAAACAGACCCTGGTGTGCCGCGCAGCGGCATCGCCCGACGAGCTTCGGGCGTACTACGCCATCCGCAAGCTGTTCTTCGTCGATGCCCAGGGGCTCTTCGACGCCACTGACATCGAGCCGATCGACGACGACCCGCGGACCATCCACATCGTCGCGATCTGCAAGCCGGCTGGCGAGGTCATCGGCACGGTGCGCTGCTATCCCGGGCCGAACGATGTCTGGTATGGCGGGCGGCTCGCGGTCGTAGAGGAGTACCGGGCATCGCGCCTGCTGGTGGGCAAGGCCCTCGTCCGCAAGGCCGAGGAGTTGATGCAAGGGCGGGGCGTCAGGACGTTCGTCGGTCACATCCAGCTGCCGACCGTGCGGTTCTTCGAGCACCTCGACTGGCTCAAGGTAGGCGAGCCGAGCGACTACGCGGGACGGCCACACCAGCTCATGCGTCCGCCGTGGAGCCTGGAGCCGGCGCTTCCGATGCCACCCCACTAGCCGGACCGCCTTCGGGCCTGGAAGCGGCTCCCCAGAAGTGGTTGACGTCGGCCAGGCCCGTCCTCCTGTCGACGGCTTTCTCGCCTTCGGACCGGCCATCCGAGTACCGGTTCAGCATGGCCACCAGGTCCCAGACCCGCAGCGTCTGGTCGGCGGACGCGGACACGAGGCGGGTGCCGTCCTCGGTGACGCTCAACGCCTCGACGGCACCCGCGTGGCCGGTTATGACCTGCAGCTCAACGCCCGGACCCAGGTCCCAGAGAGCCAGGGTGAGGTCGTAAGAGCCCGAAATGGCTCGCCGGCCGTCTGCGGTGACGACGAGCGCGCTGATCGGGGCCTTGTGGCCTGCCATCGCGTGGAGCTGTTCCCCACGGGCGAGGTCCCAGACTCGGACGACCGAGTCCTCCGATCCGGAGACGGCGCACCGTCCATCCGGAGTCAGGGCCAGGGCCGTGACGGCCCCGTTGTGCCCGGAGAGCGTCTGCAGTTCCTCCCCCGTCTCGAGGTCCCAGACCCGGAGAGTGCCGTCCCAGGATCCCGAGACGACTCGAAGGCCGTCGCGCGTCACGGCCAGAGCGGAGATCATCTCGGTGTGGCCGGCCAGCGTCCGCAGCTCGGCGCCCTTCTCGAAGTCCCAGACCTTGATCGTGCCGTCGGACGATCCGGACAGGGCGCAGCGGCCGTCGGGCGTAAGGGCGAGAGTGCTGATCATCCCGCTGTGACCGGCCAGCGTCCGCAGCTCCCGGCCGGAAGCCAGGTCCCAGACCTTGACCGTCTGGTCCCAGGAACCGGACAGGGCGAACCGGCCGTCGGGGGTCACCGCCAGGGCCGACACCGAGGCGCGATGCCCGATGAGCGTATGAAGCTCGGTGCCGGTCTCGAGGTCCCAGACCCTGAGCGTCCGGTCCTCGGAACCGGAGACCGCCCGCCCATCCGGTGTCAAGGCGATGGCCGTGACGGATCCCGAGTGGGCCGTCAGCTCGTGGAGCTGCGCCCCGCCTGCGAGATCCCAGACTCGGACCGTCGCGTCGCTGCAGACCGAGACGGCCCGCCGTCCATCCTGCGTCAGTGCCATCGCACCGACCGCGCCCTCGTGGCCGCGGAGCGTGAACAACTCCAGCCTTGCCGGCGATTCCATGTGCGTTCCTTTCGTTCGGCAGATGCTTGCGGCCCTCGTGCCCTGCCCGGCGCCCAGCTGCCGACGTCAGTGTGCCAGTGCCGATTGGTCCTTCACAGCTCCGAATCCGGTGAACGCCTCGCGCTCGAAATCCCACACGCAGCCGCGTTCACTCCCAAGCGTCAGCCAGACTTGCCGATCGGACGTGACCCGGCCGATGGGCACGCAGACGCGTCCGCGAGCGACGGCCCGCGCTGTCACCGCGCCAGATCTCCTCGCGGCCCGTTGCCTCCGGGGGGAACGGAAGGGTTTCGAGGGCGATCTCCGCGCCGACCCCGGAACCCTCGAGGAACTGCAGCGCCGAGCCCAGAACGCCCGGCATCGAGACATCGCGCGCCGCGTCGCACAGCCCCGCCTCCGCGATCTCGGGGAGAACCTCCAGGTCCCGGCGCAGGTCCTCATCGCTTCTGTCAGCGGAACACTCCCAGAACGGGAAGAGCTCGTGGAACCGACCTTGCGGGCTCGTCAGGAGCATGAGCACGTCGCGGGCGGCGGCACGGCGCCCCGAAAGGATCCTGAGTGCACGGCCGGCCATGAACGCGGCCAGCGACGTCGAATCGGCGCCCATGGTCAGGTGACCGCCGAGGATGGGAATACCGTACCGAGCCGCCCCTGCGGCAATTCCCCGCAGGACGGCCGTGGCCTCCGTCTCGCCTGGCGCGAGCAGGGTGTCGAGCAGGGCGATGGGACGGCCGCCCATCGCATATATGTCGTTGGCGTTGGCCAGGACGGCATGGCGGCCGGCGAGCTCCGGTTCGGCTTCGACGAGAGGCGGCCACATGACCTCGGCTGCCAGCAGCAGGAATCCATCGGAATCGGGCAGCGCGACGGCGTCGTCGCCTACCTCGTCGGGAACCTCCACCACCCCCTCGGAGACGAGCGTCAGGTCGTGCTTACGAAGCCACGCCGGGTTGGCGCGCAGCCTGCCGATGAGGTCCGAGAGCGGCCCCAGGGCTTCCCGCACACGTGTCGTGGCCATCCTCGGATGGTACCATTCGAGGCGTGCAACTCCGTGCGACGAGCCTCGACGATGCCGCCGCGGACGTGTTGAAGACCTCTTCCTCCTTGAGCCTGGTAGGGCATTTCGAGCGCGCGCTGATACTGTCGAGCGACCGTGACGGGGCCATGGTGTCGGTCGTGCGGTATGACGTTCCCAACGGGCCGTACACCGTAAGGCTCGACGGCTCCGGCCCGCTCGATCTGCGAATCATCGGTACGGCGCCTCAACTGGACGTGGCCTCAGCGACGCGTTGGAGCGTCACTCCGGTGACCCCCGGCGAAGCCGTGGACAGGACCGAACTCGCTCGTCGCCTGCTGCTCCTCGAACTCATCGGCGAGCGTGCGGCCGGGTCGGGGCGAGGCTGGAGCGAGGTCATCTCAGTCGACGACCTGGACGGCCTTGAGACCGCCCTGTCCACTTACGACCGGCGGAAAGGGGCAGGCGTGGCTGCCCGCATCGCCGGACTGGGGCCGGGCTTGACGCCGTCGGGCGACGATCTGCTTGCCGGCGCGTTGGCCTTCCACGCCTGGGCGGAGGCCGCCGGCCACGCCGAGACCGGAGGCCCCTTGCGGGGGGCAATCACCGAGGCCGCCGTGTCACGTACCACTCGTCTCGCCGGTCAGCTCTTGCGGTCCGCCGAACGCGGGCACGTGGCTGCGCCCATCGCTGCGCTCCTGTCGAGCATCTTCCGGCGTCGCGGAACCTTCCCTCCCGACCTCGCCGCCGTCCTTTCGATCGGGGAGACCTCCGGGGCCGACATGCTGGCAGGCATTCGGCTGGCCGGGCGAGCCCACCTTCGGCGCCGGGCAATGCAGGGGGATGCTCTGGCATGACCCCGGCTTCCGTCCGAGAGGTCGGGCACGAGGGATCGGTCGAACCTCTCCGCAACCTGGTGCCCCTGCCCTACCGGCGGGTCAGCTATCAGAAGGCGGACTTCCCCCTCACCGAGGCGGGGCTCAGGACGATCGTGGGGCGCGAGGCCTACCGGCACACGGACTTCGTCGTCTTCCACGACGGCGATGCCGTGGCGGTGGCTGCCGTGGAGAAGGCCAGTCGAGAGCCTCTCTTCTCGCCGATCGTCCGGGCCGAGTGGCTGTCGACGCCGGAACGAACCCGTTTCGAGGTCGACCGGACGGTCGATCCCGGCGTGCCGTCCTCGCTGGCGGCGAAGGCGGCAGAGCTTGGTATGTCGAGCGACGAGACCCTGGTCGTCCTCGGCCGCTACGAGCACGTCAACTTCATCGCGCGGCCCCGGCCGACGACCGTCACGGTCGTGGAGGTGGCGCCGCCGGATCCGCCGAAGCTGTTCGACCTCGCGCAGCGGGTTCTGGCGGTCGCTCCGCTCGCTGCAACCGAGGTGGTGCTCGAGCGGGTCGACCTGCGCGACCTGGCAGGAGAACCCGGGCCCGGCGGCTATCTCCTGCCCTGCCGCTCGTCGGGCTTCGAGGCGCTCGGCGCGCCCGTCCAATTCCTCGACGAGCGTCCCGAGCGCGCCGACTGGGTGCTCGTCGGCTGCGAGCGGAGCCGGCAGATTCACGAGCATCTCTACGGCGACCGGCCGCCATCGCGGGAGATCTGTCCCCGGATCCTGGCCGGGCAGCGTGCCGGGCCGACCCTTGTCAAGTGCTGCATGCTTGAGAGCGGAATCGAACTCGAGGGACAGGTGGCAGTGGTGCCGTGGGGTGCCGATCTCGGCGACGTCGAGGCAGGCTTGCGCGAACTGGTGGGTGAGGAATGATCGAGAACGGCGAAGAAGCGTGGGGGGACGCGATCGCGTCCCTGGTCGAACCTCGAACCGAGAAGCCCAGGCGGACCGGGATCACCGCCGTCATCGACAAAGGCCTGGGCCTGCGTGCGACCGACGATTTGATCGAGATGAGCGGTCGTCTCATCGACCACGTCAAGTTCGGCTTCGGCACGACCGCTCCACTCGACGCCGACCTGGTGCGGCGGAAGGTGGCGCGCCTCGTCGAGGCTGGGATCGTGGTCTACCCGGGAGGAACCCTGCTCGAGGCCGCGTGGGCGGTGGGACGCATGGCCGCGTTCGTTGGCCGGGCGAAGGCGCTCGGGTTCACCGGCATCGAGGTGAGCAACGGCACGGTGGACCTGCCCGATCAGGCGCGCCGGGAGACCATAGAGAGGGCCCTGGACGCCGGCTTCGAGGTCATCACTGAGGTGGGGAGCAAGGATCCCGACCGGCAGCCGAGCCCGGCAGAGATGTCGGATAGGCTCCAGGCCGATCTCGAGCTCGGCGCATCCCTGGTCACGATCGAGGCGCGCGAGTCCGGCCAGGGCACCGGCATATTCGATCAGTCCGGCCGCGTGATCAGCAGCGTTCTCGAGGCGCTGCTGGCCTCGGTGCGCGATCCGGAGCGCGTGCTCTGGGAGGCCCCTCAGCACGCCCAGCAGGCCTATCTGATCCTGCGTTGCGGCGTCAACGTCAACCTGGCCAACATCCCTCCAGGCGAGGTCCTCGCCCTGGAGTCGCTTCGGCGGGGGTTCCGATTCGAAACCCTTCGCGCCGCTCTCCTCAAGGAAGAATCGAGTGGGCGTGCCAGGGCCCGCGCCTGACCCCTCCGGACCCGGCCGGCTGCTCGAGGGCCCCGCCGCCCAGCTGATCCACTCCGCGTACCGACTGGAGCTGCGAGCGGCACCCGCCCTGCTGCCCGAGCTCGTCCTCGCCGACCTGGCCCACATCCTCGCCCTCCTCGACGGCCGGCTCATCCCGCCCGAAGCCGGCCGCGGGCTCATCCGCGCGCTGCTGGAGCTGCGCGACGCAGTTCCGCCTCGAGTCTCCGGCGGGGGCGTGTCCGCGTACGACGACGTCGGAGTGCCCCTGGACCCGGCACTGGGCGATCTCGTCATGAACGTCGAGGATTGGCTGCGGGGCCGGATCGGTCGTTCTGCCGGATATCTGCTGGTGGGGCGCCCGCGCAGGGAGGCCATCACCGTCGCCTTCCATCTCGCCGTACGGCGCCGCGTGATCTCGCTTGCGTCCGCCCTCGAGCAGTTGCAGCGCACCCTGGTCCAGCTCGCGTCCGCCCAGGTCAACACGCTCGCGGTGGACTACACCTACTGGCAGGCTGCCCAGCCCACCACGCTTGCCCATGCCCTGCTCGCGTACGCCTATCCGCTCGGCCGGGACGTCGAACGCCTGCAGGCGGCCTTCAGACGGGCCAACGCCAGCCCGGCCGGTGCCGGCTGCACGAACGGTGCGGCGATCCCACTGGACCGGGAGGCCATCGCTGCGGAGCTGGGCTTCGATGGCGTCGTGCTCCACGCGAGGGATGCGAACTGGCAGCCGGACCTGGCGTTCGAGCTGACGGCCATCGCCGCCAGCGCCTGTCTTGCCCTCGACAGGCTGGCCGAGGACCTGCAGACGTGGGGGACCCGCGAGTTCGGGTTCGTAGAGCTCGCGGATCGCGCGACCAGGGTGAGCATGGCGATGCCGCAGAAGAAGAACCCGTATGCCCTGATCTTCGTCCGCGGCGCCGCAGCGCGACTGGTTGGCCGAGTGGCAGCTGCCGGATCGCTCGCGAAGACGGCCAGCGGACAGCCGGATCCACGCATCTTCGCTCAGGACGACGTGCCCGATTCCCTCGACCTCGCCGAACAGAGCGCGGCCCTGCTGGCGGAGGTGTTGTCCGGCATCCGGTTCGATGCGGGGCGACTGGAGGCCGCCGCGCAGCGCGGATACCTGGCCGGCAACGACCTCGCGGAGACGATCATGTATGCACGCGAACTGCCGTTCGGAGAGGCCCACCGGATCGTTGGGGCTGCCGTCCGCCGCGCGTTGCAGGCCGGCCGGGACCGTGACGGCATCGACGCCGCGGCACTGGACGCGGCCGCCGTCGAGGTCACCGGGAAGCCCCTCGGCCTGTCCGACTCAGACGTCCGGCTCGCGCTCGATCCGCTCGCTGCCGTGGCGCGCCGGACAGGGATCGGCGGGGCGGCACCCGCCGCTGTCCGGCATCTAATCGCGGAGCGACGGCGGGCACTCGGCCGCCAGCGACGCTGGATCGCAGGACGACGAGGGGCCATCGAGGAAGCGGAGTCGGCGCTCGTCGCGCGTGCTCGCGACGCCGCTGTGGGCTGAGGATGTCGGTACACCCGATCGACTCGCGTATCTTCGGGCCCGGCTGGGGCAGTGAAGAGCTGCGGCCGCTCTTCGAGGACGAGGGCCGGACGCGCGGCTGGTGCGAGGTGCTGGCCGTCCTGGCCGAAGAGGAAGCCGCCCTCGGGATCATCCCCTCCGGCGCCGCGACCGAGATCGCCCGGGTGCTGCGCGAGGAGCCGGTCGACCTGGAGGAAGTCCGGCGCGGCACGGCCGAGACGGGCCATTCGCTGCTCGGCCTCATCCGCGCCCTGGCGCGCCGTTGCGCGGGCGACGCCGGCGAGTGGATCTGCTACGGGGCGACGGTCCAGGACGTGACCGACACCTGGTATGCGAAGACGCTGCTGGCAGTGGCGGACGTCACCGAACGCGACCTGTCCACCCTCGAGAGCCACCTCGTAGAGATCGCCCGGGAGCATCGTTCGACCCGTATGCTCGGCCGGACCCACGGCCAGGCCGGCTTGCCGATCACGTTCGGCTACAAGGTTGCGGTCTGGGTGGACGAGATCCGGCGCCACCGCGAACGACTCGTCCAGATTCGGCCCCGGCTCAGGGTGGGCCAGCTGGCCGGTGGCGTGGGCACGCTGTCGGGATATGGGCCGCACGGGCTCGAACTCCAGGCCAACGTCATGACCCGGCTCGGCCTGGGCGTGCCGGCAATCAGCTGGACCTCCGCGCGCGACCGCTTTGCAGAGTTCGTCGGCTGGCTTGCCCTCCTCACCGGCACCCTCGACAAGATCGGTCACGAGGTCTACAACCTGCAGCGCTCGGAGATCCGGGAGCTGGCCGAACCGGCGACGGCCGGGGACGTCGGCAGCATCACCATGCCCCAGAAGCGCAACCCGGAACGCAGCGAGCACATCGGGACGCTCGCCCGACTGGTCCGGCGCGACGCCGACCTGATGCTGGAGGCCGTCGTCGGCGATCATGAGCGAGACGGACGCAGCTGGAAGAGCGAATGGGCGGCAATCCCCGAGGCTTGCATGGCCGCGGCCGCCGCGCTGCGACTCACCGGAGAGCTCGTGGCCGGGCTGGAAGTGCATCCGGGGGAGATGCTGCGCCACCTCGACGAATGGCACGAGCAGGCAGCCACCGAGGCGGTCATGCTCGCCCTCGCTCGTCTGACGGGCAAGCAGTCGGCGCATGAGCGCGTCCATGCTGCGGCGGCTCGCGCCCGTGCGAGCGGCCGGCCGCTTCGCGAGGTGCTGCGCGACGATCCCGGGATCGGCGGCCTCCTGCCGCCCGGCGAGCTCGAGCGCCTTCTCGCGGAACCGTCCACGGCCCTGGCCGAGGCGCTCGTAGATCGGGTCCTCGCCGGGTGACACAGCGCAAGCTCCCCGTCGAGCTGCCGCGTTTCCGGCTGGCGCAGCTGCCGACACCGCTCCACGACGCACCCCGGTTGGCCGCGGCGATCGGTGTGGAACGGCTGCTCATCAAGCGCGACGACCTGACCGGCTTTGCCGGCGGAGGCAACAAGGTCCGCAAGCTCGAGTTTCTCGTCGGGGACGCCATCGCCCGGGGAGCCGACACACTGATAGCCGTGGGCGGCCCCCAGTCGAACGCGGTCCGCACCGCCATGGTCGCCGCCCGCGCCGCGGGCCTCGAGCCGATCGCCGTGTTGTACGGCGATCCGCCACCGACCCGGGAGGGCAATCTCCTCCTCGATGTCCTGGCGGGAGCGCGCCTGGACTTCACCGGGCAGGCCGATCGGGAGTCTACGGAGCCGGCCGCAGCGGCTCTCGCCTCCGAACTGCGCGCGGCAGGAAAGCATCCTTACGTCCTCCCACGCGGCGGCGCAACCCCGGTCGGCGACGCAGCCTACGTAGAGGCGGCGGCCGAGCTCGACGACCAGCTCGCGGCTCTCGATGCCCAGCCGGCGGCGGTGATCGTGGCCACGGGATCCTGCGGCACGCAGGCAGGGCTCATCGCGGGTGCCGCCTGGCTGCAAGCCCGCCATCGGGTGTGCGGCGTCCTCGTCAGCCGCCCCCGCTCGGAAGCCGTCCCGCGACTCCTGGCGCTGGCCCGGGCGACGGCCGGGCTGCTGGAGCTGGGCGTGACCATCGGTCCCGGAGACGTGCTCGTAGAGGACGGCTACCTCGGACCAGGGTTCGGGCTGGCTTCGCCGGAGGGCGATGCCGCGATGCGCCTGGCTCTCGCGTGCGAGGGCCTGATCCTCGATCCGGTCTACACGGCGAAGGCCATGGCCGGCCTGGCCGGCATGATCGCCAGTGGTAGACTGCCACGTGCAGCGTCCCTTGTTTTCATGCACACCGGGGGGGAGCCGGCGCTGTATGCCCGACATCGCCTCTACGAGGCGGCCGGTCTGCATCTCAGAGAGTCCGAAGCGTCCACAGATGCGTAGCGGAGGGTCCGGATGTCACGGATTGTGGTGGTAGGGGCAGGCGCCGCCGGCACGTCGGCAGCTTCAAATGCCAAGCAGTTCGACAGGTCGCACCAGGTCACCCTTATCGGGGACTTCGCCAGCGTTGCCTACAGTCCATGCGGGATCCCGTATGTCTTCGGGCGCGAGATCGAAAGCATGGACAAGCTGTTCCTGCAGAAGCCCGAGTTCTACACGAACGAGATCGGGCTTGACATGCACCTCTCCACGCTCGTCGAGAGCATCGACACGAGTGCGCGCACGGTCGTCTGTCGGGGAGGCGAGACGTTCGCGTACGACAAGCTGATCCTCTGCCTTGGCTGGTCGTACGTGCTGCCCAGGATCCCGGGCGTCGAGCTCGACGGCGTCAAGTTCATCAAGGACATCGAGCGCGCCCGTGAGATCGACCGCGAGCTCGACAGCGTCGACGACGTCATCGTGTGGAAGGCCCGTCCGGTTGGCCTGGAGCTGGCGACCGGGCTGGCGCATCGCGGCAAGAGGGTGACGGTCATCGACGACGAGCCCTGGCTCCTGGCGGAATTCGCCGATCCCGATGTCGTCAAGATGGGCCAGGAAAGCCTCGAGAGCATGGGCGTGAAGTTCATGCTGTCGACCACGCTCAAAGAACTCAAGGGCAAGGATGGGAAGCTCGTTGCGGCGATGACCGACCACGGCGAGGTCGCCTGCCAGATGGCTTTCATGGCCGCCGACGAGAAGCCGAACACGGCCCTGGCCGAGTCGATCGGCGTCAAGCTGGGCTCAGGTCACGGCGTCATCGTCGACGACATGATGCGCACCAACGTGCCCGACGTCTTCGCCGCCGGCGCGCTGGTCGAGACCATGCAGGCGGTCGCCGGCGTGCCGGTGTCGCTCCTGCCGAGCACGTACGCGTATCCGCAGGGCCGCATCGCAGGCACGAACGCGGCGGGCGGCGAGCTGCATGCCAGGGCAGCCTACTTCCCGTGGGCCATGGAAGTCGGCAAGGTCCAGATAGGCGGCGTGCTCATCACCGAGACGCTGGCCAAGGCGCTCGGCCGGCAGTACAGCCTGGGTGAGGCCAAGGGCATCACCAGCGCTCGCTATCACCCCAAGGTCGAGCCCATGAACGTGAAGCTGCTCGTCGACCCGAAGAGTCGGGAGATCCTCGGCGTCGAGTTCTACGGCGGCGACGGCGTCAAGGAGCGCTCGGATTTCATGGCGTTCGCAATGCGCAAGCACGCCACGGTCGACGAGCTGGCCAACATGGAGAACGTCTACTCGCCGCCGATCGGCGCACTGAACGAGCCGATTGCCCTCGCGGCAAAGGACGCCCAGAAGCGCCTGAGCGCCCACTAGACCCCTACCTTCCAGCTGGGAGAAAGCGATGCCTGCGGTCGTTCGCAGCCAGACGAGGTATTCCGTAATCCAGTCGTTCCGGGCGTGGTCGGAGCGGACCCTGATCGAGGAGGCGCAGGAAGATCTCTACCGCAAGTACCCGGGCACGGCCGTCAGGCCGATCCGCCGGAGCACGCTCCGCCGGGCCGTTCGCTTGTTCTTCAAGACCGGCTTCCGCCTCACTCCGCTTCCGGTCCGCCGCTGGCTGATGCACCGGCTGCTAGTCCGCAAGGGCCAGGACTGGAGCCCGGCGTAGCCCCGCCGGCCGGCGGCGGCGCAAGCTCGGGGAGGAGACAGTGATGGCGGACGAGGGCCTGAGGCAGGAGGCGCTCCCCGGCCGGCATCGGAAGGTGCGCGGGCGGTGGCACGGCGCGTTCAGCGTGGAGCTGGCCGTACGCGACGGCAAGTTCCTCCTGTCCTCGGACGAAGGCCGCGAGGGAGGTGGCACCGACGCCGGCCCAATGCCTTCGGAACTGCTCTTCTCGAGCATGGCCTCCTGCTTCGCCATGGCGGTTGCCTGGGTGGCGAAGAAGCGGCGCCAGGTCCTGCCGGACCTGGAGGTGGTCGTTAGCTGGGGCTACGACATCTCGCAGCGCCGGTACGACCAGGTGCAGATAGAGGCGATGAGCTCGCTGGCAACATCGGCCCCTGCAGAGTTCGAGCTGCTGGTACAGCGGGCAACAGACGTTTGCTGGGTCTCGCGCACAATGAAGCAGGGCATCCCGATTGCCGTGAAGGCGTCGGCCCTCCGAGGGTAGGACCACGATCGGCTCGAGTGTTCTCTTTGGCTCCGAGGTCCGGGTCGTCAACGTTGGACTCGACCTGTTCGCAGACGCGGTACGGGCGCAGGGCCATCCCGTGGCCGAGGTCGACTGGCGGCCTCCCGCCGGCGGCGACGCGGCGCTGGTGCGTTTGCTCGTCGCCGATGCGGCTACTCGCGCTCGGGTCGACGCTGCAAATGGCGAGACGATGACCCGCATGTTCGGGGTGCGGCCGGCCTGGGTGGACGTCCGCCAGGTTCGAGATGTCGTTCCCGACCTGCCCGATCGGACGCTGCTCCATTCGGGCCCGGCACGGCCCTTCGAGCGGATGTGTGGGCCCCATCGGCGAGCCACCGCCTGGGCCGCGGTGTTCGAGGGCTGGGCAACGGATCCGGAATCGGCGGCGCGGGCGCTGGCGGACGGCAGCATCGGGCTCGAGCCGGCGAACGCCCACGCCATGGTCATTCCGATGGCGGGGGTGGTCTCGCCATCGATGGCGGTCCACGTGGTCACCGACAGGGCGACGGGCCGGACGGCGTTCAGCCCGATCAACGAGGGTCGCGAGCGGACCATCTGGAACGGCAATCCCGACCGCTCCGCGCTCGACCGGCTCGCATGGTTCCGCGACGAGCTCGCGGGCAGCCTGGCCGCCGCGCTCCGCCAGGCCGGCGGCATCGACCTGTTCGGCCTGTTCTCGCAGTCGCTCCAGATGGGCGATGAGCTGCATGCCCGCCTCCCGGCGACGACGGCCCTGCTCCTCCGATCCGTCGTGGGGCCGATGCTTGAGGCCGGCGTGCCGGCTCCTGCCGTGGCCCGTGCCGCCCGTTTCCTCGAGAGCAACTCCCTCTTCGGCCTGACCGTGGTCATGGCGGCCTGCAAGGTTGCGGCCGACGCCGGACACGGCGTCCCGGGGAGCAGCATCGTGACGGGAATGAGCCGAAACGGGATCGATTTCGCGGTTCGCGTCGGTGGGCTCGGCGAGCGGTGGCTGACGGCGCCGGCGCCGCCGATGGACAAATCGGTCTACTACAGCGGTTACGACGTAAGCGTCGCCGCAGGAGACATCGGAGACAGCGCCATTCTCGAGGTGGTCGGCCTGGGTGGGATGGCCATTGCCGCGGCACCCACCGTGGCCGCCTTCGTGGGCGGGACCGTGGACGACCAGATCGCCGCAACCGACGACATGCGCGAGATAACCGTTGCGTCTCACCCTACCTTCACGCTGCCGCAGCTCGGCTTCGCCGGGGCTCCGGCCGGCATCGACGTGCGGCGCGTCGTCGAGACCGGGATCGTCCCCTTCATCGATACCGGCGCGGTGCACGAAAAGGACCCCGACGCCGGCCAGATCGGCGCCGGCATCGCGCTCGCGCCGATCGAGGTGTTCCAGAAGGCGCTCGTCGAGCTCGGTCAGGCATGGAGACGCTGAAGGCGGCCGATCGGCCCGTCGCCCGGGCGCTGCAGCGGCGGTGGCGCGAGGCCGAGGGCGCGTTCTTCGCTCATTCGTTCGCCGAGCCCGGTCTGTACGAGGCCTCGGTCAAGCTCGTTCGAGGGCTTGCCGACGGCCTTCGTGACCTGACCTCGGAAGCGGATCTCGAGGCCGCCTATTCCGGGCGCGACCAGGAATGGGCCGAAGGGAGACTGGCTGGGATAGACGTCCCCTACGGCGATTGGCCCGACCTCGACCTGGCGCTCGACGCCGCCTTCAACCTCCGTCTGAACGAGCTACGTGGTGAGGTCGCCGCGCGGACGACGGCTGCCCGCCTCGCTGCCGCGAGGGATGCGGGCGAGACCTGGCTCACCTCGGCGGATGGGGAAGTCGGTATCCCCGGCCAGCGCACGTACCGCCGGGTGGACATCCACACCAGCGCGGGGCTGGCGCTCTACGGCTACTCCGCCCAGGATTGGGATCGGGGCGAGACGTACTGGCTCGAGGTCCTCCGCGTGGACCCGGACAACGGGACGCTCATCCGGGGCGCCCCACTGCTGCGACGGCCGCGGGCCTACCCGGACCGCGGATCGCTGGACCGCGCCTTCGTCCGAGCCCGCCGGCGATTTGCCGGAGGGCAGTGACACCATGCCGCTGTACGAGTACGACTGTCTCGCCTGCGGCGAGCGCTTCGAGATCTCGGGAAGCATCGCACAGGGGCCCGGCGACGCTCGCTGCCCGGATTGTGACAGCGGCGATGTCCGGAGGCACTATGGCTCGCTCGCGGTGATCCACCGTGGTCGCCGCACACCCGCTCCTGGTGAACTGCGCCCGGTGGATCCCGGTCGTCTCACCGCCAACGTGGCGCGGCGGGAGGCAGCCAGCACCGGGGACAAGGCGATGACTGAGGTTGCCCGGCGGGTCGATGCGGGCGCGGGCCCGGCAGAGCTCAGGGAGTTCGTCCGCGAAGTGAAGGCCGACCGCAAGGTCCGTGATGGAAAGCGCAGGAGCCAGAAGTGAGCATTGCGGTTCGTTTGAAGCCAGGCCTTTACCAGGATTCCGTGCGCCTTATGCGCCTGTCCGCCGAGCTCTCCCAGGTCCCCGGCGTGACGAGGGCGACGGTGGCAATGGCCACGGACGCGAACCGCCGCATGCTCTCCGAGGCGGGCATGCTGGCCCCGGGGCTGGACGAGGCGCGGGCCGACGATCTGATGATCGCCGTGGACGCGGCCGACGACGAAACGGCCCAGCTCGCACTGTCGAAGGCCGAGGAGCTCCTTACCCAGGCCTCGCGGCCGAGGCCAGCCGGCGGTGCCGGTCCACGGCCCAGCCGGACCTTGAGTTCGGCGGTGGCGGGACTCGGGGGCGCGGAAGTTGCCGTGATCTCCGTCGCCGGCGAGTTTGCCGCGCTGGAGGCGGCGCACGCCCTCGAGTCCGACCTCAACGTCCTGCTGTTCAGCGACAACGTCTCGGTGGAGGACGAGCGCGATCTCAAGGCAGAGGCATTCCGGCGGCGGCGCCTCCTGATGGGCCCGGGCGCCGGAACGGCCATCCTCGATGGCGTCGCTCTCGGCTTCGCCAACAGCATCCGTCGCGGACCCATCGGCGTCGTCGCCGGCTCGGGCACGGGCCTCCAGGAGGTCACCGTTCTCGTACACCGAGGCGGCAGCGGGATCAGCCAGGCGATCGGGACCGGCGGGCGCGACCTGACGGAAGCCGTAGGCGGGTTGACGACCCGGCTCGGATTGCAGCTCCTGACGGACGATCCCGAGACCAGGGTCATCGTCCTCCTCTCAAAGCCGCCCCAGCGCGCAGTCGCGGACCAGGTCCTGGCCGTCGCCCGCGACAGCGGCAAACCGGTGGTCGTCGGGTTCCTGGGAGGGGAGCCGACCAACGTGCAGGGGGCGAATCTCTCGTTCGCGGGCACACTCGAGGAGGCCGCCCTGCGGGCATTGCAGTGCCTGGACGGCGGCGCGGTCGACGTCTTTGCTCCCCCACCTGGCGCGCTCGAGGCCGCCGCGGCGACCGAGGCCGGGCGGCTGGCCCGGTCGGCGAGGTACATCCGCGGGTTGTATTCGGGCGGCAGTCTCTGCGACGAGTCGCTGCTCATCCTGCGGAGGTCGCAGCTCGGACCGGTCCGCTCGAACGCCGGCGGCGATCTCTCGCTCCGTCTCGCGGACGCGTGGCGGAGCGAGGGCCATACCCTCGTCGACCTCGGGGAAGAGGAGTTCACCCGGGGCCGACCTCATCCCATGATCGACCCGCGCGTCAGGCAGGAGCGCCTGCTGGCCGAGGCCGCCGACCCGGAGACCGCGGTCGTGCTGCTGGACGTGGTCATCGGCTACGGCTCCCACGACGATCCTGCCGGCGCCCTGGCCTCGACCATCGCGACGGCGCGCCGGGCCGCGGCAGCCGAGGGCCGGTACGTCGCGGTCGTGGCGCACGTGTGCGGCACCGACCTGGATCCGCAGGGCCTGGAACGGCAGGAGGAGACCCTGCGCGGTGTCGGCGTCCTGGTGGCGCCCACCAACGCCCAGGCGGCGCGGCTTGCCGGTCTCATCGTGGCGGGACGTGGCTGAGCGTCCGCTGCGCATCGCTCTGTTCACGTACTCGACCCGGCCCCGCGGCGGCGTCGTCCACGCGCTGGAGCTGGCGGAGGCGCTGGCCGAGCTCGGCCACCAGGTGCGCCTGTTTGCCCTCGAGAAGCCCGGCCGATCGGGATTCTTCCGGCCGACCGACATCCCCGCGTCGTTCATTCCGGTCGACGAGGACACGGATGAAACGATGGACGAGCGCATCGCGCGCTACATCGAAGCCTACGTGGTTTACCTTGCGCGCGAACTCTCGGCCCGACACGTCTACGACGTCTACCACGCGGAGGACTGCATCAGCGGCAACGCGCTGGTGCGGCTGCGCCGGCTCGGGCGGGTTCCCCACGTGGTCCGGACGGTTCACCACGTCGATGACTTTCCAAGCCCGGCCCTGATGGGCTGCCAGCGGGACTCGATCGTCGACCCGGACACCGTTCTCGTGGTGAGTGAGTGGTGGCGGCACCGGCTCGCGGAGGACTTCGGCGTCGATGCGCAGGTCGTCCACAACGGTGTGGACCTTCGGCATTTCACGCCGCCGCAGAACTCGACCGCGCGAGAAGCCGATCGGGCCCGCCTCGGCGTGAGCGGAAGGACGGTCATCCTGAGCGTCGGGGGGGTCGAGCCTCGCAAGAACACCCTCGTCCTGCTGGACGCGTTCGTCCGGGCCAGACGGCCGATCCGCGAAGCGACGGGCCTCTCCCCAATTCTCGTCATCGCCGGCGGGGCGACGCTGTTCGACTACCGGGAGTACCGCGACGCCTTCGAACTCGAGGTGGCTCGACTCGTGAAAGTCGGGCTGCTGGAACCGGATTCGGTGCTGCGCACGGGGCCCATCGGAAACGACGAGCTTCTCGCCCACTACCGCGCCGCCGACGTGCTTGCGTTCCCTTCGCTGAACGAGGGTTGGGGCCTGACCGTCCTGGAGGCTCAGGCCACCGGGACGCCCGTCGTGGCCAGCGATCTGCCGGTTCTGCGTGAGTACCTGGTCCACGAGAGCAACGCACTCCTCGTGCCGCCGGAAGACCCCGACGCAATTGCCGGCGCGCTGCTTCGCGCGGTCGCCGACCGGGCGCTGGCGGCCACCCTCCGGCAGCACGGATTCGAGACGGCGCGGCGATACGACTGGGAATCGTCGGCCATCCGGCACGTCCGGATCTATCGCGACATGCCCCGCTGAGCATCGGCCGGTGAGTCGCCTCCGCGGCGGCGGACCTCGGCCGGCCCGCCCGGACGGCCCCCAGCAGTATCACTGGGTCTTCGGCCGTCGATCGGTGATGCTATGATTACGGCGGTGGACATCCACCCTTTAAGTCCGGTCCTGAGAGGCCGGAAAGGAGCGGAAGATGAGCGTGTTCATGCCAGACCGCCAGGCCGAGCCGGCCGGCGGTTTTCTTGTGCCCTCTGAGGCCTCCCAGGGCAATCGGGAGGCGCTCCTGGCACTCTCAGACGGAAGCGTCTGGAGGGGCAGGAGTGTCGGTAGCCCTGGCGCGGCAACGGGAGACGTGAGGCTCGTCGGCCGCCTGGTGGCAGTCGGCGAGGCGGGCCTGCTGTCCGGGCTCGATCTGACGTCGTTCCAGGGTCATCTCAGGAGCCTGCACCACGCCGGCGAGATCGCCGCCCCGCGTGGCTGCATCACGGCGGCCGGAGCGACGATCCCCCTGCACGCAGCCGTGGCCCTTGCAGTGGCCCGCGGGGAGATCGGCCGACCGTAGCCGGGCCAATCGCGGTGCCGATGGAGAGCCGTAGCCTCTTCGCGGCTTCCTGCAGGATGGAAACACCCTGACCCGGACGCCACCGTGGGGCCCAACGCTAGCTTGCCGCTCCGGCTGCTCGCGGCACCAGCGCGATCGTCACGAGCTGCCACGGCCCGACGGTGACGGACCACCCGCCATCGGATTCCTCGCTCAATTCCCCGCCCGCGCAAGCTCTCTCCCGCAGGTCCACCAGGCGCGCGGCCCGCATCGGCAGCGCACTCCGAACCAGGGCGGCCGCCGGCGAATCGCCCAGGCGCAGCAGCCGGAGAATGAGAACCGGATCGTCCTCCCCGCGCTTGAGGGCGGTCACGACGACATCGCCGTCGACTCGGACCAACGCGGTTTCTGGCGGCAGGACGACGGCCTGAGCTGCGCCGCCCGGGACGTGGCCCGGCTCGAGGGCCGGCACGATCGTCGAGCGAAGCACCGCCATCAGGGGAGCGTTGAACTCGTGCGCCTGTACGTGGCTCGCCGCCGCCTGCCAGTCCCCGACGTGCGGGATGATCGCGTAGTCGGCCTCGACCGGACCCTGGAGCTGGGCGTCGGGTGTCGGTATCATCGGACCCGCCCTGCCGGCCCGCGTCAGCAGGTCGTCGCGGCTCAGGTAGCCCACGGCTCGGAGCAGCGTCAGGGCAATCGTGCCGTCTTCGTCGTCGAGCACGGAGAACTCCGGTAGCCCGCGGTTGGCGACAGTCAGGCCGCGGTTTCCGCAGCTGACGCTGACGAAGGTCTGCTGAGGCCGTTCGACCCCCGCCGGCTCGTTCCGGCCGCGCTCCCCGTCGTCGCCGCCGGTCGACCGCTCGACGACCTCGAAGGGTCCCTCCGCCCAGGAGCGATCAACGCGGCGGCCGAGTGGAAACAGCGCTCGCAGCCGATGATCCCGGGCGGTGTTGACGACGCGGGTGTGCACGTCCACGCGTGGAACGCCCGGCGACAGGCTCACCTCGCTGGAGACCTCCAGAGCCACGTCGGACGCGCTCCGGGAGAGCCGATCGTCGGTCAGGGCAGCCGGGACGGGCAACGACCAGGCGATGCGCAGGGTCGCGCGGGCCGGGCCGGTCTCCAGCCATTCGATCCTCGGAGCCACGTCCCGGGTGGAGACCTCACGGTCCCCGAGCGGCCAGCTGTAGTTGTACGTGTCTCCAGCGTCGCCGCCGTCCACGAGCACGTTCAGCGACGAGTAGATCTCGCCCGTCCGCCGATCGGTGATCGTAAGGGCGCCGTCACGCCGGCTCACGTCTACCTCGAGCAGATCGTTTTCGAGATGCCACGGCGCGACGGCCAGACCGCTCGTCGGCGCCGCGCCCCTGCCCCGCGCGACGGCCCCGGCGACGGTATACGGCAGCGATCCGGCGAAGGGAACCGGCGCGTCCCGCTTTGAGATCGCATAGCGCCGGTAACCCAGACCCGGAACGCGCGACGCCAGGAATGTGAGCTCGAGCCACTCAGCGGCCGGCCTGGCCGGAAGTCGCCTGGAGACGAGACGGACCTGGAATGGGACCTCGGCGCCGCCGGGATCCGCCAGGCGCCAGGTCCTGGGGTCCACCCCCAGGCTGCGATCGAGCAGCAGCCGGACCGCGTCCGTGCGCTCGGCGCCGATCGGGTTGAAGACCACGACGCTGTGAGCGCCGGGGGAGAGATCGGATTCGTCGACGTGCCGGGCCACCGCTTCGAGCCCGCGCATGGCGAGCAGGTCAGCCAGCTGACCGGCCACCGCAATGCGGGTGTCGATCTCACGGTGAACGAGATCGATGGAGCAGCCCGTGATCGAGTCGTGAGTGTGGTTCTGGACGAGGCGCTCCCAGGCATGCCAGAGCGCGGTCGCCTCGTACCGCTCGCCAAGCAGCCAGGCCAGCGCCTGCAGCGGCTCGGCGTACCGCTCCAGCGCGACCTGGACGGCCGCGTTCGCGCGCTTCAGGGGCAACCGTGCACTCAGCACACCGGGTAGCACGTTCGCCCTGCCCCCGGAGACGCGCGCCTCGCCGCGCCAGACAACCGTCGGGTCGCTGCCGGCGCTGCGTATCGCTTCGACATAGCCCGTCAGCGAGCCGATCTCGACGTCGATTCCATCCTCGCCCAGGCACCGGTTGAGGTCGGCGACTAGATCCGGCAGATGCGCGTCTGCCGCCATGTGGTCGCCGCCGTAGGGGATGAGCACGCAATCGGTCGTGGCATAGAGCCGAAGACAGTCGACGAGACGCCTCAGGCCCTCGACCGCGCCGCTCCGGCTGATCTCCGGATCGAACGGGCCCCCCCGGATCACGCGCTGCGAGTACTCCAGCGGGAGGTAGACCCCCAGGACCCGGCTCCCGTCTGGCGCCTCCCACCAGAATTCGCTCTGCATCCCGGCCGGGACGCGGCGCCCCTCGCCGGCGTCGACTGGGACGGCCTCGTCGCGGCCGGCGTCGGCGGCGGGTGTGGCGGAACCCCCGACGGCTGCCGGTACGCCGTTCGCGCCGGCCTTCGGCGGGGCGTTGAAACCGCGCCAGACGACCGCGCTTTCGACGCCGAAGCCACGAAGGATCTGCGGCATCTGGCCCGTGTGGCCGAACTGGTCGGGCAGGTATCCCACATCCATGAGCGGCACCCCGAGCTGCCGCGCCGCACGCTCACCGAGCCAGAGGTTGCGGATGCACGCCTCGCCGCTCGGGAGCGCCTCGTCCGCCAGCACGTACCAGGGTCCGACGTGCAGCCGCCCCTGCCGGATGAGCCGAACGAGCCTTTCACGCTGCTGCGGGCGCAGCTCCAGGTAGTCGGCCAGCACGATCATTTGACCGTCGAGCACGAAGGTGCCCAGGCGGGGATCCCGCTCGAGCTGAGCGAGAAGGGCGTCGATCACGTGGACCAGTCGGAGCCGGAACTCCTCGCGGGTGGCCCACCACTCGCGATCCCAGTGCGTGTGGTGGTAGAGCATCGCGCGAGTTCGCCGAGGCGTTTCGCTCATCGTGTCGGCCGGCCCGCCGGACCGGCCGCCTCATGCAGCAGAAACTCGCGAACGATGCTCAGCGCTCCGGCCACGACGAGATCGCGGCCGCTGTGGGCGGCACCCGGAAGCACGTGGAGCCACGCCGTGCCGGGCGGCAGGGCAGCCAGGAGTTCCTCCGACGCCGCGGCCGGGAGGATGGGATCGAGCTCGCCGACCATGATCAGCACGGGACAGCGAACGCGCGAAGCCGCGTCCCGGAGGTCGAGGCTGCGCATTGGTCCAGACCAGAAGCGTTCCATCAGCTCGACGTTTAGCCGGCTCCGCGACAGCTCGTCGGGCGAGGCGTGTATGCGCGCGTAGAGAGGCAAGCAGACCCGCAGGTACTCCTCGAATGTCTCATGGTCCGGATTCCGCCAGTAGCGGTCGAAGACTTCCCGCACTGCTTCGCCGTGAAGGCGGCCGAAAGCCGCCGAGGCGAGGCCGGGGCGCAGGCCGAGCCCGGTCATCGCGAGCACCAGGCCGGCCGGCCGATCCGGGTACGCCGCCGCAAAGGAGAGGGCGACCATTCCCCCGAACGAAGCTCCCAGGATGACGGGGTGCTCGATTCCGAGTGCGTCGCAGAACCGGGCGAGATCGTCCGTCCATGTCGCGAGCGTCCAGAGATCAGGATCCCCGCGATCGCTTCTTCCGCAGCCCCGGGGATCGAGGAAGATGAGCTGAGCCACGTCGGCGAGGGGCTCGAAGTCGGGCTTGTAGAACGACAGCTCCTGGCCGGGCCCGCCTGGAATGAGCAGCGCGACGGGCCGTTCCCGCATGCGCGGGCCGTCCGCGGCGAGCCCTGAACCCGACACGTCGAAGAACAGCCGCACGTCGCCGATCCGAATTCGCATCCCCACTCCGCCGAAAACAGGACGGTCACGACCCAGACCGTCGGCTGCGCCTACTCTAGCCGGACAGGAAGCGACTCATCGAGCGCCTGCCGATCCCGGCCCAGCAGCGTGGGCGCGCGGAGGTTCTCCCGGTCCACGGGTAAGACCCCGCACTGTGCGTCGATAAGCAGCCCATCGACCCGCCTCGTGCGTGTGTGCCCGGCGTCCGTGCGGCCCAAACGTCGGTCTCTTCGGCCCGAGATGCGACGCAGCTTGGAAGCTGCCCGGCGCCGCGCACGCGCACGGCCTGCGGCCGCCGCCGGTCCCAAAGTCACGGGCGCGTCGCCGCTCAGAACAGGCCCAGGATCTCCCCCGCGGGCCCGACGTCAATTCCTTCGGCCCGAGGCTGAGCGGGGAGCTCCGGCATCATGCGGGCGCCGCTCGGGAGTGCCGTGACGAAACCTGCCCCGGCCGAGAGACGCACTTCGTGCACCCTGATCCGAAACCCCGTCGGACGTCCGACTGCGTCGGCCCGGTCGCTAAGCGAGTAGGGCGTCTTGGCTATGCAGACCGAGAGCCGACCGAAGCCGTTGTCCTCGAAATGCCGCAGGGTACGGGCTGCACCCCGGGAGAAGTCCACCCCGGAGGCGCCGTAGACGCGGACCGCAACGGTCTCGATCTTCTCCTGAAGCGGAGCCGCGTCGGGGTACAGGAGCCGGAACGCCGAGGCGGGGACCGACGCCGCATTCCAGACCGCCAAGGCCAGGTCCAGGGCGCCCTCTCCACCTTGCGCGAAATGCCAGGCCGGGATCGCATCGAGGGCTCCCGCTTCGAGCGCCACCTCGCGGATTACCGCGAACTCCGCCTCGGTGTCAGCCGGGTAGGCGTTCGCCGCCACGACCACGGGCAGCCCGAAGAGCCGAACGATGCCGATGTGGGCGGCCAGGTTGGCCGCTCCCCGCCGCACCGCTTCCACGTCTTCGCGGTCGAGCGCCGTTCCGCCCGCGGCGCCGTCAACCCCGCCGTGCAGCTTCAATGCGCGGACGGTCGCAACCAGGACGACTCCGTCGGGCTTCAAGCCGGACGCCCTGCACTTGATGTCGAAGAACTTCTCGGCCCCCAGGTCCGACCCGTAGCCGGCCTCGGTGCAGACGATGTCGCAAGTTGCGAGCGCAAAGCGGTCGGCGATCACGCTGCTGCTCCCGACGCCGATGTGCGCGAACGATCCGGCGTGGACGAAGGCCGGGCCTCCCTCGGACGTCTGGAGCAGGTTCGGTCGGACGGCCCGGCGCAGCAGGGCGGCCATCGCTCCGGCGGCCCGGAGGTCCTCGGCGGTCACCGGGCGACCCGCCGTGTCATCCGCGAGGACGATACTCCCCAGTCGACGGCGCAGGTCCGCTCCGTCCCATGCCAAGGCGAGGACCTCCATGACCTCGGACACCGGGGTGGACACCCATTCGGAGGGCCGCCGGATGCCATTCCTGCCCCCGCCCAGGCCGACAATGGTGCGTCGCAGCGCGCGGTCGTTGATCTCGACCGTGCGGGGCCAGCGGACCGAGCGTGCATCGATGCGGTAACGGTTGCCCTGGAAAAGGGAGTTGTCCAGCATGGCGGCGGCCAGGTTCTGCGCCGTGGCGACGGCGTGGAAGTCACCGCTGAGGCCCAGGTTGAGATCCTCGGCCGGAAGCACCTGGCATCGTCCCTCGCCGGCGGAGCCGCCTCTCAGGCCGAGCACCGACCCAAGCGACGGCTGCCGGACGGAAACGCCCGCCCGATGCCCGATCCGCTGCAGTGCCTGGGCCAGGCCGACCGCGGTCGTCGTCTTGCCCTCGCCCCGGCGCGTTGGCGTCACGGCGGTCACCAGGACGTAGAGGCCGCGGCCGCGGGTCCCGACCGCGTCCCGCTCCAGCCGGTCGATCGCCTCGAGGCTGACTTTGGCGATGCCGCGGCCGAACGGCTCCAGCTCGTCGTCGAAAAGTCCAAGTTTACGGCCCACGTCGGTGATCAGCCGTGGGGCCAGGGGGCGGCGGAGATCGTCGTCCGAACTCACAACGGCATTATCCCGTACGAGTCGCCAGGCGGGCACCACGTCCGCCGGCAACCCCCGTGCGCCGGCCTGGCGGTTGCCCGGCCCTGCTGACTCAAAGTACACTGGCTTCGTCTCGTGCTTCGCGTCCGGCACAAGTCCCACTGCATCCCGACTGGCCAGGTGCATAGCTATGGATCGAGACGACATACGCTTGGCTTCTGGAGGCGAAGAGCCAGCGCGCGATGGCGCCGCGATCTCCGCCGACCCCGCCCCAGGCGATGATGGAGGGGCTCGCTTCACGATAAGCGAGGACTGGGCAGCCACTCTCATCGGGCTCGGCCTGCTGTTCCTGGCCTTGCTCGGTGTCATCGGCAAGGGCATGGTCCCGTGAGCGTGTCCGGCCCGGCCGGCGCCGATTCCGTGGCTGCCCCCTCGGCCGGATCGCGCGTCCTGTGGCCGGCCGTTTCGGTCGTCATCGTGGCGGCGCTCGCGGCGCTCGTCCGGTACCTGGACGGCAACGTGCCGCTCTGGTTCCCCACCGTGAACTGGGTGAAGTCCGTCGAGTACCCAGTATATGCGATAGCGGTCGGGCTCCTCGGCGGGGCGATCATCGCTGCGCTCGGCGTCCGAACCCGCATCGGCTTCGCGATCCGCACCGAGTTCTTCATCAAGACCGGCCTCGTCCTGCTTGGTGCGTCCATCAACCTGAACGTCCTGGTCCGGGCAGCGGGCCCGGCGATCGTGCAGTCGGCGGTCCTCATCACGACGGTGTTCCTTGCGACGTGGTGCCTGGCGGCGCTGCTCGGGCTCGACATGAGGCTCCGAGCCGTCCTGGCCGCGGCAGTCTCTATCTGTGGGGTCAGCGCCGCCATCGCGGTGGCGGGCGCAGTCCGGGCGGGTAAGGAGCAGCTCGCTTACGTCGTAAGCCTGGTCATCCTGTTCGCCCTTCCGTCGATCTTCATCCAGCCCTGGCTCGCCGGGCAGCTCGGCCTCCCACAGGCGGTGGCCGGCGCGTGGATCGGCGGCAACATCGACACCACGGCCGCAGTCACGGCGGCCGGATCGATCGTCGGCGACGAGGCCCTCAAGGTTGCCGCGATCGTGAAGCAGACGCAGAACGCGGTCATCGGAGTGGTCGCGGTTCTCCTGACAGCCTACTTCGTCTATCGTGTCGAACGGACCCCGGGAGCGTCGGTCGGTCTCGGCACGCTGTGGCGGCGCTTCCCGAAGTTCGTCCTGGGCTTCATCGCGGCCTCGGCCATAGGCACCTGGTATTCGTCGGTGGCGGCCGACCCGACGGCCGCTGCCCAGGCACTCAAGATCGCGGGCACCGACCTCCGCATATGGTTCTTCATCTTCGCGTTCGTCTGCATCGGGCTCGACATGCGGCTGGGCCCGCTCCGAGAAGCGGGTGCTCGGCCGGTCGCCGTCTTCACCGCCGCAACGCTGATCAACCTCGGCCTCGCGCTTGCTCTTGCCTCGGTCCTGTTCACCGGCTTCCAGGCGGCCTGAGCGAGGAGCCGCGCCACGATCTCCGTTGCGGGTGACGTCGCAACGGCGCCGGCGGATCTCAGGGACGTGAGGAGGGGCGCCGTGGTGTCAGCCCGCCGCCGTCTGCTAGAGTAGGAGTCGAGGCGAGCGGTGGTTGCCTGCCCCGGTCCCGGCCGACCGTCGGCGCGCACCGCTCGGTGCTGGCGGGTCCAATGTCGCGACGGACCGTATCCGAGTCAGGTCACCGCATTATCGTCGCGGCGTTTGGGGGCAATGCCGTCACACGGGCTACCGAGCGGGGAACCTACGTCGAGCAGCTCGCCAACGTCCGGGTCATGTGCGAAGAGGTTCTGCCGCTGATCCGGGCCGGGCACCGCGTCGTCATCATCCACGGCAACGGGCCCCAGGTAGGCTCGCTGTCCCTCCAGGCTGAGGCCGGCAAGGCCCTCGGCGTGCCCGACCAGCCCTTCGACGTGCTGGGGGCGATGACCCAGGGCCAGATCGGGTACCTCATCCAGCAGACGCTCGGCAACATGCTGCGAGAGGTAGGAGTCCAGTCGGCCGGCAAGTCTGGGTCGGCGGCCGACGATCCACCCCCGGTCGTCAGCGTCGTGACCCAGGTCGTCGTGGATCCGGCTGACCCCGCGTTCCAGAATCCCACGAAGCCGATCGGGCCGTTCTACGATCGGGAACTCGCCCAGAGCCTCGCGGCCGAGAAGGGCTGGACGGTCGTCCAGGACGCCGACCGCGGCTGGCGCAGGGTCGTGCCCTCGCCGCAGCCCATCGAGGTCATCGAGGCCGCGGCCATCCAGGCGTTGATTGCCGCCGGGTCGATCGTCGTGGCCGGCGGCGGGGGCGGGGTCCCGGTCGTGCGCGAGCCGTCCGGCGACCTTCGCGGCGTCGAGGCGGTCATCGACAAGGACCTGGCCGCCGAGAGGCTCGCCGCGCTCGTCGGTGCCGATACCCTGCTGCTCATCACCGGCGTCCACCGCATCGCCCTCGACTACGGGACGCCCAACCAGCGGTCGCTGGATGTCATGACGCTCGATGAGGCGCGGCAGTACCTGGCCGACGGCCAATTCCCTGCCGGCTCGATGGGGCCGAAGGTGAAGGCCGCGATCCGGTTCCTCGAGGACGGCGGCACGGAGGCGATCGTGACCGCCCCTGAGGTCCTCGCGGCTGCGCTGCGTGGCGCGGACGGAACACGCATCGTGCAGACGGCCCGCTAGGAGCACCGGCGAGCGACGAAGCGGCGCTCTATTTCGAACCCGGAGCTTCGTCGAACGGCCCTGGTGCGATCGCCCGTACCCGGGCGTAGGCGCTGAGGGTAGAGGGACCGTTACCGATTCGCGGCCGCATCGACTGCGAAGATCATCCCAAAGACCGGTGTCAGCCTGGCCGTTCCGCGCAGGACCGGTTTGAGCCGGCCGGGATTGCGACGGGCGGGCCGGCCACTACAACCCGACCTCGAGCCTGACGTCCGGCGAAGGACGCTCGGTCCTGATCCGGACGGAACGTCCGAGGAACGTGCCCACTACGTCGGCGAACAGTCCGACGCTCGCAACCTTCGGCAACACCTGTTCGAGGGTCCGGATCTGGTCGGCTGAGAGCGGCTCTCGGGTGACCACGTGCAGATGGAGGTCTCGCCACTCGAATGTCGCGACACTCTCGTGTGGGACGCTGCGGGCAGCCTGCCCGGGATCGGCCATACGACCTCCTCGTCGGCCCATGTTACACGGCGCCCCCTGCGGCAGATCACCACGGCCGCACGTGCCCCAAGCCAGACTCGCCCGACCGCCCTTCGACGCGCGTTGACTGCGCGCACCATCCCGGTCGAAGGCCGCATGCGCGGCTTGCGGCTACGAGGGTCGAGTGAGCATGTTCCCGATCCCCCTCAGCAGGTGACGTGGAGGACCGCGGCTGTCTCGTTGACGTCGGCGGCCGAGAGCCGGGCGCAGGCTTCCGCGGTGGGGAGCAGGAGCAGCTCGACCCCCCGGCGGCGGGCTTCCTCGATCACATCCGGCGCAACCGGCAGTCGGCCTTCGGCGCCCGTACCGACGATCAGCCGATGGCAGCGCCAGGGCAGCGGCTCGGCGGTCGTGAGCGGAGTGTGACCGTACCTGTCGCGCTGCGGCTTCGAGGCCTTCTTGTGACGGGGAGAGACCCGGCCTCGCTCGACAAGGACATCGCGATCGTAGGTCTGACCGTCGAGCTCGACGAGTCCGAAAGCAACGAGGCGAGCTTTCATCGTGGACTCAGTATGCTGCTCAGCAGCCACCCTTCGCACGCGACCGGATGAACGGCTCCCGACCACTTCGGTGGCTACCCTCGGATGGAGAGCATCGTCATCTACAGGGAAACCCTGGGAAACGCGCGGGAGTTTCTCTCGGCGCGAAGTCGCGCTGGCAGAGCCGATCATCGTCAAGAAGCCGGGCCGCACGGGTGGGCCGGCAAAGCATGGCGCGGGACCGACTGACTCCGGACGACCGCGGCGTCGTGCCCCGGGCGCCCGATTCTCAGGGCGTCATGACAGAGGCGACGGCACTGCCGACTCGGCGATGACGCGCGCCGTTTCGGAGATGACGCGCCCCGTCTCCCGCGCGATCATTCGCTCCTCATTCGTCGGGATGAGCATGACCCGCACTCGACTGGACGCCGTGGCGAGATCGACCGCGCGCCCTCGCTCGGTCGCGTTCTTCGCCTCGTCGAGCTCCACGCCGAGGAACCCAAGATGGCGGCACACGCGTTCCCGCACGACGGGGCTGTTCTCGCCGATGCCGGCCGTGAACACGATCGCGTCCAGGCCGCCCATGGCCGCGGCGTACGCGCCGACGTACTTGCGGATCCGATAGCAGAAGACCTCGAGGGCGAGCGCCGCCCTCGCGTGACCGTTGGCCGCCGCGTCCTCGATGTCGCGCATGTCGCTCGAGAGCCCGGACACGCCGAGCAGGCCGCTCTCCTTGTTGATGATCCGGTCGATGTCCGAGGCCGGCGCGTCGAGCCGGCGGGAGAGGTACACGAGGATGGCCGGGTCGAGGTCGCCCGAGCGCGTGCCCATGACGAGGCCCTCGGTCGGAGTCAGGCCCATGCTCGTGTCGACGGCGTGGCCGCCCACGATGGCCGTCATGCTGCAGCCGTTGCCCAGGTGACACGTGACGATCCGAGACGTCTCCGGCGCGATCCCCTGCTTGGCGAGCATGTCGAGCGCGATGCCGGCCACGTACTGGTGGGACGTGCCGTGGAACCCGTATCGCCGCACGCCGAACGCCGTGTAGTAGTCGTACGGGAGCGCATACATGAAGGCGCAATCGGGGATCGTCGCGTGGAAGGCAGTGTCGAACACGGCGACCTGCGGAATGCCCGGCATGAGCCGCATGCAGGCACGGATGCCGGCGAGGTTGGGCGGATTGTGGAGTGGCGCGAGCTGGCTGACCTTCTCGATTCCCTCGAGCACGTCCTCGGTGATGAGCGTCGGCAGGACGAACTTCTCGCCCCCATGGACGACGCGGTGCCCCACCGCGGCGATCTCATCGACCCGCTTCACAACGCCCTTCTCAGGGTCGGTGAGGAGTGCGAACACGCGGTCCATCGCATCGTCGTGGCAGTCCATCTCGGTTTCGAACGAGATCTTCCCGGCGAGATGGGTCTCCTGGATGATCTGACCGCAGCGCTGGGCAACGCCGATACACTCGGCGAGGCCCCTCGCGACGACCTCCTCTGTGTCCGTGTCGATGAGCTGGTATTTGAGCGACGAACTGCCGCTGTTTAGCACGAGGATCTTCATTCGGGGTCCTACCACCTGTCCTGCTGCTTACCTTTCACCGGTCCGGGCGCGGTGCCGGCGAGCCGCCCGGGGGGCCGTGTTGTCTCGCCGGGATCGCTACTGCGTCGCCTGTACCGCCGTGATGGCCGCCACGTTGACGATGTCGAACGCGTCGCACCCCCGCGAGAGGTCGTTCACCGGCCGGCGCAGGCCCTGCAGTACAGGGCCGTACGCTTTGGCCTTCGCGAGCCGCTCGGTGAGCTTGTACGCGATGTTCCCGGCGTTGAGGTCCGGGAAGATGAGCACGTTCGCCTTCCCGGCCACCGGGCTGCCGGGCGCCTTGCTCTTGCCGATCCACTCGACGAGGGCGGAGTCGCCCTGGAGCTCGCCGTCCAGCGCGATGTCCGGGCGCCACTCCTTCGCGATCCGGGTCGCCTCGACGACCTTGTCGATGATGGGGTCCCTTGCACTACCCTTGGTCGAGAGCGAGAGCATCGCGACGCGCGGCTCGAACCCGAGGAGGCTCTTCATCGTCTCGGCGCTCTGGATCGCGATCTCGGCGAGCTGCTCGGCGTCGGGGTTGATGACGAGGCCACAGTCGGCGTAGATGAATGCACCGTCCTCGCCGTACTCGCAGTCCGGAACGAGCATGACGAAAAACGCCGAGACCAACCGGCAGTTGGGGGCGGTGCCGAGGACCTGGAGCGCCGGCCGGATCGTGTCGGCCGTGGAGTGGGTCGCTCCCGAGACCTGTCCGTCGGCCTCGCCTGCGTGCACCATGAGGCAGCCGAAGAACAGCGGGTCGAGGACGAGTTGTGCCGCCTGATCCTCGGTCATCCCCTTGTGGCGGCGGAGACCAAGGAGCGTGGCAGCGAACCGATGGCGCTCGGGCGAGGTCGCGGGATCGACGATCCGGCAGCCGGATATGTCGGCACCGGCCGAGGCGGCCGCCGCCTCGATCTTCTCGACCGGGCTCACGAGTACGACCTCGGCCAGGCCCTCCCGGACGATCCGCTCGGCCGCGGCCACCGTCCGGGCATCATCGGCCTCGGGCAGCACGACGGTCTTGTGTGCGGCGCGCGCGCGCGCGTAGACCGTTTCCATGACATTCGATGCCATCTTCAAGACCACTCCTGGTGCGGTTCTCTGGTTCGCGCGTCGGGCGCGGAGTCGGCGACGCCGACGACCGCCGACACGGGTCGCGCAAGGGACGCTCCTCGTCGACGGCGCGGGCCACGGCCGTCGTCTCGGGGACGATTATCCTATCCGATCGCGGACACGGCCGAGCTTTTGCTCTCAGCTCGGCGGAATCGGCCGGCAGCGGCCCTCGGTTCGGTGGATTCGACTGGACTCCCGCAGACCTGCGGCCGGAAGACATCGCGGCGGGTCGCGCGACTGAAAGGGCCGACTTCACGTCTCGAGAGACCCCGCAGGCCGCGATTCTTCGAGCTGAGCTCCGTCTGGAGTCCTGACTGAAGGAAGGACCCAACACCCACGCACGTGGGTGTGCACCGCGCCGAAGTGTCTCCAGGGCTGGGCGATCGCATCGCGTCCGCAGCCGCGCTTTGAAGTGTCGCCGCGCGGGCCTCCGGGTGCCGTGCCGCCCGCTATGAGCTACGAGCCGACGGACCGCCGGCCCTTGGAGACGTAGTCGAAGAAGCGCTCGGTGACCCCATCCGCCGTCCATGCCGCCCGCAGGCGGGTGCGGCGCTCGACGCGACGGAGTGCGGAGAGAAGGGAGCGGTTCAGGTCCTGGGCGGACGCGCCGGCGAGCGTCGCCACCACGTGGAAACCACCCGTTGTCGAGCCTATCTCCGCGCCGGCGAGCCCACGCAATACGGGTTCGATCGCCGCCGGGTCGGCCGAACTGACGTCGGCCACCAGCGCGAAGCAGTGAGCGCTCACGGCGTGATTATCCACCGCCGCGACAGCCGGTCGGTGACGCGGCGCTATGCCGGCGCAGGGCGTCCCACAGCTTCATCCCATGGGCGGCACCGAGCGGAGGCACAGTCGCGGAGGGGCATTCGAAGCCCTTCGGTCGGGTGGACTCTTCCTGAACCCCGGCATAGCCGCGACGACTCCCCGCCGGCGCCACGAACGGTAGCGGACGGCGACTGACCTGCAGCTGCACGGCGGCCCGATCGTGGCGCCGCGGCCCAGAGACTTGGCCGTGTCTCTGACGGTGCGTCGATCGCGGCGCGGTTAGAGCTATGTCGTTCGGTGCGCCCGCAGGAACGCCAGCGTCCGTTCGTTGAAGGCCGCTACATCCTCGTAGATCGGCGCGTGGGAGCAATCCTCGAAGACGTGCACCTCACTACCGCGGATCGTCCGGAAGGCCGGCTCGAACCGCGTGGAGCAGACGAGATCCCAGCGGCCGAACGTGACCAGGGTCGGAGCGTCGATCTTCGACAGTTGCGCTTCGGCGTCGTGGGACTGGACCGCCGCCGACTGGCGCAGGAACGCGTCGAGCGGCTGCTTGGGCCGGCTGCGCACGAAGGCCGCCAGCGAGTCGACATAATCGGGCTTCGCGGCGTAGAGCTCCGGGGTCAAGCACCACGGCAGGATCCCGAGGATGACCATCTCGGTGACATCGCCGAGGCCCCTGGCGAGGCCGCGCCAGCTCTCCACCACGGTCTTGAGGAACGGGTCGGTCTTCGGCCAGCCGCTGTGAAGCGATAGCGAGGCGACGCGCCCGGGGTACTTGGCAGCCAGCCAGATCCCGGTCGCGGCCCCCAGCGACAGTCCCATTACGTGGGCACGCTCGACGCCCAGGACCTGCATGAAGGCGGCCACGTCGTCGGCGATGAGTTCCGTCGAGTAGGGGGCATCCGGCTTGTCCGATTGTCCCGCCCCTCGCGGGTCGATCGAAATGCAGCGGAACTCCTTCGCGTAGTCGGCGACCTGGAACGCGTAGCAGGCGTTGTCGGCCGCGAGGTAGGGAATCAGGATGAGCGGCTCGCCCTCTCCCTGGACCTCGTAGTTGATCGCAATCCCATTCGCGGTAACCTTCGGCACTTCGCACCTCCGTCGGTTAGAGATTCGTCCTGGCCGGTCAGAGCTTAGACCCGCCGGACCCATTCCAGAAGCCTCTTCCGGCGCCGAAAACGCGTGGTCTGCGGCCAGGCGCGCCCAAACAAGAACGCCCGTCCCGTTGAGGGCGATGACATACGAGCCAGGTCGCCGAACCGGGCCTGAGCCCAGGGAATGGAAGTGCTTTGGCGTTGCCCTTACGTCCGGCCACCCCTGACCACGGGTTGGTAGCGACAGTTGCAGTAGAAGTTCCGGCACTCCCTCAGGGGCAGCTCGGGTGCGTCCGCCGGCTCGAAGACGGTGTCAACGAGCGACCGGCACGGCCCGCATGGGGCGTTCGCCCAGAGCACCACGCGCACACCGAGGCCGAGCGCCGCATACCGGACCATCCAGACGCGCCGCAGCCGGCGGAGAGCCTCCGGGTCCCACAGCCAGCCCGGCTCCGACATGTGAGTGAGGGCCCAATGGGCATCCATCTCCTTGCGCAGAGGACCCGCATCCTCCTCTCGGAGCAGGTACACCACGTTGTCGTCGCCCCGAATCCGAACGATCGGCCGCGCGCACAGGGAGCACCTGATGCTCCTGCTCGGTAGCCTGGCCAGGCGCGACGAGCAGTGGGGGCAACGGTTGCTCGCGTAGATCACGCCATTGGCCTCGACCGCTTTGCCCAGAACCGGCACCCATGCACCGGGCGCACCATCCGAGGGCCGCCATTCGAAGTCCTTTCCAGAGGGCATCGTGCCTCCTGTCTGCCGGCAACCCTGACGCGGCGGGCCGTCGGGACCTGATCGGACGCTCGGTCGAGCGACCGGTGATCACGCAGTCGGCTTCGAGGGCGTCGGAGGGTCCGCCTGATCGCCTCCTGGGCGAGCCCCTTCGGGCTGCGTGCTCGTCGAGCCGCCCGCGCCCGGCGCCGCGGCCTTCGGCTCTCGGGGAGCCTCCCAGGGGAGTTCGAGACCGGCCTCTTCGACCGCTCGGAAGGAGCACATGAGGTGGCGATTGACGAGGAGAGTCGTCACTTTGTCGCGGACGTCGGCCGCGCCATAGCGATACTTCACGGTCGCCTCGGTCAGAGGGACCCACGCCACTTGCCGCAGGAACGCGCCGAGCGGTCCGGACGTCGGCATGCTGTGCACCCAACCCACAATCCAGTACGGCCCGACCTCGACCTCGACGCGAGTCGTTATGGTGTGCAACCGACGTGCAGCGTCGCCTCGCGGCCCGCTCGCGACGACCGCGCAGAGCTCGTCGCGCGAGACCGTGAGCTCGGGCGTCGCAACCACGTGGCCGTCGGCAAGGTCTTCGATCCGGGCGTCCAGGACAAGCAGCTCCAGGGTGCCATTGAGTTGGTCGGACAGCCGGGCCTCGGCGAGCTCGATCTGGCCGTGCACACGGCAGTCAGCGGCGTAGGCGAGTAACTCGACCATGGCAGCATCTTACAGACTGGTCGGTGGCTTTCTGCGCAAGGGTCCTCGCCCAGGTAACACTCGCAGCGCGCCTGGCAGGGCACGCGATCGAACGGTCGTCACGATCACGCACGCATCGTGTCGAGCTGCGTGCCGGTCCCATGGGCACCGGTGCAGGCGTATTCGTTGCCAGCGGGCTGAGGGCGTCTCGGCGGGGCTCAGGCTGCTCGATTGGCCCAGAGGGACCCGCCTCCGGAGCGTTCGGCGGCTGCGGCTCTGGGCACAGCCAACGACTGCGCCCATGACCTGTCCCCTTCTGGAGCGATACGGTGCCACGCCCCGCAGCGCGAGGCGTCAGCCTGCCGATGGGCGACGACCTCTGGCCGGGTTCGGCACCAGATCCTCCATCGTCAGCACGCGCACGCCAGCCGCTTTGAGAGCGACAAGGGCCGCGTCCGGATTCTCGAAGCGGAAGACGATGGCGGCTTTGCCGCCCCGCGATGCCGCTCCGAAGTCGTACATGTACTCGACGCTTAGGCCCGCCTCTTCGATGGCCGACAGTGCCTTCACCAGCCCACCAGGCTTGTTCTCCACCTCGACCGGCACGACTTCGGTCATTCGCACGACCATTCCGGCTGCCTCGAGGACCTGCTTGGCGCGCTCGGGTTCACGGACGATGAAACGCAGGATGCCGAACTGGGCCGTATCCGCCAGGGATATGGTCAGCAGATCGACGCCGGCCGCGGCCAGCGCCTCGCAGGGCGCACGGAGTTGACCCGGCCTGTTCTCCAGGAAGAGCGAGAGCTGTTGGAGCTTCATTGAAGACCTCTCTCGGCGGGTACGACTCCGCCGTTCGACCGTTGATGTGTCAGACGTTCCGAAGATCGGTGACCCGCCTGGCCTTGCCTTCGCTCCGCGCGAGCGAGTGCGGCCCGACCAGAGTGACGTTCACGCGCAGGCCGAGGATGTTCTCGGTCGAAGCCTCGAGCTGGTGCTGGATGGACTCGAGCGCCCGGATCTCGTCGGAGAAGATCTCCGGCGTGACCTCGACCTTGACCTCCATCTGGTCCAGGCCGGCCTCGCGAGTGAGGATGATCTGATAGTGGGGCAACGTGCCTTCGACCCGGAGCAGCGCCGTCTCCACCTGCGACGGGAAGACGTTTACGCCGCGGATGATGAACATGTCGTCGGAGCGACGGCTAATGCGGCGGATGCGGCGCAGCGTTCTCCCGCACGCGCAAGGCTCCGAGACAAGCGCCGTCACGTCGTGAGTTCGATACCGGATCAGTGGCATCGCCTGCTTGGATAGGGTCGTGAGGACGAGTTCGCCCTCGGCGCCCTCCGCCAGGACCTCGCCGGTCTCTGGGGCGACGATCTCGGGGTAGAAGTGGTCCTCGAAGATGTGCAGGGCACGCTGCTCGGCGCACTCGATGGCCACTCCCGGGCCGGTGATCTCCGACAGGCCATAGATGTCGTGGGCTCGGATGCCGCTGTCGTCCTGGATCCGTTCGCGCATGGAGTCGCTCCAGGGCTCGGCGCCAAAAACACCGACTCTCAGCTTCGAGAAGTCGGTGTTCGTGTCCCTGGCCGACTCGAGCAGATGCAGGAAGTAGCTCGGCGTGCAACAGATGGCCGTGACGCCGAAGTCCTGCATGACCATCAGCTGGCGCTCCGTGTTACCGCCGCTGATCGGGATAACCGTCGCACCCAACGCCTCGCCGCCATAGTGGACGCCCAAGCCGCCTGTGAAGAGCCCGTAGCCGTAGGCGTTCTGAATGACGTCGCCCCGGTGTATCCCGCAGGCCACAAAGCTCCGGACCATCACTTCGGTCCAGACGTCCAGATCGGCCTGGGTGTAGGCCACGACGATCGGCTTACCGGTCGTCCCGGACGAGGCGTGGAGCCGGACGATTTCCTCCATGGGACTGGCGAAGAGACCGAACGGATACGTATCGCGAAGGTCGGCCTTGACGGTGAACGGCATTCTGGTGATGTCGGCCAGCGAGGCGACGTCCGCGGGTGTCAAGCCGCGCTCGTCCATCCGCGACCGGAAGAGAGCGACGCGATCGTAGGCGCGAGCCACCACTGATCGGAGCCGCTGCAGCTGAATCTCCGCCATCTGGGGCCGCGGCAGGTAGTCAGGCGCACTGATTGGGTCAAACCCGCCCGGCGGGTCGTTCCAGATGCTCATCACGGCCTCCTCAAGCTGGGCTGACGGTCCCGGCGCGGCAGGCTGGCGACGACGACCTTAGGCCAGCTGATTGTGCTCTGCGCGGCGGCAGGTTATCGACCAGGTTCGAAGGCCGCGGCGTTGACAGCTTAGTAGTTGGCGCGTCCGAAGTTGCCGGCTGGGGTCACGTCCCTTAACGCGCTGTAGCAGCTGAGCGGCGACATGAAGAACGGCTACCCCATGATCCTCACGTCGTTGGAGTAGAACCCGACGAGCAAGAAGGACCAACCACGCACGGCGTCACCAGAGACGCGCTCAACGCCAACGACGACGAGCGGGCCCGGGCCGAGGTCGCCGACCTGTTGCGCTCACCTGGCTTCCGGCCCGTCTACGTCGGGCCGCTGGCGCGGGCGCGCGAGCCAGAGGTGATCGCGAACCTCTACATCCGGCTCCAGACGCAGGCCCAGCGCGGCTGGCGCACCTCGGCGAACCTGGTCGGTGCCCCGGAAGCTGCGACTACCCCTCAACGGTAGGCTCAGGCCTGCACCGTCCTGCCGTGGCGCATGTCGGCGAGATCACGCATGACGTGGTCATAGGGTTGATGGCCCCGACGCATCCGCTCGACTGGCCGGACCGTTCTGACTTAGATCAGCAGCAAGCGCAACCTGAGGCCGGAGGCTACGCGTAGACTTGTCGGTGCCAGTCGCCTGCGCCCGACCAGAAGGATGTTGCCGCTATGTTCAGCCTGCCGGGGAGGAGATCCTCGCCCGCGATCATCGCCCTCGTCGGCGCCATCTTCATCGTCGCAGGCTTCGCAGCCGGCGGGATGGCGGTAGTGATAGTCGGGCTCGCTCTGCTCGCGATGGCGGCGGTTCAGTTCCTGATGGGGTCGCGGTAGCGCAGACCAGCTCACTGCCCATCGGGGTATGCCTCCCAGGCGACCAGCGTGATACCCGTCACTGTCAAGTTCTGCCCAACCCGATAGGTCCCGTTACGACCGGATGCGCCAGCTGGGAATCGACGGACGCGCTCGTTGCATCCTCCGGGCATGAGCTGGACAACGCTTGGCCGCCGAGCCAGTGCGTGGCGGATCGCACACTCTGTGTGGTCCGTGGCCAGTCTCGCGAGCCTCGTCTGCATCTGGGTATGCGCGGCGACGGGTCGTCGTGACAAGCCCCTGGCCGCAGGCATCGGCTTGGGGCCGGGCGCGGGTTCGACGACCTGGCAGCTGGTCGAGCAGGCCGGCGCTCCCTGGACTGCCCACCAGGTCCTCACCTCAGGCAGCCAGCCCGGGCCGCCGCACCCCCTGGCAGAGGCGGAGAGTCAGACGCGCTGGCCGAAGGCCCGCCGAGCGTGGGGCTGAGACAGGTAGTAGATCATGACGCCGGCGATGACGATGCTGATGGCCGTCCTGCCCGCCACGGGCGAGCGGAACTCGAACCGCCTTCGGCCCGACGGAGTCGAGATCCTCGGGCCCGACCGCACCGATCTGTGGCCGGGAGCGCCGACCGCGTCCTGAAGGCCGTCAACGCCGTCCGAGGCGAGCGAGCCCGGTGGCCGCGCCGGGACTCGCAGGGCTCGATCGTCCACGATGTGGTCAGAGAGTTTCGAGCAGACACCGGCGGTGGGGCCGGCGACGGGGGTAATCGTTCGCCACATTGCGTGCACAATGATGCCCTCACAGCCGCGAATCAGAGGAGAACCCAGATGATCGTCGCAACGACTCCATACCTGGCCGGGTACCGCGTGGCCGAAGTCAAGGGCCAGGTCTTTGGCCTGGTCGTGCGGAGCCGCGGCCTGGCAGGCAACGTCGCGGCCAGACTGCGCTCGCTCGTCGGTGGCGAGATCCACGAGTACACCGAACTGCTCGAGAACACCCGACGCCAGGCCCTCGAACGAATGGTCGAGAACGCGGCACTGATGGGCGGCAACGCGGTCCTCTCCATGCGCTTCGACTCCTCTGAGATCGGCGGATCGATGTCCGAGATAGTCGCCTACGGGACCGCGGTCGTCGTGGTTCCCGACGCCAGCGCCGGCGGAGCAACTGCCGAGTAGCTCGGGAGTTACGAACGAGCCCGGGGTTCCAGCACCGGCAAAGGGGCGCACACCGCGTCGGACACGTCAACCTACCTCGAGGTGATCGTGCCGGGCCCGCCCCGCGGAGCGACTTCAGGGTCTCGATCTGGTGGCAGGCCGTGCCGGCGGCATGTGTTGATCCGGACGCTCGCCCAGCTGGACAACGAGTGTCGCCGCCATGGACCACGAAGTGAACGAACCGGATAGGCACCCACCCTCGAGAGGCTGGCGGTAGGGCAGGTCATCCACCATCAAGCCGTCGTGGTAATCACCGAAGCCGATCCGGTTCCCAGCCCGGGTGGACTTGCTGCCTCCTCGCTATCGCCCTAGCAGAGGAGGTCCGCGTCGAAGCCGCCGGCGGAGTACTGGGCCAACGCGACACGGCCGCCGGTGAAGCCTGCGGCGCTGCAGTTGCTTACCGCCTGCCGTGCAGACCTGGCACCGGCCACCCAGCTCGGATAGGCAGAGAAGACAGACGTGCCGCCGGTTATCTGGTTCCACTGGTATTGAGTCGAGTAGAAACCGATGCCGGCCGTGTTCATTGAGTGAAGATACGCGACCGCGCCCTCGAGAGCCGCCACGTTGAGGGTGACGTCGGTCCGCCAGCTGTTGTTGGTCTCGATGTCCAGCCACCACACGTTCGGGGCCGGCGTGCGCGCTGCGCCCGGAGAGGCCAGGCCCAGGGAGACATAGGCGCCGACCGCCGTCTGGTAGGAGTCGGCCGCGGCGTTCCAGCCGTAGTCGTAGGCGCAATTGGCGGTGTCGGACCCCGGCGACGATGCCGTGTTGCACGGGAGCGGGGACGTTTGGCCATCGGGCCAGCGGGACGAGAGAGCAGGTCCGGGATTGCCGGTGTTGGCGTAGAGCTGCGCCCTCACTTCGCCCGCCCACGTGAGTTCAGGCGGGCCGTCGCCTGCGCCGACGCATGGGTTGGGGCTGAAGACGATGCCCTTGTTCACGCCCACGATCCCGAACTCGGCGTTGGTGGGGAATGGGCGGCCGCACTGCGGGTAGGAGATGTCATACCAGCACGGTGTCGCTGCCGTCTGGCAGTCGAGAGCGTGCTGCCAGCTCATGTCGACTTCGGCCACGGCCGCATGGACCCCGACAGTGCCCGTCAGAAGGATGCCGACGCCGAAGGCGGTAGCCCACTTGCTCGGGGACGCGCTTACCCGGAGCTTGTCGGGTCGCGCTTTGCCGGCCAGCACGTATGCGTCGAGGACAGCCCACAGGTGGTAGACGAACAGCATCAGATCGAGGATCAGCAGGCTCGTCAGCCACCCCTGGCCCAGGGCCGGACCGAACAGCGAACTGCGGTCGAACATCAGGATCGCTGCGAACGCTGCTACTACCGCCAGCGCCGGGATCGCCACGATCGCGCCACGAACCCGATCCCCTGCCGATGCCTGACCAAGACCCGGGAACAGGAAGGAAAGCAGCGCGGCCCCAGGCGGAGTCTTGAGCAACGCCCGTACACGAGCGGCGAATGGCGAACTCACAGACTCACATCCTCCCGGCCACGATGGTACGGCAATTCCATGCGTGTAAGCCGCCGTCGAGCCCATGGCCGACGGTACAGGTCCTGTTCTGTGTGACCGGCTCTACCTCGTCAGCAAGCGGGCCGGGAGGCCGGCGAGCTACGAGACCCAGACTCCGAGGTGGGTCGGCCACGACGCCGCGATCGTGACTTGCTTTCGGCGGCCGGTCGAGTGAGTCACGAGGGCGACCAATTCGCACCCCGAGGCGACCACGATGAACCCGCAACCCCTTCCCGCTCTGACCGCGGCGATCCCTCCGCCTGGGTCCAGCGAGGACGGCGCGAACTTCCACGACCTGCCTACCAGGCGATCTGCATGTCCCTCGCCGAAGCCGGTAGGAGCTGGCTACGATGGCCTCGGATGAGTCGCTCTGTCAGGCGGGTTCACGGCCGGACGGGGTGAGGAGTGGCACGTTCTACGCACGCTTCCGGGGGGTACTTGGCGGCGGCCGGGCTGGCACCGACAGGCGTCCACGTGCTGCGGCGCACCTCAGCGCGGCCTGGCAGGGATGCCGGGGAGTCGATCGAGGCGGTCAGGGCGTTCCATGACCATTCCGGCCTCGCGGTGACGACAGTCTACCTGCGTCGCCTTGAGGGTCAGGAGGATCGGGCCCGGCGCGAGGTCGCCGCGATCGGGTCGGAGGTTGAGGAGCGGCCCGAGACGGAGTAAGCCCCCGCCGCTTGAGGGGAAGGGGCGGGGGCTCAGAGAAGAAGACCGCTCGATGGAGGAAGAGCAGCCGTCCTCCCGAACGCTACGACAGCCGCGATAAGGGAGAGATAAGCCCAGGATAAGTGGTCTTTGCCACCGCGGGTTCTGGGTCGGGATCCGCTGTTGTCCAAACCAGAGCCGGACGACACCCACGGAGCCGGCGAGGGAGGCGGTACTTCGTCGGGGCGCGGCTAACGCCCGCTGCATACGCGAACGGACTCGCCTTGGTGCATTCAGAGAAGGCTGTAATGGCGCGCCCGACAGGAGTCGGACACGCGTTAACAACCTATCGCATCCCGATCGAGGGCCGGGATGAGTGGCTGGCGGCAGCGAGGGTCAAGTCAGCATGACCACTGCGACCCTCCTCACCGTCGAGCAGGTCGCCATCGACCAGCTCCGTCCTGACCCGGCCAACCCGAGGCAGATCAGCGAAAGAGAGCTCGACGCGCTCGAACGGAGCATCCGCCAGTTCGGCTTCGTTCAGCCGGTTCTGGCTCGCAGGGAAGACCGGACCGTCATCGGCGGGCATCAACGGCTCGTTGCCGCCAGACGTCTCGGATTGACCATTGTTCCGGTTACCTACCTGGACATCTCGGCCGAACAGGCTCGGCTCTTGAGTCTCGCCCTCAACCGCATCAGCGGCACCTGGGACGAGCAGCTCCTGGCACGTCTCCTTGCCGACCTCCAAGCCAGTCCCGAGGTAGACCTCACGCTCTCAGGTTTCGGGGAGGACGAGATCAAGGAGCTCTTGCGTTCCCTGGAAGTCCGCGAGAAGCGCGAGCGAGCGGAGAGCTTCGATCTCGATGAGGCACTCGCGGGGGCAACCCGCGCTCCCCGGGCGAGGCCTGGCGACCTGTTCGGGCTCGCCGATCACCGGCTCCTCTGCGGTGACGCCACCAAGCCCGAGCACGTCGAGCGACTCCTGGGCGGAGCCCAGGCAGCGATGGCATTTCTCGACCCGCCATACGGCGTCAGCCTCGGCGACCACGGCGGCCACCAACGAGGCAGCCGGAGGCGCCACATCGCCAACGACTCGCTCGACCCGATCGCCTGGGAGGCCCTCGTCCGGGCCTGGTCAAGAACCCTCCTCGCCTCCGTCCACGGCGCCCTCTACGTCTGCATGAGCTCCAAGGAGCTGCCGCTCGTGTCTCGGGTCCTCGCCGAGGAGGGCGGCCACTGGTCCGACACGATCATCTGGCGCAAGGATCGCTTCGTCCTTGGTCGTGCTGACTACCAGCGCTCCTACGAGCCGATCTGGTTCGGCTGGCGTGAAGGCGCAAGCCACCATTGGTGCAAGGATCGCGATCAGGACGACAGTCTGGGAGATCGCCCGACCTTCCGACGCACCGCTCCACCCGACGATGAAGCCCCTGGCCTTGATGGAACGCGCGATCAGCAACAGCTCGAAGGAGGGCGATCTGGTTCTCGACCCCTTCCTCGGGTCGGGCTCAACCCTCATCGCCTCTGAAAGAACCGGCAGGATCTGCGCAAGGATGGAGATCGACCCGATCTACGTCGAGGTCGCCCTGCGCCGCGGGGAGCGCTTCAGTGGGCTAGATGCGGAGCGAGTCGATGGATGAGTGCAGGCTAGCGGTCGAGCAGTTGGGAGCGGGCGGCCAGGGCGAGCAGCAACCCTGTCGCGAGGAAGGCGGCGCCGATCGCGAGCCACAGGGGCAGGATGTTCGGCTGGACGCACGTATGATCGGTCGCGCAGGCCCAGCTCACTCGCCCGATGAGGAGCATCCAGCTCGCCCCGAAACCGATTAATCCGCCGGCGATCGCAGGCAGGCCCGGGTGGCGCGTCAGGAGCCATGCCCACACGACCAGACTCGGAAACAACGTCAGCGGGTGGAGCAGGTAGGCAAAGCCAAGCAGTCCGCCAAGCACGAGACCCACCAACAATGCCGTCCGTGGTTGCATCTGTTTGACCTCCGTCGCGCGGCTGGCGGGGCGAGCATGCGCGTCAGGGCGAGTGCGGTCAACGCGTCCGGGTGCCGACACGATGGACAAGGAGGGCACGATCGCGCTCGCCTACGACCTGCCCGGACTCGACTCTGTATCTGGCATACGTCGACTACTCGACATCGTGGTCGTCGACGCCGTGGGCCTCGACAACAGCGTCGCCCGCTCGCGGGTCCTGATCTCGGCCGCCACAGCGGCTACCAACTTGCTCAAGGTCGGCGAGTTCGAGGAGCGCCTCGACGCCCTCGAAGCAGCGGTTGGCGAGGGGTCGCGCTCCGATGAGACCGCCGCATTCCCGGCCGAGGCAACACGATGACTCTCGAGCGCCGCCTCGCCAAGATCGACGAAACGTTGTCGCCCACGCAGCTCGTCCTGCGCTGGCTCGCGGAGGCTCATGTTTTCGGCGACATCGAGCCCTACGTCCTATCAATCCTCGATGCACCCGGCCCCGAGCAGCCGATGGACCGCCTCTGCCGGGAGGCGTCCGAGGGAGCACGGACGCGCCTGCGCGGCAAGCCGGCAGAGCAGGTTCGGGCGGCGGTGCACTCGGCCCTGCGAGAGACCCTCTTCCGCTACGAGCTGGTTCTGCGGATCTACGAGACGACCCACGAGCTTCTCGACAGCGAGGGCCTCATCGACGCGCTCGGACGGCCCCTATCAAGTCGAGGGCGTACCCGCAAGCCGGGGCCAGGACTAATTGCAGGTCAGGACGACATCCATCCGCAGCGTCTTTGCGGGTGTCAGTGTCATCTTGGGTGAACCGGCATACAACGGGCCTGTCAAACCGTTCTTACTGAAGTTGTCAATCCCTTGCTGGAGGGTGGTTGCGTCTACCACCGTGATCAGGGCGCTGCCGATGAACCAACCGACAACCCATCCGCTCGGAACGACGACATCGGTACAGCCGGCAATCTTCGCTGGGGTAGCCGAGAGAAGGACGTAGAGCTCGTAATCTCCCGCCGCTACATCAGCGAACGAATAAGTACCGTCCAAGCCCGTCTGGAGCGGGCTAGACGGGCCGTCCTTTCCGACCAGGACGACCGAGGTGGCAAACGGATCCGATCTCACGCCTGTGAAGCGGATCGTTCCTTGTATGAGGGGGCCTGGCGTTGCTGTCGGGGTTGGGGTCGGTACAGCCGTGGGCGTTGGAGTCGGCGTGGGGGTGGGCGTCGCGCCAGCCGTCGGTGAGGCGAGCGCGATGGCGGAGGGCGCAGACGTAGCATGGGGCCTCCAGCCGAGGAGAGGAGCATCACGCCCGCGATGATGACTACCACGAGCCCGATTACTCCGAGGCCCACGAACATGGGCTTTGAGTTGCGGCCGGCGGGGGTCGGTGCGTAACCGGAACCGCCGGGATGCCCGGGGACCGGACCGTAGCCCTGGGGCCGCGAGTAGTCAGCAGCGGGCGCTGGGGGCAGCGGTGCCGGAGGATATGCGGCCGGAGGAGGCGTTGCGGCGTCTGGAGGAGCGGTCGTAGCCCATGGCGGAGGAGGGATGGGTACGACGGGAGGCGGGAGAACCTCAGGTTGGGCCGTCGGCTGCTCGGGGATCGAGGGGACTACCGGTATCGCCTGAGAGAGCGGCGCCGCGGGGACTGCCTGGACCTCCGGTGCCGCCCCAGTCGCAGCCGCGGACACGGCCAGAACCGGACCGAGAGCTACCTCCGATAGCTGGGAGAGCCTCTGGCCGCACGATCCGCAATGGAGTTGCCCGGCGACGATCCGCTTGGCGCCGCAGAAATCACAGAACCCGAGCGGCGGGTCCGGTTGATCGGTCACGAGTCCACCTCTACGGCTTTCGCGTCCGCACCCTCGGTCGAGGCCCCCGCCATCACCAGGACGCCCGGAACCGTCACGTATCCGGGTGGGTCCCGCCAGTGGCTCGGCGCGGTCCCGGCGGCCAGAGTCTGGGCCGCGCGTCATGGCTCCCCGTGAGGCTTGATTGTCCCACGGGCGTCCATGGCGCCGACGCAGCCGCTCGCGACTGGCCGACACCGGGCCGGATCGTCGGTGACCAGCGGAGCGGGGGCCAGGGCGAGACTCGGGGGGATTATCGGCCGCTCACGCCGGGCAGGCCGGACCAGGTGGCTGTGGCGTCTAACGCGATAGGCCTCGGCCGCCAGGCCACCAGCCCGACAGTCTTGGAGTAACCAATGACCATTCCAGAACCACGGGCCGCGTTTGCGGCCATGACCGAGGCGCTCATCGCGGACTTCCGGGCTCACGGCGGTGCAGTCACGAGCGGCCCCTTCGCCGGTCGCCCCGTGCTGCTGTTGACCACGACGGGGGCGCACAGCGGCCAGCCGCGCCTCGCGCCTCTGGTGTACTCCCGTGACGGCGAGCATTACGTGATCATGGCCTCGAAGGGCGGAGCGCCCACCCACCCCGCCTGGTACCACAACCTGGTGGCTCACCCCATCGTGACGGTCGAGGTGGGCGCCGAGGCTTTCAAGGCCCGGGCCAGGGTGGCCGAAGGTGCGGAGCGCAACCGGCTCTTCGCCGGGCACGCCGCCATGAGCCCCGCCTTCAGCGACTACCAGAAGCGGACCAGCCGCGTCATCCCGGTGGTAGTGCTGGAGCGCCTCGGGCAAGGGCAAGCGACCAAGGACTGAACTGACACGCTTCCTTTGTCAGGTCAGTCTGGCCGGAGGATACGTCTGGGTAGATCCGACATCGTCGCGGCGCTCGAGGGATCGCTCGAGGTTGCCTAAGATCGCGGCCGTGGCGGCCACGACGATGCAGATCCTCTCGCCGCAGCACCGCCGGGTAAGAGCGTTGGGCGAGTGCTACGGACAATCGTCTTCGACCGGTCGGGGTTGGCTCAGGAGTATGTGGGTTCCGCCGACACCGTCTCTTTGGAACTGGACCATCGTCCGTGCCATTAACTCCGCGACGATACGTGTGACTGCTTGATCGGCAAGTACCGTCAGCGATTCGACCTCTTAACTCTCAGAGGGCGTCAACTTGCCGGCGACGAAGACAACTACTCCTTTCGCAAGATCCTTATCCTCAGAAGCAGGGGCGCAGGCGATCTTGATCCTGTCGATGCCGGTGATTTCTATTGTTCCTGTCGAAGGGTCAAGAACTCTAACGAAGGAGAGACGCTGCAGCGCCGCTGCAGCGTCTTCGTACGTCTTCACGCCCAAGTAGTAGACGTTCATGCACCAGACTCCTTTCGACCGCTACTTCGTGACCCCGCGGCCAGACGTCCCACCTGCCGTGCCTTTCGAACCCCTGTGAGCACGAGTGTCTAACGGTTTGGCTCAGCGGCGGAGGCGGGCCGAGCCGAAGCCCCCGACGCGGCCGCTCGACTCGCCCGACTGAGCCCGGATCACCGGCGACGAGAGGCCCGTTCAGGGCTCCGACGGACCTGCCCTCATTGCTGCCCTTCTGACTGCGCGCTGACTTCGCCGCTGTTCGGGTCAACCGCCTCCCTTTGAGCGCCGCCGGCCGTAGGCCTGTAATCGCGGCCGCAAGAGCAAGACGCACGATGAGTCAATGGTGCGGCGTCGGTTAGGCGCTCATCGCGCCAAGGCGCAAGGGAGCCGACCGAACCCTGCGGACCCCCTACGTGGAGCGCCTCTGAACAGCCCGGCACTGCTCACACAAGGGGCGGCCGCCTGTACCCGCTCGAATGTTCTTGTCCTCGATCGCTGCACCGTCCGGGCAGTCAGGCCGGTTGTGGTACCTCGGAGACTCTTCCTCAGTGATCGTGTGGTAGGCGCTCCAATCGTTCCGCGCTTCCACGCCACGCCGGATCAGATCATCCATTCGAGAACTCCTCTAGGAGCGCCAGTGTGACCGAGGAGACATGGACCGGGCCGAGTCGCATCGCAAGCTGGCCGTTGGATGCCGCCGCATCCCCTGGGCGCTCCGCGACACGATGACACCATGCAGCTCGGTCGATCTAGCTCACCACACCTGGCGTAAGGCCGACGTTCAGGCGCCCGGTTTCCGTAGAGACGCGCCCCCGAGGCAACGGACCGGCCGACAACGACCGCGATCGTCGGCGACCGCGGAGCTTAGGCCGGTACGAGACTAGCGGCGACCGCGTGTCAGAAGATGAACGCCAGGAAGCCGAAGAACAGCCCTACGTCAGGCCAGTTGATCTTGCTGTCGAGCGAGATGGTCCCGGCCGAAATCAGCGCGGCGATCGCGAAGCAGATGCAGGCCACGATGATCAACAGCGCCTTGGGGTTGGCATAACGCATCGGAGGCTCCTCCACTAGGACCAAACCCGCTCGGCCAGCCATGTCAGAGTGGGACTCGGCCTGCACCGAATCTAGCCCGATCTGGACCACTCGGCGCAAGGATTCTGGCTATGGCGAGGCCGCCTGTAGTGCGAAAACAGGTCTTCGCCAAGCGTCCGACGCACCCTTTCGGGCTATGAGGCGCCCTGTGACGACACTTGCCCCGACGGCGCCCCTGCTAATGGACTCGTCAAACCGAGGTCTCCCGCTATCTGGGCCACTCCTCGACGGTACCGACCCGACGCTATGCCCAGCAGACGCCGGAGGCTCTCGGCGTCCGGGCCGCGGATGCGCTCGCGCGAGCCGGGCTTGTGGGAGCCTGATCGAAGCAGCTCCTGATGGGCTCCCCTACGCAGCTCCGGATCGGCGCAGAACGGGCCATCACGGTGACATAACCATGGACGGGCAGGTGCCCGACCAATGCCCGGATGCCACCTTTGCGAGTCGGCCGCCAAGGCTCTAGACACGAGCAACCGTCGCTGTACGCTAATCCTGCGGCTATCTAGGGATGTTCGTGAGGCCTCCGAGACCCGATCGGCGGACAGCGGCTGGGGGTGGGCATGAGAACCGACTTCTCGTCCTTCGTTGGCATCGTCTACGTCGCTATTGGCCTGATCGTGGCGTCGAGTCACGCGTTCTTCGTGAATCTCACCACAGTGACGCCGATCGTCTCGGCAGTCCTCGCCGTGCTGCTGTGGCCACTCGTCCTCTTGGGCGTCGACCTACGCCTCCACTAGCAGGTCCTCTGGCACGTGGACTCGCCGCAGCACCTGACGATCGCCTGGGCCGCCGCACGGGCCCTCACCGGCTTCTCAGAGAGCTGCTACTGCGCGGCAATTCTGCCTCTCCGCCGGGCCCCCGACGCTGTTTGGCCCCGCGATCCCGATCTCGGCCAACTACTGGGCACGTGAGGGCCACGCGGATTCGGGGCTTCCGTTCGCCGGAAACGCGGCTGCCCTGGCCGCGGCTTCGCCCTGTCAGTGGGTGACTCGCAGGTCGACGCCGAGGTGACATGCTGCGTCCACTCCGCACACCATGGCAGCATCGTGCGCTGGGCGTTCGTAGAAGAGCCGTGCTGGCGATGGAACCGGTGCACGCTACCGACCGTCCAGTCGGCGTGATCAGAGCTTCGATCTTCGTGCTGGCTCTACTCGCTGTTGCCGGATGCGCCACGCCAGTCGCCACCGGAGCTGACACACAGAAAGCGCCGGCTGCAGGTATGGTCGTCACGGACGCGCAGGCCGTGCCGATCCCGGGTTTCCCTAACGCGGTCATCGTCAGCACGACGATCACGAACCGATCCGGGCGCGACGACAAGCTCCTCGGAGGGTCGTCGCCGGTCGCCGCGGCCGTGGGCCTCTGCGCGACGTGCTCGTGCATGCCACCCGAACCAACCGATCCAATCACAGGGATACCCGGTCTGGCGCAGGTGCCGTGGTTGCTGATAAGGGCCGACGAGACAGTCCAGCTCATAGCCGGGGACGGCGAGATGGTCCTGAGCGGTCTGTTTGAGACTCTGACCGCCGGCCAGACCGTCGAGGTGACCTTCAAGTTCGCCTACGCCCCTCCCGCCACGGTCGAGGCCCCGGTCGTTTCGCCTGTGGGCTGACGGCCACGTTCATCGCCGGCAACATCGCTCATCGGGGAACCATCTCCGTCGGACCTGGGCGGAGCCGACGGTCGCCGGGTCGAATCCAGTACGGGTCGGGCGTGACCAACGGGCGTTCAGTTCGTGACTGCCACCGAAAGACGCGGCAGGCTCCGTCTGCATGCGGCTCTATGCTTGTGTCGACCATTCACCCAGGAGGAAACCGAACGTGAAGTATCGAAGGCTCGGCAAGACCGGGCGCATGGTCAGCGCGATCGGCTTCGGCGCGTGGGCGATCGGCGGTGACTGGGGCAGCGTGGACGATGCCAACAGCCTGCGTGCGCTCCACGCGGCCGCCGATGCGGGCGTGACGCTCTTCGATACCGCGGACGTCTACGGGGACGGTCGGAGCGAGCGGTTGATCGGGCAGTTCCTCTGGGAGCGGAGCGGCGAGTCGCTCTTCGTCGCGACGAAGATGGGCCGGCGCGCGCCCCTGGATCTGGCTCAGTACACTCCGGAGGCCTTCCGCGGCTGGGTCGACCGGAGCCGCGACAACCTGGGCGTCGATCGTCTCGACCTCGTGCAGCTCCACTGCCTGCCGACGGCCGTCTACTACCAGCCGGAGATCTTCGCGGCGCTCGATGACCTCGTGTCGGCGGGCGCGATCGCCAGCTACGGCGTGAGCGTGGAGCGCGTCGAGGAGGGGCTCAAGGCCATCGAGTTCCCAGGCGTCGCGTCGGTGCAGATCATCTACAACATCGTCCGGCAGCGGCCAGCGGAACGCTTCCTGGCCGAGGCCGCCCGTCGCGACGTTGGCGTCCTCGCCCGGGTTCCCCTCGCATCCGGCCTCCTCACCGGCGAGCTGACCAAGGAGACGGTCTTCGACGAATCTGACCACCGCCGCTTCAACCGGCACGGCGAGGCCTTCGACGTGGGCGAGACGTTCGCCGGAGTTGATTACGAGACAGGCCTCGCGGTTGTCGACCAGCTACGCTCGCGCGTCCCGGCCGGCTCCACACTGGCTCAGATGGCGCTGCGTTGGATCCTCATGTCCGATGCTGTCACGGCCGCCATCCCGGGAGCAAAGACGCCCGAGCAGGCCCGCGCGAATGCTGCCGCCGCGGACCTCGCCCCGTTGCCGCCCGCGGCGATGGAGCGGATCGCCCGCCTCTACGAGGAACGCGTCAAGCCGCTGGTCCACCAGCGCTGGTAGCCGCTGGACCCTCGCTCACTGCGCGTCGGCTTCGGGCCGACCAGCCTTCAACCCGCAGGACCTCGCTTGGTCCCGAACCTGAGCGCCGGCAGCCGGGTTCGCAGTGTCTACTTGCAAGGCCGAGTCGGTCGTGAGCGCGTTGAGGAGCCGCCCGCTGCTCGGATCGCGCAGTCGCGCTGCTGGCCTCAGGACGCTAATCGGCCCGCCGACACCACGACGGTGTCACGGCGTCCGTACCTGGCGCTGTCTATCCGCAGGTGACGGCGTCCTTCAGGGTCATTGGTGACAGCCGACGCGTGGCTCCCGTCCCGAGCATGACCTCGAGGAGGTCGGACGTACGTCCCTTAGGTACATCCACCCGATACAAGGCCAGAGGACGCTCGTCAGCGGCCGCCCACGGAGTCACAATGGGGAGGACCCGGCGCTCCGGGAACACCGCCGGCGAGGCGCTGCCGTTGCAGCTCCACACCGCCGGACCTCACAAGGGCGGGCGCCGGGTCACTCTCTCGCCGCCGTGCCCTCGCGGCTTGCCAGGCCACAGCCGGGGGCCGGCCATGCCACCAGCCACGCGGTCGGCCATCCTATGCTTGCGAGCAGGAGGTGTCACGTGGGCGACAAGACGCCGAAGAGGCCGCCGAAACCCAAGAAGCCCAAGCCGCCGACTAAGCCCGTCGCTTAGAGAACATGCACGGGCTGAGGGAGTGAAGCAGAGATAAGGCGAGCAGGAATGGGGTCGCTTGTGATCTCGGCCCGAAGACCTTATGCCCCGATCGGTTGTAGCTTCGGAATTAGGCTGTCACCTGCGCACCTTGCAGGCGATCACGGTCGCGCCCGCGTCGGCGGCGCTCCTTCTCTGTGGCCCGGGTGCGCCTGGCCGAGCATCTATATCGGCCGGTGCGGCCCCGGCGCCTACTCGAGGTAGTCCCGCAGCTTGCGTGAACGGCTCGGGTGGCGCAGCTTACGCAGTGCCTTCCCCTCGATCTGGCGGATCCGCTCGCGGGTGACGTTGAACTCCTTGCCAACCTCCTC
>JBEKVD010000014.1:0-46489 GCA_049514315.1 Candidatus Limnocylindrales bacterium | reverse complement strand
TTCAGATCGTCAACGAACGAGGCTTCGGGCTTGACCTCATCCTCGTCGACGCCGAGCTGCTCGACGACGATCTTCTTGAGTCGCTCGTAGGTAGTGGCCACTGACGCCCTCCTCGGGGTTCCCTGGGTTGCGATTGACGGTTGTTGCGGCCCCGGATCCGGGGCGCGGTTCGCACCGGCGTCGGAGTCACGAGCAATCCTCCCGAGTACACCGTTGACCAGACGCCGCGCCGGTTCGCCGCTGTACGTGCGAGCCAGCTCGACCCATTCGGCAATCGCCACCCGGGACGGCGTGCCGGAGTGTAGCACCTCGCCGATGCCGCTACGCAGCAGACTCCGGTCCATCCTCGCGAGCTGGACGACCGGGTATTGCGGGGCCAGCCTCTCGATCGTGGCGTCGATTTGCTCGCGATCCTCGACGACTGCAGATACGAGCCCGCGGGCGAACTCCGACGTCGCGTCGTCGGCCCCGCTTTCGGCGAGATGCCGCTCCAGCACCGCCGCCGCAGTCCGCTGGCCGAACTCGGCCTCGAACAGCGCGGCGAGGGCAAGCCGTCGACCCAGGCGGTGGGAGCCCACCTCGTCCGAGTCGCCGCGCCCGCGACGCGGACCCGATGCCGCGTCGTTCGCGGCCGGCGTCACCTGCCCCAGCCCCCCACTCCATCGACGACGACAGTGACATTCCCAAGATCGAGACCCAGCAACCGCTCCACGGTGGCGGCGATGGCCAGACGAATCTGGGCCGCGACGGGCCGCAGGGCATGACCGGGCCGAACGACCACCCACACCCGAACGGACACCCGGCCGTCCCCGACCTGGACGCGAACGGGCGAACCGGCCAGCCAGGCGAGCGGTCCACTGTGGCTCACCTTGAGCACACCTGGAACTTCAAGCGCGGCAAGCCGAACCATCTCCACGATGACGGAGTGGCTCACACTGAGCGGGTCGGACTCCCTGCGCGGGGCCGGATCGGCAGCTTGCGGGACGTTCATCGGATCACTGCGCCTTCTACTCGATGCGCCGAGGCCGGCCGCGGAACGCATCGGCAATGAGATCGGGAATATGAGCCCGGGCCGCCCCGGCACCGGCCTCAACCGCAAACTCGATCATGCGCCTCTTCGCGGATCCGTGGGTGATCAGGACCATGCCGTTCACTCCAAGCAGCGGCGAGGCGCCCAGCTTCTCGTAGTCGAAGAGCGTGCGGATGCGACCCACCCCCGGACGCATCAGCAAGTACGCGAGCTTGCCGCGAATACCTCGCTCGAACTCCTGACGCCACACGCCGAAGATGAACCCGGCCAGTCCTTCGAAGAACTTCATCGTCACGTTCCCCACCACGGCGTCGCAGACGGCGACGTCGGCCATGTGCTTCACGAGGTCGCGACCCTCGACGTTGCCGATGAAGTTGAGGCTCCCATCCTCGTCGAGCATCTGGGTTGCCTGCTGGATGGCCAGATCGCCTTTGCCCTTCTCCTCCCCAATCGAGAGCAAGGCGATTCGGGGCTTGTCAACGCCGAGAACGCGCTCCGCATAAAGCGAGCCCATGTGGGCGAACTGGTACAGGTTGTTGCCGTTCGAATCCATGTTCGCGCCGATGTCGAGCAGGACGAACGGGCCCGTCTCCGTGACCATCTGGACGGCCAGAGCCGGTCGATCAACTCCGGGGAGCCGCCCGAGCTTGAGCACGGCCGCGGCCATTCCGGCGCCGCTGTGCCCGGCAGTCACGAGCACGTCGGCCCGGCCCCCCTTGATCAGGTCCATCGCGACCATGATCGACGAGTCCTTCTTGGCCTTGAGCGCCAGTGCGGGGGGCTCGTCCATCTCCACGACCTGGCTGGCCCCCACGATCTCGACATTCGGGAGGATCGGCCCATCGGCGACATCCCTGATGCGCTCGGGAATGCCGACGAGCAGAACGGCGTCGGCCGGATGAGCGCGCGCCCACGACAGCGAGCCGGCGACCACTTCCAGGGGGGCGTGGTCGCCGCCCATGGCATCGACGGCGACTCGGACAGAGCCCCCGCTGACCGTGCGAACCGTCGTCAGATCCATGTCTTCAGGCTGTCTGCTGCGGCTTTTCCTGCTTGATCTCGACCGTTGGCCGGCCGGCGTAGTAGCCGCAGATCGGGCAGGCGTGATGAGCCTGCTTGGGTTGGTGGCAGTGGGGGCACGGCTCCAGGTGAGGAACCGTCACCGCCAGGTGGGCGCGACGATCGCCCTGTCGGGCGTGCGAGACTCGCCTCTTGGGTACACCCATTGAAGTGGCCACTCCTTTCGCTCCGGCGCTGGGCCAGATGCTGTGCCGCGAGAACGCCGGGGCGCGGTTACGCGATCGGTTCCGGGACGGCCCGAATCATACCGCGCGCCTGGGCCGAGGCGGGAGTGTAGCCGTTCCGCCGCTCTCTGTCACCGCGCATCTGCGCGTCCTCGGCTTCCCGCCCCGACGTCGAGCGGTCACTCGAGGCCGGGATCGTCGCGGAACCGGCGCAATATGTCCAGGCGAGGGTCGATCTCCTCGCCGGAGTGGACGTGCAAACCGCCGGCCAGCTCCTCGCCGCAGACGATGCACAGGCCGGGGCAATCATCCCGACACAGTGGCGCGATCGGTTCGGCCAGCAGAATGGCATCGCGGACCTCGTCCACCAGGACGAGCTCGTGGTGGTCGGTCAGGCGGAGTGCGTCCGGCTCGCTGGAGGCGTCGATCGGGAGACCGCTGGTGAAGTCGACGCTCGGCAGCGCTTCCTCGTCGAGCTCGATGTCCACCGGCAACTCGATCTCGCGCAGGCAACGGCTGCACGTCTCGTCGATTGCCGTCTGGAACCGCGCGTGGACGAGCAGCCCACGATTGGTCCGGGTCAGCCGAAGGTCGCCCCTGACGTCGCGCCGCTGCCTCAGGTCGGGCCCCAGGTCGAGCGGCGGCGCCGAGACGGACACGAACCGTATCGACCCTGCGGGCTCCGCCAGCAGGCCCGTCACATTGAACGTCAGCGCGTCAGCCGGGGATCGGTCGTCCTGCGTTGGATTCGGCGTCTTCGTCGACGTCTCCCTGGCCGCCATCATCAGTGACCGCGGCCGCCGCGGACGCCTCAGCTGCCGCCGTCGAGCGACGGTCGTCCAGGACATCCAGGCCGTGCTGGATGGTCTTCAGAGTCCGCGTCACCTCGGCTTCCAGGCCGCCCAGCACCTCGGCTGCGTAGTCGTCGGCGCCGCGCCGGATTTCGTCGCTCTCGAGCCGGGCCTGGCGGACGATCTCCTGGCTCAGCTCTTCGGCCTGACGAGTCAGCTCTCGTTCCTCGATCAGATACGTAGCCTGTTCCTGGGCCCTGGCCAGGATCTGCTCCGCCTCCTCGCGAGCCTGCTCGAGCAGCCGCTCCACCTCGTTGGTGACGCGGCGGGCAGACTTCACCTCCTCAGGGATTGTCACCCGCAGCTGATCGATCCACTCGAGGGCCTCAGCCCGATCGATGATCACGTTGTTGCTGAACGGGAACTTCCTGCCGTTCGCAACGAGCGCTTCCAGGCGCTCGACGAGGACGATGATGTCTATCGGTCGGGCCCTCCATGGGCAGGTAGCAAGGGCTCCCGCTCCCGTCGATTATAGACCGCGGCTCCGGCCCGCCAGGCGCCTCGCAACGGCCGGCGGCACCATCTGGGTCACGTCGCCGCCGAAACCCGCGATCTCCTTGACCAGGCTCGAGCTGAGATAACTGTGTTCCAGCGCCGTCATAAAGAATACGGTGTCGATCTCGGGAGCGAGCTTCCGATTCGTATGGGCCATCTGCAACTCGGACTCGAAATCTGAGATGGCGCGCAGGCCTCGGACGATGAAGGTCGCGTTCAGGCGGCGACAGAAGTCCACCGTCAGGCCGTCGAACGAATCGACCGCGATTCGGGTCGCCACGTCGGGTGGGCAGAACTCGTCGACTGCCTCCCGGATCACCTTGAGGCGGTCGTCCGTCGCGAAGATGGGTTCCGACTTGCGGGGATTGACGAGGACGGCCAGAGCGACGCGGTCGAAGACTGCGGAGGCCCGAGAGACGACGTCGAGGTGGCCGTAGGTGATCGGGTCGAACGAACCGGCGTAGACGGCGATCTTCACCTGTTTGCCTCCTCCGGCTCGCGGTCGGCTCGGCCCGGTTCGACCTCACCGGCCGAGGCACCGCCCTGGGCGACCGCCGTGGCCGGCCGATAGAACGTCAGGGTTGTCTCCCCAAAACGACGCGTTCTCACGGATGCTAGCAGCCCGACGACGGCCGGTGGAGGGTTTCGCCAGAAGTGCTTTGCGACGACCCAGGCCCCGATCGTGATCAGGGGCGGGTTGCCGCCGCCAAGGCAGGCCAGCGGGGCGTGCATCAGGCCGGGCTCGGCATACGGCGGGTCGAGGAGGACGACGTCGAACGGCCCGTCGTGGGCGGCCCGGCCCCGGAGGTAGGCCAGGACGTCGGCGCGGGCGACGAGAGCACGGCCGTCGAGTCGGGTGCCGATCAAGTTCTCTCGGATCAGCCGGGCGGCGGTATCATCTTGTTCGACGAAGACTGCCCGGGCCGCCCCTCGCGAGAGCGCCTCGATACCGCCCGCGCCGGAGCCGGCGAAGAGATCGAGCACGCTGGCACGGGGGAGATACGGCTCCAGGATCGCGAACAGCGTCTGCTTTACGCGGTCTCCAAGTGGCCGCGTGCCCGCGCCGGGAGAGCGCAGCCGGGTTCCCCGGGCGGAGCCGGCGATGACGCGACCGGCGTCACTCATCGGGCTGCCCCCGTGGTTCGTCCGATGCGTCCGCCAGGACCTCGCCCGCCCCGACCCGGGCCAGCCAGCCGTTGCGCAGCTCGGCGGCCAGGGCCTCGTTCCCAGGCCGCAACGCGCCCGAGTCGTCGACGATGACCTCTGCGACGGTCCGCGCCCGGGCGGCCCGTTCGCGGTCGCCCTTATCTCTAAGCGAGGCGATGCGCAGCGTCGGCAGGCCACTCTGGTGCAGCCCCAGGAGTTCCCCCTCGCGGCGCAGCTCCAGGTCCAGCTCGGCCAGCTCGAAGCCGTCCGTGTGAGAAACCAGCGCCTCCAGCCGGGCCCTGGCCGTGGCATCGGCCGAATCCGAAACGAGAATGCAGTAGGACTGAGCCTCGCCCCTCCCGACCCGGCCGCGAAGCTGGTGAAGCTCGGCCAGGCCGAAGCGATCGGCATCGAGGATGAGCATGACCGTCGCCTCGGGCACGTCTACGCCGACTTCAAGCACGGTCGTGCCGACGAGCACGTCAAGTTCACCGCGCCGGAAGAGGTCCATCCTGGCGTCGCGCTCCCGGGCCTTCATCTGGCCGTGGACGACGCCGACCCGGCAGGCCGGCTGGACGGGAAGACCCATCTGCGCCGCGGCGTCAGCCAGTTGCCGCGGCAGGGCCTCGGCTACTTCATCGGCTGATCGGGCGGCCGTCTCCTCGTCCTCTTCGACCAGCGGCACCACCACGAACGCTCGATGACCGGTCCGGACTTCGCGCACGATCAGCGGGTAGGCGCCACGCGCCGGGTCCGCCGCGGCTCCGAGGAGGTCGTCGGTTCGCCGTATGCCGGTCTTCACCGTCCGCCGCCCCGCCGGCAGAGCTCGCAGGTCGGACACGTCGAGATCTGCCAGCAGTATCTGGCCAAGCGTCCGCGGGATCGGAGTCGCCGTCATGAGCAGCACGTGCGGAGACCGGCCCTTCGCGCCGAGGGCCTCGCGCTGCGCCACCCCGAAGCGGTGCTGCTCATCGACCACCGCCAGGGCGAGGTCGGAGAACTGGACCGATTCCTGCACCAGCGCGTGCGTGCCGACGACGATCCGGCCGACTGTGCCTTCGAGCGGCCCATTCCCCGCCGTCGGTGAGGCCAGCTGCTCCTGGGCCGCCCGCCGCTCGGCCGCCGGCAGCGTGCCCGTGAGCAGGGTCACGCTGTGACCGAGCGGCTCCAGAAGCGTACGAAGCACGGCCGCATGCTGGCGTGCCAGCAGGTCGGTCGGCGCCAGGAGAGCGCCCTGCCGGCCGGCCTCCGCGACGAAAGCGAGGGCCAGGGCCGCAACCGCCGTCTTGCCCGAGCCGACGTCGCCCTGCAGGAGCCTCATCATCGGTCGAGGCCGGCCCAGGTCGGCGGCGATGGCGGCAACCGCCACCGCCTGGTCGTCGGTCAGGTGAGCGGGCTCGCCGGCGCCCGACCGGGCTCTCAGCTGGTCGGTCAGTGCCCTCTCCACGGCGCCGACGGCGCGGCTGAGCGTAGCGGGCGGCACGTCGATCGGCTCCCCCAGGGCGACGCGCCTGCTGCGTTCGCGGGACACCATGCCGACCTGCAGGGCCAGCAGCTCGTCGAACCCCAACCGGCTCAGGGCCGCGTCCCTGGCGGCGAACGTCTCCGGGAAGTGCGCGTTCTCAAGGGCCGCCGCGATCGACATTGGGAGCGTCGGGCCGTCCGCAGCCCCGACCTTCGCCACGCCGCGGATGTCCTCCCCTGACGCGACCGAGGCCTCTGCAGGCAGGTATTCCGGATACCTGGAGCCGACGGCGTCGAGAGCCTGCCGAATCGCCCGCCTGAGAGTGGTGGCGGTCAGGCCGGCCGTCAGCCGATACACCGGCACGATGCGGCCCGCGTGGAGGAGCGCCGACCCGTCGTCGGCCTGGAACTCCGCGTTGTCGAACACGGTGGTGAACCCGCGCCGTCGAACCTTGCCGCTGATGATGATCCAATCGCCGGCGCGGAGCCGCCGCTCGATGAAGCGGCGCCCGAACCACGTCGCCTCGACCTCCCCGGTGTCGTCTCCCAGGTAGGCCGTCGTCCGCTGGACGCGCCGCCGAAACGTCGGTTCCACGCGGATCGAACGCACCTGGAGGCGGGCGCTCGCGGGCTCGCCGTCGGCGACCCAGCCGAGGTCGCGAGCGGTGCTCAGTTCGCGGAGATCGTCATAGCGGCGAGGCAGGTGGAACAGCAGGTCGCGCACGGTTCGGATACCGAGCCGCCCGCCCACGCGCCGCAGAACCGTTGCCCCGGCGAGGCCGCTCGCGCCGATGGGGCTGTCCGGGCCGATCGGGCGGATCAGCCGTCGAGCCGCCCCGGCGCTCGCGGGGCGAGCGCGCGCAATTCCAGTTTCCGGCGAGCTGCCCTCTTGCCCGGCGGCGCCGCTGCCATCCCCCGAACCGCGCCCCCGTCCCGGCGAACCCACGTACCCCCGTGCGGCCACTTCCCTACTCGGCCGCGATCAGGTACCGGTAGTGGGGCTGCCCGCCGTAGATCACCTCGGTCTCCACGCCCTGGCGCCACGCCGCCAGTCGACGGGTCACGCCTTCGGCCTCGGCCAGGTCCGCACCATCACCGTAGTAGAGCGTTATCAGCTCGAAGCCCGGCTCCAGGGCCTCCAACGCAACGAGCACCGCCTTCATGCGGTCGTTGCTCGCGGCAAGCAGGCCGTCGTCCGGATCCAGAACGATGGTCTGGCCCTTCTTCACCCTCCTGCCGCCGATAATGGCATCTCGGACGGCCTCGGTGACCTGCAGCGTCTGAATGGCTCTCCCGGCGAGGGTCATGACCTCCGCGTTCGCGGTGGCGTCGCGATCGGGGTCGAGAGCCAGGAGAGCCGCGAAGCCCTCGGCCGCGTTCCTGGTCGGCACCACGCGGACGCGTCGCGTTGTCATCTCCGCCGCCTGTCGCGCCGCCAGAACCACGTTCGGGTTGTTGGGCAGGAGCAGGATCTCGTCGGCGCAGATCCTCTCCACGGCATCGAGGAGTTCCCCGGTCGACGGGTTGTTGCCCTGGCCGCCACGGACGACCGCAGCCACGCCGTAGGAGTCGAAGATACGGGCCAGCCCCTCGCCGGCGATGACGGCGACGACGGCCAGGGGGATCGTATCGGCCAGTGAGGGCGTCGGGTCCGCTCCGCTCGATCCCGATCCGTTCGATCCGGCGCCAGCGCCTTCGACCTCACCCTTGATCTCCGCACCGTAAGTGTCGAGCTCAACATGCGGCCGACCATCGTGGCGGCCAGATCGCCCTCGACCCTCAATCGGGGCGGCGACGATTTCGGCAGCCCGCTTCTCCCGGACCTCGTCCGACTGAGCGTCGAGATTCTCGACCGTGATCCTGGTCATCGATCCCATGGTCAACCCCAGGGCGATGACGCTGTCGGGCTGCGCGTTGTGAACGTGGACCTTCACCGCCCTCGAGTCCCCCGCGACCAGAACCGAGTCGCCTATCTTCTCCAGCCGTTCGCGCAGGCCCGCCACATCGATCGGGGCGGCTCGGGATCGCAGCAGGAACATGGTCTCGTAGCCGAAGGCCTCTTCGGGTTGAGCAACCGGGACGGAAGTCCGCCGCCGCGGCGCAGCGGCCGTGGCTGCCTGGGCCGGCGTCCGTGAGACCAGGTACTGCAGCGCGCCCTGCAGGAGCCGGTACAGACCCTCTCCCCCGGCGTCGACCACGCCGGCGTCGCGCAGGACCGGCAGCATCGACGGCGTCTTCGCCACGGCCTGGCGGGCGCCCTCCACCACGGCCGTCAGCACGTCTTCCAGGTCCCCGCCGGCCTCGGCCGTTTGCACTGCCGCCGCCGCCGACTCGCGAACCACGGTCAGGATCGTGCCCTCGACCGGCTGGGCCACGGCCTTGTATGCAGTCGCCGTCCCCTGGGTCAGAGCATGGGCCAGGTCTGGGCCGGTGAAGCGGTGCTTGCCGCCGAGCCCCTCGGCCATGCCGCGGAAGATCTGCGAGGCAATGACGCCCGAGTTGCCGCGCGCCCCCATCAACGCCCCGAAGCTGATTGCCTGGGCCACTCGATCGGCCGTCGGATCGGCGACGGTCTCCGCCTCGGCGAGAGCGGCCCTGACGGTGGCGAGCATGTTGCTGCCGGTATCGCCGTCGGGAACGGGGAAGACGTTGAGGGCGTTGACCTCCTCTACGTGGGCGGCGAGGTTGCCGACGGCAGCCTGAAAAGCTGCCAGCAGCCCGGCTCCGTCACCGGCTCGGCGCGTCATCAGTCAGCTCGGGTGGTCATTTGGGCTTGCGTTTCCTCGCCGAAGCCCCTCCGTCGACCGCAGTCGGACCGTGCGGGCGGTCGTGCACGAGCTCGGGTCGCTCGATCGACTCCGTCCGCTCGATGGCTTCGGCACGCTCGACTGCAGCCGGCTGGTATCGCAGGCCATCGACGTGGATGGTCAGGCCGACGACCTCCGCACCCACATAGTGCCGCAGCGAGTAGCGCACGGCCGAGTCGACCTGGCGGGCGACCTCCGCGACCGGAACACCGTAGGCAACCGTCACGAACAGGTCGAGGCTCAAGCCGCCTTCCGTGGTCAGCCTAATCCCGGGTCGATCCAGGCCGACCCATCGCAGCAACCGGCGGCCGAGCGAAGGGTCGCTGAACCCGGTCACGCCGTAGCTGCCCTGGACCGCGGCTCGAACAATGTCTACGATGGCCCGGCGGGTGACGATCGATCGGCCGGCCACAGAAGGTTCCGGCATGCGCCAGCACAACCTCCAGCCTGAGCGACGGGAACGGTGTGTTATCATACCGCTCCGTTCGGCCCCGGTCGGGGCCGCGGATTCCGATCACGCAATCGAGAGGACCCTATGGCTCGCTCCTGCGCCGTCTGCGGGAAGGTCTCCATGGACGGCTTCAACCCGCAGTCGTCCGGAATGAACCGGGTCCGCGCGCATCGCCGCTACCGGCCGAACCTGCAGCAGACGACCCTCCAGGTCAACGGCAAGCCGGTCAAGGCTCTCGTGTGCACGCGCTGCCAGCGAACACTCTCGCGCGCAACCGCCGGCTGAGCTGGCCACGCCGGCCGCGGGCCGGTCGATCGAACTGACTCGGCGTCGGGCCCGGCCCGGCGCCATTTTCGTGCAGGGCCGCCGGATGGCGACCCTGGGCGGCGGCCGGACGATCGAGGCATGGGCCGCGCGACCGCCGAAGCTTGGCCGTCGAGCCGCTCGGCCAGTGCATTGGATCCTGGCAGGATCTCCTGCTGCCGGCCAGCGCAACGCCAGCCTCGTCGGAGTGCCGACATGCGCCACGGCCGCCAACACTTGGGCTAGGATTCGCTCTCTCGGCGAACCAGGGTAGCCACAAGCGCCGTCTCTGGCACAGAACGCAGCAGGCACAGCCAGGCAGCAAAGGGCGGCGCGTGACCAGGAACTACTGGGGCGGGATCAGGAACTACTGGGGCGACGTGCACGAAGTTCGACGCAGGCTCCGGGGCGCGGCTCGTCTTGCCCTCGGCGCGATGCTGGCCGCTGCCGCTATCGCCTGCGCGGGCCCCGGCCCTACCGTCTCACCGACCAGTACCCCTACCGGCGGGCCTCCATTAGCAACGCCGGTTGCCACTTCCAGCGCGACCCCCCAGCTCGCCACACCGACCCCAACGCCGGCGCCAACGCCAGCGCCCGAGCCAACCCCGATCCCGATGCCAACCTTCAACGGCCACACCACGGTCTACTGGGTCTTCGCCCACCCCGACGATGAGACGATTTCGTCGGCAGGGGCGATGTACGAGTCTCAGGAAGCCGGCAACAGGAATGTGCTCATCACGCTGACCGATGGGGAAACCACATCCGTGGGCAAACGGCTGGGACTCAACGACGAACAGGTGGCCGCCGCAAGAGACAAGGAAGCGACGGCAGCGTTGGCGGTCATCGGCATCGTGCCGGTCTTCCTGCACGAGCCGGAGACCGGGGGCGGCGTGCAGCTGAGTTTCGTGGAACGGGAGATAGCAAAGCTGGCGAGTGAGACGACGGGAACGGTGGTCTTCGAAGGGTTGAGCCCGAACGACGCCTATCGGGGCCTGCCCCACGGTGATGTGGACCACTACACCGTGGCCAGGGCGCTCCTCGCGGAGTTCAACAAGGGAGTCATCAAGAACCTCGTCTGGCGTCACCTGGCCAACTTCGCCGGCGGCAGGAGATACGGGACCTGCGAGTTCCTCTCGAGCGCGGCGATGAAGGCGAAACAGGAGATGCGAGCGGCCTACGCCTACGTAAACCCGTCGATCGGCCGCTATGGAATCGCCGGCCAGAGTGTCGCCGCGTTCTGGCGCAGGACCAAGACCGAGCCGGAATGCCATGAGAACGTCGAGTTGCATCCAGGCATTGACCTGGGCTCGTAGTCGATCCTCCGGGAAGGTGCGCCACACGCGGCGATATGGGCGCTTGCCGGGCGACCGGGTTCCGGCTCAGGTCCGGCTTGGTTTGACCGGCCCGCGGCGGCGGCGTACTCTCCGACTGGCCGCGGGAGCGATCCGCCCGTTGGCAACGTTGGAAGAGCAGGTCTGTGAGCGAGATCCCAGAACGTAGTCATCGACGCAGCGGCGTCATGACCCCGCACAGGCCACGGTGGTCGCGGATCAGGTAGGCTCTCGTGCCGGTCCGGCCTGGCCTGACCACCGCGGTCGAGCAGATCGATGCGGTGGTTTTTGTATGCCTGCCGGGACCCGCTCTCAAGATGAAAGGAGATCGAGATGTCCGGTCCGATACCAAGTCCCGACCTCCCCTTGATCTCCCTGGGCGACCACTGACCTCCTTCTAGATCGTCGGCAGCCTGCCGGAGCATGGGGAGCCGGTCGGGTGCCCACGCGCCGAGATCGCCAATCCCGATCCCGCTCTCCGTTCGCGCGAGCGACCCCCGCGCCGCCTACTGGCGGAGGCCCGACGATGACCAGACAGCGCTCACTTCTCCACGGCAAGCCAACGAATCCCCCCGCGGGTGCGGCACGATGACGGCCCCGAGCTTCCGCATCGCCCCCGGCCGAGCCAACCGCGTACGTCTGCTCGCCGTGCTCGCCGTGCTCGGACCGGGCCTGGTCAGCGGCTTCGCCGACAACGACGCCGGCGGGGTCGCGACGTACTCCCTCGCCGGTATCCAGTTCGGCTACGACCTACTGTGGGTCATTCTGGCCAGCCAGATAGCCCTCTTCTTCACCCAGGAGCTGGGCGCCCGGCTCGGTCTGGCAACGGGCCAGGGCATGACGGGACTGATCCGCGAGCGCTTCGGCGTGCGCTGGGCAACCCTGGCCGCCGGGGCCATGCTTGTGGCCAACCTCGGCACCACGATCGCCGAGTTCGCCGGCATCGGAGCCGCCCTCGGCCTGTTCGGGGTGCCTGTGGCTTTGAGCGCCCTGATCTCGGCAGTTGCCGTGGTGGCCCTGATCTCATGGGGCAGCTTCGGCAAGGTCCAGTACCTGTTTGTCGCGATGGGAATCGCGATCTCCCTGGCCTACGCGATCTCTGCCCTCCAGTCCGGGGCCCACTGGGGTCGAGCCGCCGTGTCCCTCGTGATCCCGCACGGCACCCTCACGAGCGCCTACTGGCTCGCCGTGGTCGGCACGGTTGGGACGACGATCACGCCCTGGGGCCAGGGCTTCATCCAGGCGTACGTTGCCGACAAAAGGCTGGGACCCGAGGACCTCACGGGCGAGAGGGTCGACGTGGGGCTCGGTTCGTTCCTCACCAACCTGATCGCCGCCTTCATCGTAATCGCGTGCGCCGCCACGCTGTGGGCTCATGGCGACACGGGCATCACCAATGCGGCGACCGCAGCCAGGGCCCTCGCTCCCTTCGCCGGGTCGCTGGCCAGTCTGCTCTTTGCGGCCGGGCTGCTGGGTGCCTCGCTCCTTGGTTTAGGCGTAGTGCCACTCTCGTCCGCCTACACGGCCTGCGAGGCGTTCGGCTGGGAGATGGGCGTGGGCTGGGGCTGGCGCGAGGCACGCGCCTTCTACGGACTGCTGGCCTTCTTCGTCGGCTTTGCCGCGTTGTTCATCCTTATCCCGGGCATCTCGCTGTTCCAGGTCATGTTCCTCTCGCAGGTGTTCAACGGCCTGCTACTGCCGGTGATCCTGGTCTTCGTGATGCTGCTTTCGAGTGACCGCCGGTTGCTCGGGCCGCTCGCGAGTGGGCCTCTCCTGCTGGCGATCGGCTGGGCTATCACGGTCGCCCTGACGCTGATGTCGTTGCTGCTCGTCTGGACGACGATCTTCCCGATCGGCTAGGCGAAGACCTCGACCGCGTTGGGTCGGCTCGCCTGCCGGGGTCCTGGCAGGCGAGCCGTGTTGTCCCGGCCCCAAGTCCTCTCGGCCCGACGAGATGCGTACAGGTCGCCGACATCCGATACTGCGCCTTCTCCAACCGGCCGACGATCGTCAGCCTCATCTCTTACCTCGAGAGCAGCGGGCGAGTGCCGGACGGCCGGGCGAGCGAAGCTCCGCCTGCGACGAGCCGCCCGCGTGCCCTCGTCGGCTGATCCGCGCCACCTCGCGCGAGCCGAATTCGCTTCGACCGCGCCCCGCCGAGAACCGCCCCTCAGGCGATTGGCCGCGGCTCGATCCCCAGCTCGTCACTGTCGAGCCAGATCGTGAACGGCCCCTCGTTGACCAGCTCCACGTCCATCTCGGCGCCGAAGCGCCCCTGCCGGACGGGTATCCCCGTCGACGCCAGGATCTCGCAGAAGACCTCGTACAGGCGCTCGCCGACGATCGGCCCTGCCGCCCCGATGAACGACGGCCGCCGGCCCCGGCGCGCGTCTGCGTACAACGTGAACTGGCTCACCACCAGGACCGACCCGCCGACTTCGCCGATCGAAAGGTTGGTCAGGCCGTCCGCGTCGGCAAAGATGCGCAGCCCCGCGACCTTAGCCGCTAGACCGGCTGCCACGAACTCGTCGTCAGCGGGCGCCACCCCGAGAAGGACCAGCAAACCCTGGTCGATCGCCGCGACCCGATCGCCGTCGATCCTGACCTCGGCCCTCGACACTCGCTGGAGCAACGCACGCATGGTCGGCTCCTAGCGGCTTACCAGGCCGGCGGCAGCCCGCCACAGACCGCCCAGGATGGCCATCCAGGGAATGAGGTACAGCGCGCTGCCGGTGCCTCCGACCCAGCCCAGCTTGTTCATGCCGTAGGCGCCGACCGCACCGATCAGGGCCAGCGCCAGGCCCTGGACCACCAGTGCCCAGCGCACGCGGCGGCCCAGCCGGCGCACGGCCCCGACGTCCCCCTCGTCCTCGGCTTCGACGCTCGCCTCGATCTCCTCGTCGGCGACCCGCTCCATGGCCCGTCGGGCCCAGCCCGGGCCACGCGTGATCGCGAAGTAAGCGGCGTATGCGTAAGCCACCCCGCCGATAATGTCGACGACCCAGTGTTCGCCGAGGTAGACGATCGCGAACCAGACGCAGGCCGTGTAGGCCAGCATTAGCCAGCCGACCCGTCCGAAGGCTCGCCGCGCGAACAGGAAGGCGAGGAACGGATAGGCAGCGTGGAGCGACGGGAAAGCCGCCACCTCGTTCGGGCTGATGCTGTAGACCGAGTACGAGTAGAAGTACTGGTCGGGGTGGAAGCCGAAGAAGCCGGCCAGGCCGTCGAAGCCGGTCTGGCTCAGGTGGAGGACGCCCGTCACGTAGCCGTTCTGGGCGGCCCACCACGGCGGCGCCACCGGCAGCAGCAGGTAGGTCACGAACGCGGCCATCGAGAGGACGATCAGGGCCGCGACGAAGTCGTAATAGACGCGCCGCTGGTGGATCCAGAGCACGAAGCCGATGGCCAGGGGCAGCGGGAAATGGAGGAAGTAGAAGACGATCGAGATCGTTGCCAGGACGTCGGGGCTCGAGGCCGGGCCCTGGTGGAGACCCTGGAGAATCGTCGTGGGCAGGCTTCCAAGCCCGATGAGGCGCTCGATGGAGACTACGTCCGAGACGTGGATCGGCAGGCCGAACTTGTCGGCGTAGCCGCGCATCAGCTCGTAGGCGAAGAAGAGCGCCACGAACGGGATCCAGTCGCGCAGGAACAGCTTGCCCCGGCCGAGCACGAGCGCGGCGAGGCCGAAGCCGACGACCACCAGGTCGGGGGTCACGGAGATGCCCCGCGCGATCATCAGGAATGAGAGCAGGATCGCGTAGGCGATCACGGCGCCGAGCAGCAGCCGGTCGTTGCGTCGACCCAGGTGGGAGTGCGGCGCATCCGCGACGGGCCCCGCGGCTGCCGCCTCATCCGGGGAACCCGGAAGGGCTACCGTGGGACCGAGCGCCGCGTCCTCAGTCACTCGGCTTCTCCTGCGGTCCGCTTCCGGGTCGGGCCCGTCTTGCGGAGCCGGCCTCGGTAACCCCCGTCGGCGAGCGCCTTGATCAGCCGTATTTCGCGCTCGATGTCGCGGCCCTTCTTCCACAGCACCGAGCCAACGACGAGGACGTCGACTCCAAGAGCACCGCAGAGCTCCGCCGTGTCGCGGTTGACCCCGCCGTCGACGTGAACCTCCCGCCGGGAGGGTGCCTCGCTCGGGCGGTCTCGGAACACGTCGTGCGCCGTCCCGATCTTGGCAGCCGCGTCGGCCATGAACTTCTGGCCGCCGAAGCCGGGCTCAACCGTCATGACCATGACGATGTCGAGCAGGTCGCCGTAGGGGTCCAGCGCCGAGAGCGGAGTCGCAGGCTTGATCGCAAGGCCGGCCAGGCGACCGGCCTGGCGGATCTGCAGCAGGATCGGCTCGATCGGCTCCTCGACTTCCACGTGAAAGGTGATCGAGTCGCACCCGGCGTCGATGAACTGGTCCACGTACCGACCCGGCTCCGAGATCATCAGGTGAGCGTCGAAGGGCTGCCTCCCGATCGTTCTGAGACGCTTGATGATGCCCGGCCCAAAGCTGATGTTCGGGACGAAGTGCCCGTCCATGACGTCGAGGTGAATCCGATCCGAACCGGCCCTGAGCGCCCTGCGACACTCACGCCTCAGGTTCGCCAGGTCCGCGTCCAGGATGCTGGCGCTGACGAGCGCGCGATGACCGGCCATCAGCGAGCCTCTCCGGTCCGGACGGCGACCTGCAGGTTGGCCGGGAGGCCGTCGGAGCTGCGGCTGCCGCGAAGAGCGACCTCGCTCTGCCGAAGGATCTCGGCGCGGCGATGGGCCACGGTCGGGGCCGGAGGCTCCCCCGCCCTGTCAGCGGCAAGCTGACCGCAGGCGGCGCCGGCATCCTGGCCGCGATTGGCACGCACCGTGACGCCCACGCCGCCGCGCCGGACGATCGCCGCGAACTGCGCGACCCGATCGGGGCGGCTGGCCTCCCACGGCGTATGGGCGACCGGGTTCATCGGGATCAGGTTAACGTGCGCCAGATCCCCTCGCAGAAGCGTGGTCAGCGCGACGGCGTCGACCTCGGTGTCGTTCACGCCTGAGATCATCACGTACTCGTAGCTGACGCGCCGGCCCGTTGCGCGAGCATGGTCGCGGGCCGCGGCCACGACCTCCGCCACCGGCCAGCGGCGGTTCAGCGGCACGAGGACGTCACGCAGCGGATCCCGGGCCGCGTGAAGGCTGATCGCCAGCGTGAACTGTGGCCCGAGCGCGGTAAGGCGCCGGATGCCGGGTACCACCCCCGACGTGGACACCACCAGGTGCCGAGCGCCGAGCCCGAACTTCCGATGGTCGGACAGAATGGCCACGGCCTCCAGAACGCGGTCCAGGTTCAGAAGCGGTTCGCCCATGCCCATGAAGACCAGGTTCGTCAGGCGGGTGCCGGTCGCAGCCAGGCGGCGAGCCGCATGCCGGACCTGGTCCACGATCTCTGCGGTCTCGAGATCGCGCCCGAACCCGAGCTCGCCGGTGGCGCAGAACGGGCAGCCGACGGCGCATCCGGCCTGGCTCGAGATGCACAGGGTGTGCCGTTCCCGGTGGATCGGGCGGCCCGCGGCGACGAGCCCTCGAGCCGGATAGTGCATGAGCACCGACTCGATCAGGGCACCGTCGAAGAGCAGGTGGAGCGTCTTCTCCGTGAGACCGCCGTCGGCGACCTTGATCTCGTCCTCGGCTATGGTATCGAGCCGGAACGTCGCCTCGAGACGTGCTCGAAGCGGAGCCGGCAGGGTGCTCAGCTCCTCGACGGTCCGGGCGTCCTGGCGCCAGATGGCATCGCGGATCTGCCCCGCCCGATACGCCGGCTGGCCTTCTGCCGCCAGCCAGTCCTCGAGGGCGCCGTCGGGCAGGCCGCTCAGCCCGGCACGGGGCTCAGGGGAGCGGCGCGGCGCGGATTCCTGCTCCGATCGGGAAGCGGGCTCCTGCGCCGGGGTGAGGACGGTGGCGCCGGCGGTTTGACGATCGGTCGCGTCGGTGGGGCTCACAGGGCCGCGATTATCGCACGCCGGCCCGGGCCCGGGCAGGCGTGGTGTCGAGCGGGCGTGGCGCTATCGACCCACGCGGGGGTGGCCTCGAAGCAGCTCGGCGACCGACATCCTGCGGCCACCCGCCAGCTGGACTTCGTCCAGGACGAGTCGACCACCTCCCGCCGACAGCGCGAGCTCGTTTCGGCCAGGCGCGATCAGGCCTCCAAGCACGTCGCCCGGCTCAGACGCCGCCACATGAGCGCGCCACACGATGAGGCGCCCCTCGGGTGTCTCGACGTGGGCCCCGGGCCACGGCTGGTAAGCCCGCACCTGGCGCTCGAGATCAGCCGCGGATCGGTGTGGGTCCAAACGCCCGTCCTCGCGATGCAGCGGCTTTGTCAGCGTGATGGCAGTCTCCGGCTGGGCTCGAGCCTCCAGCCGCCCGGCCAGCCATTCGGGCAGGGCGCGACACAGCAGCCGAACGGCGGCCTCGGCTGCCCGCTCCTCGAGCGTGACCGCCGTATCGCCGGGGAGCACCGCCAGCGGTTCGACGGCCATGATCGGGCCGGCATCCATCTCCTCGGTGACGACCACCAGGGTTACGGCGGATTCGGTGTCCCCCGCCAGGATCGTGGCCGCGATCGGCGCGGCACCCCGGTGCCGGGGCAGCGCCGATGGATGCAGGTTCAGGAAGCCTCGAGCCGGCAGGTCCAGCAAGGCCCGCGGGATCAGCTGGCCGTAGTCGGCGAGAACGGCAAGGTCGGGTCCCAAGGCGCGGATCTGGTCGACCGACTCAGGCCGCCGCACGCGTTCGGGCTTGAGGACCGGCAGGCCGAGCTCGCAGGCACGGGAGGTTACGGGGGTCGGTGTCAGCACAGCCCTCCGGCCGGCGGGCCGATCGGGAGCCGAAACGACGGCTGCGACCGCAACGTCGGGCATCGCCGCCAGCGCGTTGAGAATCGGAACGGCGAAACTTCCGCTGCCGAAGAAGACCGTCCGAACCGGGGGTCTCGCAGATACGAGACGCACGGCCGGGTCTTCAGACGCCGCGCCGCTCACCCTACGGGAGTGCGCGCTGTCGCCGGTCGCCCGTCCTCCTCCTCGTCCTGTGCCGTCGCGATCAGTTCGTCCATGGAATCCAGGTAGTCGATGTAGAGCTTCCCGTCGAGGTGGTCCAGTTCGTGCTGCAGTGCCCGGCCAAGCAGACCCGACCCGGCGATCTTGATCTTTCTGCCCACCCGGTTCTGGGCCACGACCCACACCTTCTCGCGCCGGGTGACGTAGGCCACGTAGCCCGGGATCGAGAGACAACCCTCGAGATCGCGGTCGTCGCCATCCGAACGAACGATGCGCGGGTTGACCAGCTCGTGCAGCCGGCCCTCGACTTCGATGGTGCAGGCGCGCACCGGTTCGCCGAGCTGCGGCGCCGCCAGCCCTATCCCTGGCGCGTGGCGCATGGTCTCGGCCAGGTCGTCCAGAAGCTCGTGGAGGTACCTGCCGAAGCTGTCGACGGTCTGGCCCTTCAGGCGCAGCCGGGGGTCACCCAGGAGGGCTATCGGTCGAACGCTCATGGCCCGAGAGTATACCGAGAGGCCGCTCGAGCGCTTCCGCGCCCCCGTCGCCGACCCAAAGCGTGACGCCAGCGGCCGAGGAGCGCGTCTCCGACTCGACCGGCCGCTACAGGAGCGAGTCGGGATCCACGTCGATCGACCAGGGCGCGCCCGGCGGGGCGCCGAGGATCTCCAGCGGGCGGTCACCCCTCAGCACGACGTTCCAGCGCCAGCGGCCCGCCCGACGAGCGACGTACGCGGGCGCAGGCCCGAGCACGGAGACTCGGATCCCCGCCGCGATGGCGGCCGCTGAGGCGCATTGGGCCGCGAGCCGATCGGCCATCGCGGCCGCCTCCTGCTCGGCCGCGAGGTGGTCCGGCAAACCAACCGTCAGCTTCACGAGCCGCCCGAACGGCGGAGACCCGAACCGGCGTCGGACCTCGAGTTCGGCGTCGTAGAAAGCCGCGGCGTTGCTCGTCGCCACGGCACGGATGGCGGGGTGGTCGGGCTGGTAGGTCTGGATGATGGCCAGGCCAGGAAGGTCACCGCGGCCCGCTCGCCCCACGGCCTGCGTGAGGAGCTGATACGTCCGTTCGGCAGCCCGCTCATCGGGCAGGTTGAGGGCGACGTCGGCCGACACGACGCCCACGAGAGTCACTTCCGGAATATCGAGGCCTTTGGCGACAAGGCTCGTACCGACCAGGACGTCGAGTCGGCCATCAGTGAAAGCGTCGAGGACTCGCTCGACCGCGCCCTTGCGCTCGGCCACGTCCCTGTCGAGCCGGCCGACGCGCAGGCCGGGGAAGCCGGACTTGACCTCCTCCTCCACGCGTTGCGTGCCACCGCCGAGATACCGAATACGGGGCGACCGGCAGGCCGGGCAGCGCGCGGCCAGGGGCGATGCCGTACCGCAGTGGTGGCAACGCAGCGTGACGCCGGCCTGGTGATAGACCAGACTCCGTTCGCATTCGGGGCAGCGCTGGACGTAGCCGCAGTCGCGACACACCACCACCGACGCCGTCCCTCGCCTGTTGATGACCAGGATCGCCCGCTCGCCCCCGGCAAGCGACTCGAGGGCCCTTCGAAGCGATCCCGAAAGCAGACCGCGGTTGCCTGACGCCAGCTCCGCGCGCAGATCGACCACCTCGACTCGCGGGGGCGCCCCGGCCGGCCGGTCCGGCAGCCAGGCATGACCGTAGCGGCCCTGGCGAACGCGGCCCACGCTCTCGACAGATGGCGTCGCGCTGCCGAGGACCACCGCCGCGCCCGCGAGCCGTCCCAGCGCGATCGCAGCGTCGCGGGCCTGAAGGCGCGGCGTCCGGTCGCTCTTGTAGGCCGCGTCGTGCTCCTCGTCGACGACGATCAGCCCGACATCGGCGAGGGGCGCCGTCAGCGCAATACGCGTACCTACCACCACGTCGACCGCGCCGGCCCTGATGCGACGCCACTCGTCGGCACGTTCGCCGTCGCCGATGCCCGAATGCAGGATGGCGATGTCCGCCTCCAGATCCGCTCGAAGGCGGTCGACGAGAGGCACCGCCAGGGCGATCTCGGGTACCAGCACGAGGGCGGGGCGACCGGCCGAGACCGTCTCGGCAATGGCCTCGGCATATACCGCTGTCTTACCGGACCCCGTGACGCCTTCCAGCAACAGCGGCCTGGAGTCGCGCGCTTTGACGGCGGCGAGAATCGTCGAAACCGCCTCGAGCTGGGCGGGAGTCAGCGTCGAACCGGCCGGACGCGTCCCGCGCCGGCCCGGCCTGCGGCGCGCCAGCGGCCGGCGCGGCCGCTCCCGTATCTCGGCCGCAACCAGGGCGCGCCTGACGAGCGCGCTGGCGGTCCCGGGCCCGTGGCGCTGAGCTGCATCGGCGGCCGCGAGGCCGGAAGCCCCACCAGACTCGGCAGCTGCGAGCTCCGCGAGAAGGGCTCGCTGGCGAGGACCCAGCCGAGTTGCGGCAGCCGCGCCGCTTGCCGTGGAGGCCGCCGCCAGCCGACCGGCCGACGTAAGGGTGAGCCACCGTTCGAACCGAGGCCCGCTCGATGCGGCCGATAGCGTCCACTCCAGCTTGATCAGGCCGCGCGCCGCCATGGCCCTTAGCTTTCGCAGCGAACCTGCCCTTTCCTCCCCTGCTTCGAGGTCTCTCGCAGCGCGCGGTCCGTTGGCGAGCAGGTCGCGTATCCGAGTTTCGAATGCATCAAGGGCCGAAGCCGTCCCACTCTCGGACCTACTCTCGGACCCACTCTCGAAACCACTCTCGGAGCCGCTCTCGACGCCGGTCTCGGCTCTGCCGTCAGCGCCAGCCAATCCCGCCGGCAGCCACTCGGCCACCAGGTCCAGCCGCTCCAGCATCCCGGGCGGTAGCATCGAGCGCAGCGTGGCCGCGGGCGGGGCCAGGTACTCGCGCGAGATCCATCGAGCGAACTCAAGGGTCAGCGAGGGCAGCAGCGGCCCGTCGGCTCGCACGCGCGCCAGGATCGGCTTGAGCTCGACGCTCGACGGGTCGCGCGACGGACCCAGCACCACACCGAGCGCCTGCCGGCCACGCCCGAACTCGACCAGGACCGCCTCGCCGGGCTCGACTGGAACGAGCCGATCGGGCACCGCATAGTCATACGTTCGAGACGCCCCAGGCGCGTCGACCGCCACCTCCACGGGGGGCCGCCCCGGCCGGCGACTTCGGGCCGGAGCGGAAGCGTCCACCACCAGGCCGGGATGGAGAAACGACTCCCCGCCGTCTGCCATCACGCGTTGCCTCTTGAAGCAGCCTGGCAGACGGGCATTGGAATCCTCAGACGGTCACCGCAAGGCGAGATCCCAGTCGTTCCTCCTGCGCGATTATCTCTTCGATCCGCTGTGCCGTGAGGTCCACGCGGCCTTCCTCGTTCACGACGACGTAGTCGTAGTCGTCCTTGCGAGCGAGCTCGATGGCGGCGTCGCGTTGTCTGATCTCGAGCTGCTCAGCAGATTCGGTTCGACGAGCCTTCAGGTGCTCCACAAGGGTTTCGAAGGACGGCGGCACCACGAAGACCAGCAGCGCCTGGGGGACGCAACTCTTGACCACACGTGCGCCCTGGACGTCGATCTTGAGGATGGCGTGCTGGCCGCCGGCGAGCGCACGGCGAACTCCTGCTCGCGGCGTGCCGTACCAGTTGCCGTGGACTTCGTTGGCTTCGAGGAGCTCGCCCGCTTCACGCAGGGCTGCGAACTCCTGCGGCGAGACGAAGTTGTAGCTGACGCCGTCGACCTCCGTGGGCCGACGTCCCCGCGTGGTGCAGGTCACGACATAGTGGTACTCGGGCCGGTGTCCGCGCTTCCGCAGGGCATCGATGATCGTGTCCTTGCCGACACCGGATGGCCCCGAGATGATGACCAGCATCGGGTTCGGCGCATCCGCATCGTCGACCGACGGGCCGGAGCCGGCCGCCGATGTGCCCGCGCCAGGCGATGGCGGTGCCGGCTGCTCGATCGGCTTCATGCTCGCGCCGGCCTCGTCCCGACGGGCGGAGTCGCTGCGGCCGACTCGACCGACCCGTCGAAGCCGCCGTCAGCGTCGATCTCGCCCGATGCCCGGGCACGCAACCCGACCAGCACCGATTCGAGCTCCGCCGGAAGCGGCGCCGTGGCACGGATGACGTGGCCGTCGCTCGGCGACTGCAGCTCGATCCGCCAGCTGTGCAGGAAGAGACGCTCCAGGCCGTCCGGCCCCCGCCGAGACGTGCCGGTCCCGTACAGCGGGTCGCCCGCGAGCGGATGCCCGATTGCCGCCAGGTGGACGCGGATCTGGTGTGTCCGACCCGTGACCAGATCGAGCTCCAGCAGCGTCCAGCCGGGCAGGCGCTCCCGAACACGGTAGCCGGTGACGGCGTCGCGGCCCGACGGCACCACCGCCATCCGGGTTCGGTGATGGGGATCCCGACCCATCGGCGCCTCGATGCGGCCGGCTGTTGCCGCCACGGCCCCCTGGACCAGGCCCAGGTATGTCTTCTTCACCCCGCGGGCCTTGAGTTGGGCCATCAGGCTCGCCTGAGCCAGGTCATGCTTGGCCACCATCAAGAGGCCGCTTGTATCCCGGTCGAGGCGATGGACGATGCCGGGCCGTATGACACCGGCGATGCCGCCGTACGAGGTGTCCCGCGCGAGTAGAGCGTTGACGAGCGTGCCGTCCTGGTGACCGGGGGCCGGATGAACGACCATCCCCGCTGCCTTGTCGACGATCAGCAGATCAACGTCCTCGTAGACGACAGAAAGTGGAATTGGCTCCGCAGTCACATCCAGCGGCCGCGGCTCCGGGATCTCCAGGTCGACGATCTCGCCGGGCACGACGGGCTCGTTGGCCTTGATCGATACGCCGGCCGCAGTGACGTGCCCTGCCGTGATCAGCTTCTGGACGTAGCTTCGCGACAACCCGGACATGTCCGCGAGGAGACGATCGATTCGGCCTTCGGCGGTGTCAGGAACGACCAGCGTCAACCGCCTCATCGTCTACCGGCCCTGTTCGCTGCCGGCGGCCTTGGTGCCGATTTCCTCGCCGTTCCTGTCGCCGGGCACATGGACCCCCACCAGCGGCGCGACCAACCACAGCCCGAGGATCAGGAGAATCGCCACGGTTACGGCGGAATCGGCGACGTTGAATATGTAGAAACGCCAGGTTCCGATGCCGATGTCGGCGAAGTCGACCACGTAGCCGAAGCGAATACGGTCGATGAGGTTGCCGAGCGCGCCGCCGAGGAGCAGGCCCAGAGTCAGCGTGACCAGCCAGTTCCGCCAGCCCGACCCAACCTCGAGAGCCACGAGAATCGCGACCACGCCGATGGTAACCAGCGCAAAGAGCGGCGCCGAACCCTGGAAGATCCCGAAGAGCCCGCCGGCGTTGTGGATGAAGTCGATGCGCAACCAATCGTCCAGGACGGGCGAGGGCGTGTTGGGCTGGAAATTGGCGGTCACCCATCCTTTCAGCAACTGATCGCTCGCGACGATGCCGAGGGCGACCGCGCCGAATGCGACCAGGGCAGCTCGCCGCCGCAACCGGAGAGCGTCCCGTCCGCCGGTCTGAGTCGATGGATCCGTTGGGTGCCCGTAGCTGGGGTCCAATCAGGCCTCCGTGATGTCCTGGTAAGCCTACTGGGCGGCGCCTTTCGACATCAACCCGAGGCGCACGGGTCCTGCGTCGAGATCCAGCGGGAGCGCGTCGGCGCCTGCCGGTGCGGCCCCGAGGTCGATCCTGCTGCGCGTCTCGAGCTCGACCGCCCTGAGATAGGGCCGGAGCGCCTGCTCGACGGCCGAGGGAGCCTCCACTCGCACCTGGACCTCATCGTCCAGTTCCACGCCGGCGTCCTTGCGCGCGTCCTGAATCGCGCGCTGGAGCTCGCGAGCATCGCCCTCGGCGCGAAGCTCGGGCGTCAGCGCCGTGTCTATTACCACTACCAGGCCTTCGTCGTGGGCCACGGCGGTGCCGGGCCGCGGAGTGGCCTGGATCTCCACCTCGTCGGCGGCGAGCGTCACGCCGGCCAGGCGGACCGAGCCGTCCGCGAGTACCTCAAAGCGGCCCTCGCGCGCGGCGGCCATGACGGCCGGGATCGCCGGCCCGAGAGTCTTGCCGATCTTGGGCAGGAGCGGCTTAACACGCCGATCAACAAGCTCGGACTCGTCGCCGATCAACTCGATCGACTTGACGTTCACCTCGTCCGCCAGGAGCGCGAGCAAAGCTTCGCGCTCGATCAGGTCGCCGCCGGGCAGCGCAAGCCACATCCTTGCCAGCGGCTGGCGCACTTTGATGCCGGCCTGGCCGCGCAACGTACGGGCAAGATCGACTGCGCGCGTTGCAACCGACATCGAGGTCTCGAGGGCGCGGTCTCTGAGCTCGGACAGCTCCGGCGCGGGCCAGCCGGTCAGATGGACGCTGTCCGGTGCGGTCATGAGCCCGGCGGCGACTACCAGGTTCTGGTAGATCTCCTCCGCCAGGAACGGCAGGATCGGAGCCATGATCCGCGCCAGGGCAACCAGGGTCGCGTGCATCGTCGCGAAGGCCGCGGCGCGATCCGTGCCATCGGCCCCGCGGGAGAAGCGCTTGCGCGAGCGCCGCAGATACCACGTCGAGAGCTCCTCGACGAACCCGTCGATGGCACGGGCGGCGTCGAGGGCGTCGTAGTCGCGCAGGTTGGTCTCCACGTCGCCGGCCAGCCGCGCGACGCGGGAGAGAATCCAGCGGTCCAGCGCGCTCCTGTCGGCGACGGCCGGCGCCGGCGCGTGCGGATCCCACCCGGCCAGGCGGGCGTAGGTGACGAAGAACGAGTACACGTTCCAGAGAACCAGCAATCGCCGCCGGGCCTCGTCGGCCGCGTGCCAGCCGAAGAGGATGTTGTCCTCGGGACGGGCATTGGCGAACATCCAGCGCATCACGTCGACGCCCATTCGCTCGGCAGCCTCGTCGAACTCGATTGCGTTGCCCCAGCTCTTGTGCATCTGGCGCCCGTCCTCTCCCAGGACGAGCGCGTAACCGAAGAGGGTCCTGAACGGCGCCTCGCGGCGCAGCACCGTGCTCATCGCCAGGAGGGAGTAGAACCAGTTTCGGAACTGGCCCGGGAAGCTCTCAGTCACGAATTCGGCAGGGAACCAATCCTTCCAGTAGTCGGGGTCGCTCCGGTAGTGCATCGTCGAGAACGGCACGATGCCGGCGTCGAGCCAGGGATTCCCCACGTCGGCGATCCGGGGGACCGACGCGCCGCAGCCCGGACATCGGATCTTCACCGCGTCCACGTAGGGCCGATGCGGGGTGTGGCCCTCGAACGACCCCCAGCCCTCGGCGGCCCGCTCGGCCAGCTCCTCACGGCCTCCAACGACGGTGACCTCGCCGCACGACTCGCACTCGTAGATCGGCAGGGCCAGCCCCCAGTACCGCTTTTTGCTGATCATCCAGTCGTGCATGTTGAGGAGCCAGTCGAGCTCCCGCTCATGACCGAAGCCGGGGATCCAGCGGACATCCTCGATGACATCCATGATCTGGTAGCGCAGGCTGGCCTCAACCTGCTCCCTGGTCAGCTGATCGCGCGGGATGTCGTAGACCGGACCCATGCTTATGTACCACTCGTCGACGAGACGGAACACCAGCGGCGTGCCGCAGCGCCAGCAGTGCGGGTAGCGGTGGATGATCGTTTCCAGACGGTAGAAGCGATGGTGGTGCTTGAGCGTCTCGACGATCGGGTCGGCCACGTCGCGGACGTCACGGCCTGAATACGCCCCGAAACCCGGCACGACGATGCCGTTCTCATCCAGCGGAGCGATCATCGGCAGGCCCAGCTTCTTGCCGAGCGCAAAGTCCTCGGCGCCGCAACCGGGAGCGACGTGGACGATGCCGGTGCCCTCTTCCTCGCCTACCTCGTCCCAGACCACGACGCGATGCTCGTACGCAGCTCCGGCCGGGCCGCCCGCGGCGAAGGCCGCCTGCACGGCCGGCAGCTCGTCGAACGGGCCTGAATAGCGCCAGCCCTCCAGCTCGCGACCGGAGCGCTCCTCCAGGACCCGGAAGTCCCCGACGAGGGCGTGCTTCAGCGTCCCGCGGCCGAGCCAGAAGGTCTCACCATCCTGTTTGACCCTGACGTAGCGGAGGTCCTCGCCGACGGCCGCCGCCACGTTGGAGGTCAGCGTCCAGGGAGTGGTCGTCCAGACGAGCAGCGCCTCGCCCGGGCGATCCAGCAGGGGAAACTTGACGGTCAAGCCGGGGTCTTCGCGGTCGGCGTATCCCTCCGTCATCTCGTGCTGGCTGATGCCGGTGCCGCAGCGAGCGCACCAGGGCATGGAATCGTGGCCCTTGTAGAGCCACCCACGGCGATGGCATTCCGCCAGGAACGACCAGATCAGGTAGTTGTTCTCGTTGGAGAAGGTGAAGTAGCTACCGCCGAGCTCCGGCAGGCCCAGCCGGCCTACCAGCTGCTCGGCCGTGTCGGTCACCGGCTTGCCGCCGGCACCGACCGTCGTCGCCGTCTGGCTCGGGTTCTCGGCCAGGAGGTCACGGAGGCGCCGCAACTCGGCCGGATCGTTCCAGTCCATCCACATGCCGAGGCGGATCGATTGCTCCGTCTGGCGAGCGGCATAAGTCAGCACGCGCTGCTTGCAGAGGCTTACGAACTCGGCGATCCCGTAATCCTCGATATCGCGCTTGTTCGTGAAGCCCAGGTCACGCTCCACGTTGACTTCGACCCACAGCCCCTGGCAGTCGAAGCCATTCTGGTAGCGCTGATCGCGGCCCTGCATCGCCCAGAAGCGCTGGAAGAGGTCCTTGTACGCACGGCCCCAGGCGTGGTGGACGCCCATCGGGTTGTTCGCCGTGATCGGTCCGTCCAGGAAGCTCCAGCGCTCTTTGCCGGCATTCTGGGCACGCAGCCGGGAGAATGTCCTGCGCTCGCGCCAGAGCGCCAGGATCTCGTGCTCCTGGGCGACAAGATCGGGCTTGGAGCTGACCGGTCGAAACATCGTCCTCGGCTCGTGGGCTGGTCCGTAGATTCGTGGATCCCCCGCCCGTCTCTCCATGGCGCGGCTATTCCGCTGGCAGGACGAAACCCGGCGAGGGAACGTACGAGGGTATCCTAGCGAACCGGTGGCAATCTCCGTCCGCCCGTCGCGCCCGGATCCGCCCTGGACATCGCCAGCCCAGTAATGCGCCCCGGGTTCCGGCCCGGCCGACGCCTGAGCTACGCCTTCTCGGTGACGCGGTATTCCAGGTAGCGCCCGGTCAGGAGGCGAGTCTGCGCGTCGAGCGCCGGCAGATTCGTGAAGATGACACCCACTACCGGCAGGCAGATCCATTGCAGCCAGGACACCATGCGCATCCAGATCGCCCACCCGACCGGACGCGGCGGCGCGAGCTGGTCTTCGATGAAGATCAGGACAAGCAGCGCGGCCATGGCGCCGGAAAGCAGCCAGGCCGTGTAGACGGGCAGCTGCTGGCCGAAGGTTGCAGCCGCGAACGTCTGGTTCAGGGTGATCGGCAACGCCGCACCGAAGATCATGATGAACGGCGTGATGGCCCACGTGATGTGGTCGAGCCAGAGGTCGAACAGACGGGCAACCCGTTCCCGGAGCGGAATCTCGGTGTGATACAGGGCGTTGTCGATGTAGAACGGGATGTCCGTCACGCCCCAGGCCCAGCGGCGGATCTGGGTGTACTGCTGCACGAGGGTGCGTGGGTACGACCGGGCCCGGACTGCGTCGCCGTAGACGGGGATGAAGAGCGGCTCCGCCCTGAACTGGCCGCTGTAGCGGAAGAAGCTCTTCCAGTAAAAGCGACTGTCCTCGGGGATCGCGTCGGTCGCCCAGTAGTCGACTTCGTGGATCGTCCGCAGCGAAACCGCGTATGAGCTGAAGCTGACGAGCCGCTCGGGAGTGAGGTGCCGCCACATCTGGATGTGGGTCGTGCTCACGGCGACAAGGCGGACCGGCAGGGGGCATTGCCAGAGGTTGTTGTGGAACATCGGAACCGGCTGGTACAACCGGCGGAAGCGGTCACGATCGGTAACGAACTTGTAGGTGAGGTAGCCGAAATACTGCTTGTGAACGCGGTAGTCGGAGTCCAGGTCGGTCACGATCACCTGCTTGGGGTCAAATCCGAGCATGGTCAACTCTCGGTACAGCCAGCGACCGCCGTACGCCATGGCACTGGATTTGCCCACCACAACGCCCGGCTCCAGCGGGTCGAGAATGTGGAAGAAGTGCGCGAACCGATCGCCGAAGATCTCACGCAGCCTGGCGACGTTGTCGCGGCCTTGAAGGTCCGTCTCGCGGGTGATTATCGCGACCATTCGCCGGTCGCACGGGTAGTCCGAGTCGGCAAGGGCCTTGACGGTCTCGTAGAGCTTCTCGTACGGCTCGGTGTAGGTCGGGACGAGGGCCACGTGCCAGATCTCGCGCGGATCCGGGATGGGCTCCTGGAGGTTGATCAGACGCTCAATTCGACGCCTTTCCTCGATCAGCCGGCGAAGCTCCCGCCGGCCACCGTGCGCCGCCAGCTTCTGGCCGGCGGCATCCAGCTCGGACGCTCGGGCATCCACTCGGTCTATCAGGTCCGACAGTTCCGCCAGCCGCTTCGCCGGATCCGAGAGCGAGAAGGCCTGCTCTCGCCAGTCGACCGCGACTACCCGACGGATCCGTCGGAACGAGATCGCCACGCTGACGGAAAGGACCATCGCCCTGTACATCCAGTAGAAGTCGAAGCACAGCACGAAGGCGCCCAGGACCACCGGCCAGCGGATGGCAAGCGGGATCATGGCCAGGATCACGATCCAGGTGACCAGGCCGGGGACCATCTCGAGAACCCTGTGCCAGAACAGGCGCGCCCTGGTCGCCGCGGCCGAGGCTTCAACCGCCGCGACCGACCGGGAAGCCGAGGAATCTCGCGCCGAAGCCTCACTCACCCGTGTATACGGGCGTCACCCAGTGTCGGAATGCCGGGAGGCGCCCCCGTACGGCGTCGAAGTAGGTCTTGCGTATCTGCCTGGAGATCGGCCCAACCCGCCCGTCGCCGACGGAGCGGTGGTCGACCGATGCGACCGGGGACACCTGCGCGCCCGTTCCGCACAGGAATACCTCGTCGGCGATGTAGAGCTCGCTGCGATCGATCTGCCGCTCCCTGACCGGGATACCAAGGTGGGCGGCGAGCTCCATTATCCCGGCCCGCGTTATGCCTTCGAGGATGTCGTCGCTGACCGGCGGGGTGATGAGCACGCCGTCGCGCACCATGAAGAGGTTCTCGGCCGAGCCTTCCGAGACGTGACCATCGGCGGTCAGCACGATGGCCTCCTCGAATCCGTTGAGCATCGCTTCCGTCTTCGAGAAGGCCGGGTTCACGTAGCTGCCGGTGATCTTGCTCCGGGACGGCATTGATACGTCGCTCGTGCGGCGCCATGAGACGGTCCCGGTCGGAATTCCCTTCTCCGTGTCGATGTAATCGCCCATCGGGATCGCCAGGACGTAGAACTCGTGAGTGAGGCCATGGAGTCGCACACCGATCGCCTCGGTGCTCTTGTAGACCGAGGGACGGCAGTAGGCATCTTCCCGGAACTCGTTGCGGCGCAGGACCTGGAGAACGATCTCGATGAATTCATCTACGGACGGCAGCTCAGCCATCAGCATGATCTTGCTGGAGTTGCGCAGCCGGACGATATGCTCCCTGACTCGAAGCGCGTACAACTGGCTTTCGTCGGCGTTCCAGTAGGCCCGAATGCCCTCGAAGACGGCCGTTCCATACAGGAAGGCATGGGTCATGATCGGGACACGCGCCTCGCCGAGCGGAACGTAGGCATCCTTGAAATAGCAGACCAGGCTGTTCTGGTCCGGCTTCGATGCCGCGCCCGCGGCTGGGGCCGTTGCTTGCTCCACGACCATCTGATCGGCCCTCCTGGTGGTAACGCCGACAGTGAGCCGGCGAACACCAAGTATAGCGGCCGAGCACCGGCCCAAGCCTGAGAGGCGGCAGCGGCACCGGGGGTCAGCCGGGCGACGACGCCAGGGTGGCTATCACCACACCAACGTACAGCGCGTAGAAGATCCCGCCCACCATCAGGACGCGCGCGTCGAGCCTGCGTCGGGCCAGCATCGGCAGCAGGATTGCCGCCGAGGAGGCAAAGGTCATGCCGGCCGAGGCGAAGGCGACGCCTGCGCCTCCGACCGACCAGAGCGTCGGTGCGAAGAGGAGGGCAACCGAGGTCGGGATGGCGCTCTGGAAGACCATCGCCCCGGTGATGTTGCCCATCGCCAGCGTGTCCTTGCCCTGGCGGACCCAGATCACGCTGTTCAGCTTCTCGGGAAGTTCAGTTGCGATGGGGGCGATCACCAGCGCAAGCAGGCGTCCGTCCAGGCCGAGCACACTCGCCAGGCCCTGGACCGCGTGCACGAAACCCCAGGCGCCACCCACGATGCAGGCCAGGGCGAAGAGCACCTGGACCGTCACGATCCGCAGCCGAGGCGGTGCTGGATGGCCGGGGGCGCGCCGATCCAACCTGTGGAATCGCAGCGGCGCCAGCTTGGCCTCCTCGACCGCCTCGGCGCGGAGATGGCCGACGACGTACCAGGCGTAGGCTGCCAGCAGCAGGATTGAGGCGCCCCGACGGGCCCATTCGAGCTCGACGGGCAACAGCGCGACCCCCACCGCGAAGCCGTAAGTGCCAAAGAAGTAGGCCAGGTCGTGGCCCAGCACCCCCGTGTCTACGACCAGGTCCTCGTGCGACGCCCGCCGCTTGCGAAGCAGGAAGACGGCCGAGCCGGTCACGAACATCGCGAGCGTCGAGAGCATGAACGGAGCGCCGAGAATCGCCCCTACGCCAACCTCGCTGGCCGCGACCCCGCCGCCCAGGGTGATCGCGATCAGCGGGATCATCGTCTCGGGCATGGCGGTGCCAACGGCCGCCAGGACCGATCCTACTGCGCCCTCGGCGAGCTCGAGCTTCCTGCCGAACCATTCGATGCCGTTGGTGAACAGTTCGGCGCCGATGAGAATCACCAGGAACGACAGGATCAGCAGCAGAACGTCCAACTCACCCTCCGCTGCCCGCCCTGGCGCCCATCGGTTGGACCCAGGGCCGCTTCGTTACGGGCGAACGTGTTGCGGGGCGTACGGAAGAAGGGCCACGATCCGAGCGCGCTTCAAGGCTACCGCCAGCTGGCGCTGGTGACCTGCGCACGTGCCCGTCTTCCGGCGCGGCTCGATCTTGGCGCGCTCCGACAGGTAGCGGCGCAGCCGGTTGACTTCCTTGTAGTCGATCGTGACCGTCTTGTCGGCACAGAACGTGCAGACCTTGCGGCGCCGGCGGTCGCGGTAGAAGTCGTCACGCTTGGCCCGGGTCTTCTCTCGCGGGTTCATTGGCATGTCGGTCTTGTCCTCTGCTGGTTAGGGCTGCGCCGACGACGCGGCGGCCGGGGTTCGTAAAGGGCCCAGAGGGGCCGGCTAGAACGGCAACTCGTCCAGATCGCTCGAGCCGAGGTCGTCGCCCCCGCCGGGACCGGGGGGCGCACCCGCTCTCGCGGATCTGGCTCCGGCCGGCTCGGCTGCACCGTCCTCACGTGGTCTAGGGTCGAGGGGGGTGACGGTGCTGGCGACCAGCTCGGTCGTGTAGTGTTTCTGGCCGTCCTGACCCTCCCAGTTGCGAGTCTGGAGTCGGCCTTCGACGTAGACCTTCCGGCCCTTCCGGAGATACTCGGCGGTTCGCTCGGCGAGGGGGCCCCAGGCCACCACCCGGAACCATTCGGTTTCTTCCTTCCACTCGCCGCTCGCGTCCTTGTAGTTGCGATTGACGGCGACCGTGAACTGTGTCACCGCCTGGCCATTCGGCGTGTACCGCATCTCCGGATCGCGACCGAGATTGCCGATGATCATCGCCTTGTTGAGCGACATCGAGCGTGCCTCCCGCTCCGCTGTGTGCGGCTTCAGTCGATGGCGGCCGGTGCCGCCTCGCTCTCGGATTCGTCGATCAGCTCGCGTTCCTCCTCGGGCTCCTCGTCCTCCGGCGGAAGGTTCACCTCCACGTCCGCCTCGGCCTCCCGACCGCGGGCAGCTCGAACGGGCCGTTCGACACGGGTAACGAGGTGACGCAGCACTTCCTCACTGATGAGAAGGCCGCGTTCGAGCTCGGCTACGGCAGTCGCTGGGGCCTCGAACAGGATGACGAAGTACGAGCCCTCTCGATGGTGGTCTATCGGATAGGCCAGTCGCCGCCGGCCCCAGGGAGCCTGCTTCACGATCTGACCACCGCCGGCCGCGATGGCACGGGCGGTACGCTCGAGCGTCCCCTGGACCTTGTCGTCCGCCAGGTCGGGACGCAGCACGAGCATGAGTTCGTATCGGCGCATGCGCCAGACTCTCCTTCCCATGGGAATGCCCCGATGCGCGAGCGGCAGCGCCGGTCGGTCGGAGCCGAAAGGACCGCCGCATTCTAGCAGGGTCGCCCATCCACCCGCTTTCAGGGTGCCGGTCGGTGAATCTATCAGCTCAGCCGGTCACCGAGTCCGTCCGCAGGACTTCCTGGTGGATCCCTCGTGGAGCCTGGTCCCAGGTCGCACCTTCTCCGGCCGTGCCTCGGTACCGGTACCAAAGTGCCGCCCGCGTCGGCGTCCAGCATGGTTATCCTGAGGTGACGCTCGGGTCATCACGACGCGGGCGCCCCGACAGGTGGCCCGCACGAAGTCGCGACGAACGCCTCGACCGTCGTCACCGAAAGGAGGTCTTGTGTTCCTTGTCCTTCGCCGCGGGGCAGGACAGGGTCTCGCGGAGTACGCACTCATCCTGGTTCTCATCGCCGTGTCCGCCGTTGTGGCGGTGACCCTTTTCGGTTCGGACCTGAATCAAATGCTGAGTGTCATCGGCTCGAAGATCTGACCAATCGGCAATCCGGAGGAAACGGGCCGCGAAAGCGGCCCGTTTCCTGTGCTCCGCTCGAACAGGCCGACGGTTGCCTCCGGCAAAGGAACGGAGAGACCCAGATACGAAGACCTTTGGTGCCGGAGCAGGGGTTCGAACCCTGATGCCCTTGCGGGCTGCGGATTTTAAGTCCGCTGCGTCTGCCTGTTCCGCCACTCCGGCACAGTCCTTAGGCTACCCCACCCGTCGCCCGTCCCGGGAGCCGGATCTCTTCGCTCCCGTCGGCATTGGGCCGAATCGGTCCGGTCCAACGGGAACGATGATGCGGCAGGCGTGGCGACTCTTTCCGCGCGGCAAGGCCTCGGGCGCTCGTCGCGCAGAGCAGCCTGACGGTCGGCCCTCTCCGGCAGAGGGGTCACCAGGACCGGGCGCCTGGACGCCTGGCGGTGGGCCAATCGTCGACGTGGAGGCGACGAGCCGATTCAAACCGACGGATAGAGGCCTTGCAGTCCGCTCCCTGGCGTTCGAGCGGGTCCACCGGCGGTCGGTCAGGACGTGAGGCTCGCCCCGGGTGCTTCGTCCGACCGGCTCCATTCGCTCCGCTTTGATCTCTTGCCATTCGCCCGGCAAGGGAGTAAACCAGATCAGCAGGCAGTCTGCCTGTTCGTCCACACGATGTCATTTCGGCGAGCGGGATCAAGCCGGCGGCAGGCAGCCATTGAAGGGGGCAAGGGAGCCATGCAATCCATCGCGTTTCACCGCCGCGAGCCGCGACTCGGAAGACTCTGGCCCGGGCTCGTCGTGCTCGCCGCGGGGGGCCTCCTGGCCAGCGGCTGCGTCACAGCTGCGTCGCCATCGCCGACTGCCACGGCGATACTCTCTCCTTCCCCGGGCGCAACTCCACAGGCCTCTGCCAGCGCAACTCCACAGGCCTCGGCCAGCCCCACCCTACCTCCCACACCCACGCCGCTCCCAAGCGTCGGGACCGCTCCTGCGGGCGGGTGGAGTGGTCTCCGATGGATCTCCGCCGGGCCGGTCTTCCCGCAGACGCCGGTGCCTAGCACCCAGAACGGCGACATGCGGGTCAGCGTCTTCGGCTGGAGTGGAGGGTATGTCGGCTTCCGGACCGCATACGATCTAAGCGACACCCTTCAGGCGACGGTCGCCCTGGTCTCCACGTACTCGGCCGATGGCCTGCACTGGACGGCGGGCCGGCCGATGGACGTCGAGGGGCTCCCGGATGCGTCTGAGGGTGTCGCTGTCACGCAGGTCCTCGACGGTCCGTCGGGACTGCTGGCGGTCGGCGAGGCGTTCCCCCCGCTCATCTGTGGCGGGCCGCCCACTGTGTACGCCCTCTGGACCTCCCCCGACGGGTTGACCTGGACTCGCGTCCAGCCGCCGGCGGACTTCGCCTCGGCCAGCGTGTACACCGTCGACGCTGGCTCGATCGGCTACATCGCGTCGGGCACGCTAAAGGACGGAGTGACCCAGGCGGTGTGGCTGTCGGGTGACGGCAGATCCTGGCGCCAGGTGCCCCTGACGAAGGCGACGTTCGGTGAGTTCGTGGTCGACGGGGCCACCGCCTTCGCGGCCGGGTATGTCGTCTCGGGCACCGTGGTCGGCAACGAGGGCTGCGGCGGCGGGACCGACCTTTACACCCCGTCGCTGTGGTGGTCGGCCGACGGCACGAGCTGGACTCGAAGCAAGTTGACCGGGGCTGTGCCCGCGCGCGATGCCTGGATTACCGTGAGCCGGGTCAGCGACCATGCCCTGATGGCCCTCGCCTCGAGGTGGGATGACGCTTCTCAGACCAACTTGCAGCAGATCTGGGTCACATCCGACGGGCAGGCCTGGAATCTCGTCAAGTCGCCGTCGAGCATGCTGAGCGCCAACATCCTCACCAACGGGCAGCGTGGCCTCCTCGTTCTCGCACCTCCCGACGACGGCCCACCGACGATCGCCACGGTGGGCGACGACCTGACCGTTACGACCCTGAGTCAAGCCGGCGATGGTCCCGTGGCCTCGGCGACGTCGCCCGGGTGGACGTCGGCCCTCGGTCCGACCGGGGTCGTGGTCCTGAGCCGGGATGGCTTGAATCTCTGGTTGGGAGTGCCGATGGCGCCCTGAGCGCAGCCAGCTCACCCCGGGCTCACGGGCGCGGTGACGTACCCACGCAAAGCGGCTCTGCGGGCTTGCACGATCTGGGCACTGAAAGGCCGGGCCCGCAGCAGCAGTCGTCTGGCCCTGCAGCCGGTCAATGCAGGGCCAGCCACCGGAGGCTCGGAATCGCACGCCGGCCGACCGCCACAAGGAGGAGCCGTGGGACGCTTGCTCGATCTCAGCCACGTTGTCGAGCATGGGATGACCACCTACCCGGGCCTGCCCGGCCCGGTCATCTCCCTCCACTTGAGTTTCGAGGCCTCTCGGTCGCATTACGGACCGGGGACGGAATTCCAGATCGGGCGAATCGACATGGTCGCCAACACCGGCACGTACGTCGACGCCCCCGCCCATCGGTTCTCGGGCCGGGCCGACCTGGCCGACCTGCCGCTGGAACGCCTGGCCGACCTGCCGATCTGCCTCGTCCGCCCCGACCTGCACGACGGCGGCCGAGCCATCGGCCCCAGGGTCTTCGAATCCCTCAATTTGGGTGGCCACGCCGTGCTGGTCCAGACGGGCTGGGCGAGCAAATGGCGGACCGGCGCCTACATGAGCCACAACCCATTCCTGACGGCCGATGCGGCTTCCCTCCTCGCAGAACGTGGCCCGGCACTGGTTGGCATCGACTCGCTGAACATCGACGACACCGACGACGACCGCCGGCCTGCGCACACCGCCCTGCTGGCGGCAGGGATCCCGATCGTCGAACACCTGTGTGGTCTCGATGCGCTGCCCGCAGCCGGCGGACGCTTCTTCGCCGTGCCGGTCATGATCAAGGGGATGGCGACGTTCCCCGTCAGGGCGTTCGCGATCGTCGATTGATGCCTGCGGCCTCGCCCGCTCGCAAAGCTGCCATTCGCAGCAAGACCGGAGCGGAGACCGCCTCGCCGCGTTCCACGTTCACCGACCCGCCCGTCCTCGGCGGATGAGTCAGGCGCCCGGCTCGCCCGACGGCTGCGCAGGGCCGAACTCGTACCGGCAGAAGCGGCAGACGAGCGCCTCGGCATTCACTTGCTCGGCGCACCGGGGTTACGTCCTGGTGTCTTCCGGCGGGCTCACCGCAAGGGGGGGTCCGACCCAAGCCGGATCAAACCCTATCGCCGGCGTCGGAGTCACTGGCCGGTACTCATAGACGACCACGAGTTCCCCCGCCGGCTTGGTCGCAAGCATGTAGACGAGGGCGACAACCCCAACCAGAAGTACAACGGTGAGCAAGGCCAGAACCCACGCCTCTCCGCCCCAGGAGCCGGGAACGTACGTTTGGGAGACGGGGAACCAATGGTTGTAAGCGAGTTCCTGCGCTTCCTCCTGGGCCTGGGCCGCCGCCCACTCGTAGTTGCCCTTGTAGCGCACCGTCCGGGTCGCGCCGGGGGCGGTCGGCCTCGCGAACCAGGCCAGCTCGTGGTCCCCAGGATGCGAAGGAGGCAGGAAGCAGCGATACCCTTCAGGGTCCGTCCACTCGCAACGACGATACTGGTGCTTTCCTTGATGCGACACGAACAGGGCGCAGCGGTAGCCCCCCGGATCGGTTGCCGGACACCGCAGCCACTGTTGGTTCGCCATAGCCTGGATCCGCCTGCCCGAGTCAAGCCCGAGACGCACCGTGCGCTCGTGGCTGCAAGTATGCGACGTTGGCCCGTGGCCGAGCGCTACAAATCCCGTGCGCAGGGGGCGACGGATCTAGAAGGCTGGGCTGGGCGCCGACCGGATGACCCGTTCCAGGTGCGCAACCACTCGAGCGTCGCCCAGGACGCGGACGCGCCGAGCGGGACGGCCCATCACGAAGAGCCACAGGTCGGAGCACGTCCCGGCCACGGTGCCAGTGGCCGGGACCTCGCCCTCCTCGACACGGACCTCACTCGGGAGCAGCACCACGGTCCATCCATCCGGGCAGTCCTCGCAGCGGAGCGCAACGGACTCGCCGTGCCCGCCCACTTCCGTGCCGCTCGCTGGTCGGACGACGTGGATCGCCAGGCTCTCGGGGATCCCGGTAGCAGCCAACCGGCGCTCGATCGGTGCCGGGTCGCCGAAAGCACTCTGGGCATCCCACCGGTGGACGGCCGTTTCGTGAGCCATGCGCCGTTGCCAGAACCCCACCGTCTGGTCTCCCCCAAAGCTCCACACCGGCTCGTGCGGATCCGGGGCCTCGAGCTCGCCGGCGAGATCCGCCAATCCCTCCTCGAACCACGCGAGCAGACGCTCCGGATCGCGTTCCTCATACGGCTGACGTCGCACTGGCTCCATCGCTCGCGTGCGCAGGATCTGGAGCACCCAGCGATGGATCCCGCCCGTGTGAGCCACCAGGTCTGCGAGGCTCCATTCGGGGTAGAAGGGCACCCGCCGAACAGGATCCCGACGCGCCGCGCGGGCCAGCGCGCGGCCCTCCCGCGGCAACGCAGCCACGTACTCTCGGGGCGTCATCCGAGTGACCATGAGCTGCCTCCGTACAGGGTCGCCACAGGCCGACCGATCGCCCACCTGCCTCGAGCCCTCACACCTCACGAACCGAGGTCGGAGTCCGTTGGATTGGCCCGGGCGACGGCGCCGGCGATCTCGCTCTCCGGGCTTGCGCCATTGTCGTCGGCCATCAGTCCGCGATGCAACCGGCCATCCCGCCGGCGCTACTGCTACCGGCCGCTTCCTGGCAGGGGACGACCGCCCTAGCTGAAGGTCCAGATTCCCCGGCTGCGGGTCGGGAGCGCAGCCCTCACCAGCCGAAGCTGCCCGGGCCGCCCTTGAACGGGCCGACAACACGCGAGGTGACCCAGCCGCCGTAATAACGCCCAACCGACCATGATGTGGCAGACAGTGCGAGGCTGGGACAGGGCTGCCCAGCGCTCTCGACTCGCGCTCCTGGACGAGGCAGTGGTCACCGCCGAACGACCCGAAGCCTCAGTGCATACTCCCGCCCGCGTTCACACGGCCTTGGCACCGTAGGCGAAGACGACGTCGTCGGTGATCCGCGTGACCCCCTTTCTCTCGAAGTAGGCCCGCGCCCTGGAGGCTTCGGCCGGGACCTCCGCCTGCGGAAATGCCGCATACCACCACGACGCAGTTATGGCGGCAAAGAAGTCGAAGGCCTGCGCTCCTGTCGCGAAGTCGTTGCGCCAGACGGCGTGAAAGGTCCTCGTGTTCGTCAATCCCGCCCGGAGCAGCATCGCCTCGACCTCGGCGTCGGTGCGGGGCCAGAACTCGAGCCGGTAGCCGAGCACTCGCCGTTTGGTGATCACTCTGAACGACGCGTCCACGGCCTCCCAGAAGTGCTCGGGACCATGCGCCCCTACGCAGACCAGCCCGCCCGGTCGAGTGACCCTCGCCAGCTCCGACACCGCCGCCTGCTGGTCCGGCAGCAACCCGAGGGTCATCCCGGTCATGGCAACGTCGAAGCTGCCCGGCGGGAACGGGAGTGACTCGGCATCGAGCTCAGAGAAACGGATCCGGTCCTTGCCATACCCGGTGGCGCTCGCCTTCTCCTCCGCCATACGGAGCATCTGCCTCGAGATGTCACCGCACGTCACGCTCGCCGCGCCCTTCTCGAGGGCGAGAAATGAAACGGCACCAGTCCCGCATCCGACGTCGAGAACCTCCTTGCCCCGCAGGTCCACCCCCTCGAGCTGCAGTCGAGCGCTCCGCACCTGGAACTCGAGACCGAGGGTGTCGTATTGAGTCACGTGATCCGAGAACTGCCCCTCGTAGCCCCGCCGGACGCGTTCTTTCATCGCCCGGACATTGCGCGCATTACCCGTAGCCCACGCCAGAACGTTGCTGGCATTTACGAGCAGGCTCATCTGCCGGCTCAGTCTTCCGGTCCAGATCACGGGCGGAGACATGTCGCGAGCGGCTCCTTTCTCTCCGCGATGGCCTGGGGCGCGTCGCGTATCACTCTTCGACCGATGCCGATCACGGTTCGGCAGACGGCCTCCGTCACCTAGGGTTCCGTTGGATCAACGGTGGTGTCACCGCGCCACAACGCGTCTGTCCATAACGACCTGCAACCCGCCGACCAGCTTACACGCCGCAGGTAAGCGAGGCCCGGCCCAGGAACTGGGTGGCGGAACGTTTCCATCCGGCGGCGTCTTCAGGACCGTTCGAAGTCTGCAGGCGACGAGGCGATCGGGGCGATCGACAAGCAGGTCCGGCGCCCGCCCGTGACCGCGGTCGATCATGACCGCGCCATCCGCCTCCTGGGCGATCGGAGTTACGCGCTCGTCAGCCATAGGGTTCACGAGGGAGTTTGGAGGCGACGAGCGGATTCGAACCGCTGAATAGAGGTTTTGCAGACCTCCCCCTTAACCACTTGGGTACGTCGCCTCGGACGCGGACCGGAGGGGACCGGCGCTATAAACGGGTCAGACTGGCTGCCCCTCGAGGATTCGAACCTCGCCTAACGGATCCAAAGTCCGCTGTCCTACCACTAGACGAAGGGGCAGAGGCTCGATCGATCGGCAGGCGACCGTCCCGGTCGGCAGCATCGAGGGATTGGAGCGGAAGACGGGACTCGAACCCGCGACCCTCACCTTGGCAAGGTGATGCTCTACCAACTGAGCCACTTCCGCTCGAAAACCGTGCCAGCCGTCCTTGGTGCCGAGAGCCAGAATCGAACTGGCGACACCGCGATTTTCAGTCGCGTGCTCTACCAACTGAGCTATCTCGGCCCGGTCTGACGGACTGGTTGCCCGTCGGCGCGGGGAAAGGTACCACGGGGAACCGAGGCGCTGCAAGGCAGCCGCCGGGTCCGGCGCAGGGCTTATTCGAGCCCCGAGAGCTGACGCACTTCGATCGGGTTCATCGGCGGATCGCCGGTGAGCGCCCGAAGCCGATTGATGCGGTCGACGATCGGCGGATGGGTCGAAAAGAGATTCGAGCCGCCGCCCAGCTTCTTCAGCGGGTTCACGATGTAGAGGTGCTGCGTGGCGCCGTTCGCCGAATGGAGCGGCTCGTTGTCCGAGGCCAGCTTGGCGAGCGCGCTCTCGAGTCCATGCGGGTTGCGCGTCAGCTCGACCGACGATGCGTCGGCCAGGTACTCGCGCTGGCGGCTCACTGCCATCTGCACGAGGGCTCCGAAGAAGTAGCTGACGACCGACATGACCACCCCGAGAAGGATCATGAAGATCGCCAGCCCGCCGCCGCCTTCACGATTGTTGCCGCGCCGGCCGCCGCCGAAGAAGAACGTGTATCTCAGGAACAAGCCTGCCAGCAACGCCATGCTGCCGACCATCACGCCCACGATCAACGTGAAACGGATGTCGTAATTCCGGACGTGGGACATCTCGTGGCCGAGGACTCCCTGAAGCTCCTCGCGGTTCATCTTCTGAAGCAGGCCGGTCGTCACGGCGACCGAGGAGTGCTGGGGGTCGCGGCCCGTGGCGAAGGCGTTCGGCGACGGGTCGTCGATGATGTAGACCTTGGGCATGGGCACCCCCGCCGCGATCGCCATCTCGTTGACCACGTCGTACAGAGCCGGGGCCTGTTGCGGGCTGATCTCCTTGGCGTGCGAGCTCGACAGGACCAGCTTGTCGCCGCTGTAATAGGAGAACAGGGCGCTGATGGTGCCGATGCCGACGGCGATCACCAGGGCGCCGATCCCGAACGCCACCTCGTCGCCGCTGCCGTAGCCGATGGCGTAACCGATCACGAAGCCGAAGACGGCCAGGAAGGCAACCACGAGGATGGCGAGCAGGAAGGAGTTGCGGCGGTTGGCCGATTCCTCGGAGTAGAAAGTCGTTGTCACGGGCGCGGCCTCAAGGCGCGGTGGCCCCTCGGCTAGTTCCGGCGGGGCCCGCTATTGCCTATCCCAGGTTGACCACCGGGACCTCGGCCGCTTCCGGCTCGGCCTCGAAGAACTCGCGCTTCGTGAAGCCCAGCGGTCCGGCAATCAGCACGTTCGGGAAGACCTGAAGCGAGTTGTTGAACTCGAGGACGCTGGCGTTGTAGTGCTGGCGAGCGAACGAGATCTGGTTCTCGGTCGTGGTCAGCTGCTCCTGCAGCGACAGCACGTTCTGGTTGGCCTTGAGATCCGGGTAGTTCTCGACTACGGCGAAGAGGGACTTCAGGGCTCCGGTGAGCACGTTCTCGGCCTGGGCCTGGGCGGCAGGGCCCTGCGATCCCGCGGCGATCGCGTTGCCTCGAGCCTCCGTGACCTGGACCAGGACCCCCTTTTCGAAGTCCATGTAGCCCTTCACCGCGTTGACCAGGTTCGGGATCAGGTCATGGCGGCGCTTGAGCTGGACCTGGATCTGCGAGTTGGCCTCGTCGACGCGGTTGCGCTTGGTGACGAGACCGTTGTAGATCCCGACCAGAAATAGCACCAGGACTACCAGGACGACGATGATGATGATCGGGACGAGCATGTCCCTCCTCCGATCGATGTGTGGCCGCAGCAGCTGTCGTGCGGGGATTCCAGTCTAACAGGCGGTTCGCACGGAGGATGTCGATGGTCCTGCACGGTCGTTCGTCCGCAGGCCGAGGATCTGCTCCGGCGAGCCCCCCGAGATATTGACTCGGTCGGAAGCTCTCAGGTTCGGTAGAGACACGGCCGCGGATGCCGACCGAAGCCATCCGAAGTCGCGTTCTCCGTTCAGGGTGTCTTCAGTGGCTGATGGCAGGCTGAATTCCGATGAGCCTCTCTGCCGACGCCACCGCCCTCCTCCGTCGCCTGCCGACGAGAACCTGGTTCCTGCTGGTGCTCCTCACGGGTTTGCTCCTGAGGATCGTCCTCGCCTACGTCGTCTTCCCCGGACAGGGCTATGCCACGGACATCCAGCAGTTCGGCGATTGGGCTGAGACCCTGGTCCGCGTCGGACCCAGCGCGTTCTATGCGTCGAGCAGCGCCAACTACCCGCCGGGCTACATGTACGTCCTGTGGCTGCTGGGTGAGCTGGGGACGATCCTGGGGCCGGTCCTGGGCATCTCCTCGAGCGCGGCAACTCTGCTGATCCTCAAGGTCCCACCGATCCTCGCGGACCTCGCCATCGCAACCCTCCTCTACCGGGCCGGCAGCCGCTGGTTCGGCGGCCGGGCCGGAGTCGTCGCGGCGGCGCTCTACCTGTTCATGCCCGTGAGCTGGTACGACTCCGCCTTGTGGGGCCAGGTCGATGCGGTCGGCGCCCTGCTCATGCTGGCCGCTGTGCTCGCGCTGACCGACGGCTGGAGCGAACCGGCGATGATGCTGGCCGTGTTCAGCGTGCTCGTGAAGCCGCAGGACGCGATCTGCCTGGTCGTCGTGCTGCCGGTCCTCGTGAGACGCCACTTGCTGCGCGTGGGCTCCGGGCCGATGCCGCGGCTCGGTCGCCGTTTGTCGGCTCTCGACGAGCGGCTGGGTGGCCGTCTGACCGACCAGGGCCCGCTCAGGCTGGGCATGGCCCTCCTCCTGGGGGCGCTCACAGGCATCGTGCCGCTCCTCCCGTTCGACATCGCGAAGTACGCTCCGGATAGCCTGGCGACGCTGCCGATCATCGGCCAGGTGGCCGGCCTGATCGGGCTGTTGGTGTCGGTCTCGGGCCAGTTCCCCGTTCTCACCGCCAACGCCTTCAACATCTGGGCGCTCGCCGGTAGCTCGCCACTGGCCTCGATCGCCGGGAGCGGAGGCTCCTGGACGCCCGACTCGATCGTGGTCTTGGCCGGCCTGACGGCCGTGCAGGTCGGAGCCCTGGTGCTCGCCGCGGTCGGCCTCCTCGTTGCCGCAGGGTTACTCGTGCGCGACGATCGCCGAACGGTGCTGCTGGCCTTCGCCGTCGTGGCCTTCGCCTTCTACGCGATCCCGACGCGGGTCCACGAGCGCTACCTTTTCCCCTTCTTCCCGGCCGCGGCACTCCTGGCGGCCCCCTACCTGGGCAGCGCCCTCGCCTACGGCGGGGCGGCCCTGCTGAACGCAGTCAACCTCCACGCGGTGCTCGGATCGGCGAACTCGTTCGGCGGCCTTACCGGGGGCGCCGGCGCGAGTTTCGGCAGTGGCGGGCCTGGAGGCGCGGGGCCGGGCGGCCCCGGCTTCGGCGGCCCCGGCTTCGGTGGGCCAAGCGCCGGTCCCCTCGGCGGCTCGACCGTCTCCTGGCTCAACCTGCCGTTCATGGGCATCTTCCGGAGCGAGGCGGTCGTCACCGCGGTGGCAATTGGGCAGACACTGGGCTTTGCCGCTCTGCTCGGCACGTGGCTGGTCGTCGCTTTCGGACCGCTGATGCAGAGACGGGGTGCACGGGCGGCTGACGCCGAGCCTACTACCGCCTGAGGCCGGACACTGGGGACGGAATGGTCGCCGGCAGCGGCCCCGATCATTTCGGCTGGAGAGGCCGATCCAGGCGCGAGAAGGTCCGATCGCCTGCCGCGGCCAGCACACACCGCTTGGTTCGTCGCCCTGATAACGACCTTCTGCAGCCTCGCTACCAACCGGCCAGCGAAATGCCTCTCCGCGGGATCGGCGACTGCCGTGACCCACCATCCGCGAATGCACCAGCGATGCGGGACCCGGTTCAGCTGAGCCCGCTCGGTCCACCGCCAGGGACACGGACACAGCCGCGACATCAGCGTCCCGGACCGCCTCAACAACTGCTCAACAGGTAGGTCCGAGGGGGTCGCACCGGCGTCCGGCGGGACTACGATCGACGCCATGACAATTGCGCGAACGATCGCTCGACGGCCAGCCCTGACACGGGCGGCGCGGATTGGAGCGACGATCCTGGGCGCTCTCGCCGCCTCGTCGGCGGTCATCGCGTTGGTGGAACGGCTGGGCGTAACCCACGCCGCCCCGGTCTACCTCCTCGCGGTCGTCGCCGTTGGCATGCGTTGGGGCACGGTACCGGCCGTGATCACTGCCCTGGCCGCATTCCTGGCCTACGACTTCCTCTTTGTCCAGCCGCTCTACACCTTCACCATCAGCAGCCCCGAGGAGTGGCTGAACCTGTTGCTGCTCCTGGCCGTGGCCGTGGCCATCGGCAGGCTGGTGGCCATTCAAGCCGACCACGCCGCAGAGCTGGCGCAACGGGCGCTCGAGGCCCAGGCCCTTTTCGGGATCAGTCGGGCCCTGGCGGAAACCCGGACCGTGGAAGAGGCAGCCCCGATCGTGCTCGAGCGACTTGCGGCCGCCGCAGCCATGGATCGTATCTGGTTCAGACTTGGGCCGACGCCGGCCGAGGAGAAGACGATCGCCGACACGGCCCCGGGAGAGCCCCTCCCCGTCCCGGCCTGGCAGGTCGTGCTGCAGCGATCTCCGGGCGACGACCCCGCCCGCTGGGCGCGGACGCACGTGGCCACGGCAGCGGCCCGTCGCAACGCCGACCGCGCCACCGTGCACCGGGTCCGCGTGGAAGCCTCGGGAGAGGCTCTGGGCTCAGTCTGGACGCTGAGATCCCGCGACGAGCGCGAGCCCGACCGCGCGGAGACACGCATCCTTTCAGCCGCGGCGGACCAGCTCGGCCAGGCGATCGTCCGCGACCGCGTGGATCTGGAACGGACGAACGCCGAGGTCGCGCGTCGCGGCGAGGCACTCAAGACGGCTCTGCTCGACTCGGTGTCCCACGACCTCCGAACGCCGCTTGCGACGATCCGAGCCGCAGCAGGAAGCATGCTCGACGAGTCCGTCGCATGGACGGTGCAGGATCGGCACGAGGCTTTCCAGGCGATTGACGCCGAGGCCGAGCGAATGGGCCGGCTCGTCCGCAACCTGCTCGACCTCAGCAGGATCGAAGGCGGAGCTCTCAAGCCCGAGTTGGCAGCGTGCGAACTGGACGACCTGGTGCCGCAGGTGGTAAAGCGCGCCGGGGCGGCCACGACCAAGCGCGTCACGGTGGAGCTGCCCGATTCGCTGCCGCCTGTGCTGGCCGACCAGCTATATCTGGGCCAGGTGCTTGCCAACCTGGTCGAGAATGCCATTCGGCATGGCGGCGACATGATTCGAGTGCGAGCATCCGAGCGCTCGGACGGGATGGTAGAGATAAGCGTCGAGGATGACGGACCTGGCGTCTCGGAGGCCGCGTTGCCGCATCTGTTCGAGAAGTTCTACCAGGCCGGGCCCCCGGGCGAAGGCAAGCGTCGGGGCATGGGCATAGGCATGACCGTCGTTGCGGGCCTCACGCGGGCGATGCGGGGTGAGGTCGAGGCGGGCTGCAGCGAGTTGGGCGGGTTGCGAGTGGACGTGCGACTCCAGCCGGCGCCCATCCCGAGGGACGTGGCTGAAACCGGCGCAGTCGGCGACGACCTGGGCGCGCTGACGACGCCGTGACCGGTCCCGTGATCCTGCTGGTCGAAGACGAGGCTGCCGCCCGACGCGCTCTGGCCGCGTACCTGGAGCGCCGCGGCTACGAGGTCTTCGAGGCGGCAACGGCCAATGAGGCTATGCATCAGTGGGACGCTCACCGCGCCGATCTGATCCTGCTCGACCTGGGCCTGCCTGATCTGGACGGAATCCACGTCATCCGGCGCATCCGACGCGATGCCACCGCGCCGATCATCATCCTCTCAGCCCGTGGCGACGAGCGAGACAAGATCGAAGGCCTGGAGGCCGGCGCGGACGACTACCTCACCAAGCCCTTCGCAACCGACGAGCTGAACGCGAGGATCAGGGCCGTCCTGAGACGGGCCGGAGGTCCCGACGCCGACGCGGGGGGCTGCCTGCGGCTTGGCCCGATCGAGTTGGATCCTGTCAAGCGCGAGGTGCACGTCTCGGGCGAAAAGGTTCACCTGACCCCCCGAGAGTACGAGCTGCTCAAGGTCATGCTGTCGAACCGGGGCCGCGTCCTCACCAAGGCCAGACTGCTGCGCGCCGTCTGGGGCCTCGCATACGCCGACGAGAGCGCCTACCTGCACGTCTACGTGAATCGCCTCCGGAAGAAGCTATCGACCGCCATACCGACGGCTTCGCTTGAGGGCCTTATCGAGACGGAGCCCGGCATCGGCTATCGCATCGCCAACAACGAGTCTTCGGGCGAGGGCACGCCCCTCAACGAGCCGATCGTTTAGACGAGATTAAGAGGTTCGCCCCGCTCGATCCCCTCCCCCTCTTGGAATCGGGGCCGATCCTGGCGGTATGGAACGCGAACCGGCCCGCCCGACTCCGAGCTCCGATCCGGAAGAGACCCGGCACCGGCTCGCCTCCGAGGTCGCCGAGGTCGAGAGCGCGATGGCGCTCGTCATATCGGGCTCAGCCTCGCGGATCACTCTCTCCGGCCTGAGATTCGGTGATCAGGTTGCCCGGCGCTTCGACTCAGAGGCTCGGTCGAAAGGCGTCCGGCTGGAGCCCATTCTCTGGCCTGAGGACGCGGGCTGCGACTTGATCGTGCGCAAGATCGATGAGTAGCGAAGTCACGCCGGCCCGAGTCTTGCTGATCGAGGATGATCTGCCGCTAGCGACGATCGTCTCGAAGCACT
>JBEKVD010000013.1:0-51420 GCA_049514315.1 Candidatus Limnocylindrales bacterium | reverse complement strand
CTGGCGGCACGTTTTGCGGACGAGCTCAACGTCGTGTTCCTCACGCCTGAGCAGATCACTGAGGCCCTCCCGCTGATCCGCGCCCGGTGCGAGGAGATCGGCCGCGATCCGGCGACGCTTCGCCTCTCGGTCTATGCGTCAGACGAGGAGATGCGCGAGCCGGGCGGGGCCCGGGTCGACCTGATCGGTCGGTACGCACAGGTCGGGTTGGCGAGGCTGGTGGCGTTCCCCGCCCGGTGGTCGCCCACCGAGGAGACGCACCCCCGTTTTGCCGAGGACTGTCTAGCTGCGGGAATCGAGCTCGAGCCCGCGTGAGCCTCCACAAACGCGCCTGACTGCAGTTCAGCCGGGCCAGGCGGTACTCACGCCGTGACACCTGGCACGTGGCCTGGTGGCCGGCGCCGGTCGCGTGCGGCGGCCGATGCTGGTCGGCCAGCCGCCGACCGACACGACGACCTGATCGTGGGGGCGGCCGCGGCCCCAGCACCGATCGAACCGGGCGAGAAGCCGGAGATCCACCCCGCGGTCGCTAGCGCAGGCCCCACTGCGCCTGCAACCTCAGAACGTTGTCGTTCGCTTCGGCCTGGAGGACGCTTGCCTGATTGTCCGGAATGCCCCCGTGGAAGCTCAGCCCCTCGGGGCTCTCTCGGAAGATCGAGGCGTAGAAGACGCACGCGGCCAAGTATGTGCCGGCCAGACTGGGGTGACTGCCATCGTCTTGCCACAGATCTATGTCAGGGTGATCGTGACGGACCATGTACCAGCTGAACCCGACTGGCGCCACCGGCACCTTCAACTCGTCGGCGACGATGAGGTACGCGGCGTCAATCTGCTGCTGCATGGCCTCGTAGGTGGGCAAGCCGGACGCCGGCAAACCGTCCTTGTGGGCCCATGTCATAAAGAGTAGCGGTACTGCCCCAACCGCCTCCGCCTTGCCGGCGAGCGCACTGGCGGCCGGGTACATGTAGTCGTCGCGCCCGGCCTGCGTGGCGGGTGTCTCGCTCTGTTCCTGGAGAACCACGTATGTCCAGGCCTGCGACGAGATCTCCTTTAGATCGTCGGGTGAGGCCGCATGCTGAGCCAGCGTCTCTCCTCCGTTGGCAACCATCGCCACCTGGACAGGACGCCCAGCCGACTCGGCAAGCTGGGCAAAAGTCGATGGCAAGTCGTTGACGTACGTGAAGCTATTGCCGAGGAACAGGACGCGAGTACAGGCACCTGCCCCGGTTCCGACACCGCATGTCGGACCAGCGGCGCCGCTGCAGCCAGCCACGACCATCAGGCTGACGCAGGCGAGCAGCAGGGCAACGGTTCGTGCTCGAGAGCAGACGACGAGCTCAGCTTCTCCGATTCGCGACGTGACAGCCCGGCGCCAGTCGACCAGCCGCCTCGCGATCACGATGAACCCTCCTCGCGAGATCACCGAAACCGCGTTCTGAGCCACCCTCGTCACCCACAGCAACAACGATTAGGCAGGAAACACCATCCGCGAAACAGAGACGCGCAACAAGGGACCTAAGGTCCTGGCAGGGCGCGGGCGGATGGGACGAGAGGCCCGAGGTCCAGCCAGGCTCGGCGGGCACGCTGCTTTCCTGGGCCTATCGCAGCACCGAGTCGGGACCAGAGTCCGAGTTCTCGTTCCTGCGTCACGATCGCGGGATCGTGACTCGCTGCTAGCGAGGGAGCAGATAGAGCGCCATCTGCATGGGAGTCCTTGCCACTAGGCTGTGCTTCACCTCGGGCGCCATGCGCAACCAGGTCCCCGGCCGGGCTGGATAGGCGTCGCCCCCAACGGTCAGCTCGCCCTCGCCTTCGAGGATGTGGATGATCGCCGGTCGTGCCGACGTGTGCTCCGAAAGCTGCTCGCCCGCAGCGAAGGCGAAGAGAAGGAACTCGATGTCGCCCTCGTCCGAGAGCGTCTGGCTCAGGATGCCTCGGGCCGGGACGGGCGCTTCGGCAGCCAGGTCTGCGAAGAATGTGTAGGGCGCTTTCATGTCTCCACCAGGTACGGTTTACCGGATCGAGACTAACTGCGGTCCATGACTTACGCGTGTCGATGAGCCACTCCACGCTGCCCCGCCGTTGCGGTTGTCGTGTTGGACGCGCATGCTGGCGCCTCGATGTCCGATACCGACCGACCGCTCCGCCTTCTCGTCGTCGATGACCACGACGTAGTGCGCCAGGGGCTCATCGCCTTCCTCGGTCGCCACGGGCAGTTCGAGGTGGTCGCCGAGGCCGGCACGTGCGCAGAGGCCATCTCCCAGGCACGGAGGTTCGTCCCAGATCTGGTTCTCATGGATGTCCGCCTGCCGGACGCATCGGGGATCGAAGCCTGCCGATTGTTGCACGACGATTTCCCGGATATGCGGGTCGTCTTCCTCTCGAGTTCGCCCGACGAAGCCGACGTCTTCGCCGCCATCGTTGCCGGAGCGCGGGGCTACGTTCTCAAGCAAAGTCGGTCCACGGAACTAGTTCGCACGCTCGAGGCCGTGGGGCGCGGCGAGTCGCTGCTCGATCCAAGCATCACGGGCATGCTTCTCGAGCGCGTTCGACGCATCGCCAATGGGGACGACGCCGATGTCGAGAACGAGCTGACCGTGCGCGAGCGGGAGATCCTGCCGCTCATCGCCGCGGGCAAGACCAACAAGGAGATCGCCGCGGCCGTCTTCCTCTCCGCCAAGACGGTCAAGAACTATGTCAGCTCGATACTCGCGAAACTTGGCCTCGACCGGCGGACGCAGGTGCCCGCCTTCGTGGTCGAGCACGAGACTCGTCGGCCGAGGGAGTAGCGTTTCAGCCCATGCTGATGGGCTGGGAGCAGCCGCCGAGGACCAGGACGCGCATGTACCCGCCGAGCGGCTGGCGGCATCGCTACCTCACGCCTGGTACGGCATCGTTGCTCGTCGGGCAGGCGAGGCGGTGGGCACGGGCCTCATCCTCTCTGACGGAGTACTGCACGCCCTGATCGTCGACGTGATCGTGCTCCCGGAGTTGCGAGGCCGAGGCACCCTACGTACCCGCCAACGTACGAACACGGGATCTGTTGCCCTTCCCCTTGATAGACCTGCTCCTTGGCGTTCCATCGGGATCGGTCAGCTCACGGAAGACCTTTGCGATCCTCGGGTTGGCTGTGTCCTCATTGACTTGGACGAAGTAGGCGTGACCATCGGCCAACACGTCGGTCGCGAAGATGATGTCGACCTTGCCGAGGAACGGGCTTGCCTTCGAGATGACCTCGTACTTGAGCTTCCACAGCTTCTGTTGATGCAGCCACTCGCACGTGATTACCCTGATTGAAAGGCGCTGGCCCAGCATTCGCACGCTACCGATGGAGACCGATTCGCCCGTCCACTTCTTGCGCACACTGACCACGGAGAGAGCCGGTCCCAGAGTCGATTTGGCCGAGCCCTTCGCCATCTTGTCCACCGCTCGGTTGTGAGGATCACGAGAGTGTCCTTGAACCCACTCGAATTCGACTCGGCGGCCTGCGTTCTTGATCGCCCTGACCAGTCGCTTCCAAAGCTCAGCATTGAGCACTGGTGTGCCTGCCCTGGTGGACCACCGTTGCTTGGGCCACGTGAAGATCGCCTGGTTCACGTTGTCCGCGACGTACTGGGAATCCGTGTGAACAACGATCTTGGAGACCGGGGTCGCCAACCCTCGATCGTGGGCTTCCTCAAGGGCCACGATGCATGCTTGCAGCTCCATCTGGTTGTTGGTAGCGCCCTCGTAGCCAGCATGCCTGGAGTCCGAAATCTCCTCGCGGCCCTGAGAGTCGATCAAGAGAAAGCGGATCCCTATGCCACCACGTCTCGGAGATGGAAGCGAAGAGCCGTCCGTATAGATGTGTAACGCGTTCTCGGCAAGCATCCCGCCCCACCGATACCAGCTGGGTTTCTGCCTTGCCGCAGCTTACTTCAGTCCGTCTTTCGATCGAGCGTCACTGCTTTGGCTTGTCAAGACCCGGCTAGGCCTCAATCTATCGGACCGCCGCAGTGTGGCGAATGAATGTCCGAGGGACCCAAGGGCCCGGTTCCAGTCCCCTTCCGCCCCTCTCGCGCGATCTGCTATAACTGCGCTTGCTCGCCGAGCGGGAGTAACTCAGCTGGCAGAGTGTCTGCTTCCCAAGCGAAGCGTGACCCCCGACCTCCCTCCGCCCCATCCTGATGGCTTCGCGGCCGGAGGGCTAGCCCTCCGTTTCGCCGGAAGCACAGACCCTCCGCTCCTCCCCACGCCCCCCTACCGCGACCGCCCCGCGGCATCGGCCAACGACCCTAGACTGTTTGACACGGTCGTCCCGCTGAGGGATGATTGGCAACAGCACCCGAACATGCGTTCGATTGGAGTTGGGTGACGGCGATGAGCGATCTTGTCGATCTGCTCGCCTTGTGTCGCGTCAAGGACCTGTCCAGGTCGTTCGTGGCGCGGGACCTAGCCATGCTGCCACATCCATGAATACCCCAGTCCCGACCCATCCCCTCTTCAATGACGAGCCGATAGGCGAAGCCTTCGAGAGGCAGCACCGCAAGGCCGCGGCGGAGATCGTGGCATTGTCAGCCGACGATCTGCTGACCCGGGGCCCTGATGAGTTGGCCGCCGAACTCCTCGCCAAGTATCTAATGAAGCCGCTAGTGGTCGTCTGGGGCGCGGCCACCGCCGAGACGCGCGAGGTCGACATCGATGCCTCCGGGAACAGGCGCGGAGTCGGTACCGAGGTCATCGAGCACATCCCGTTCAGTGGCCCTGACGGCCTGTTCGACATGCGCCCCACCGGGCATACCAACGAGCCCCCGACCGGCTGCGTGCGGGACTCCGAGCTACTGATCACCCACGTCGGCACCGCGGCTGATCCCGCGGCGTTCCAGCTGGCTCTCGAACGAGAACGCTCAGCAGTCAGGGCGTTCGTGTCTCGCGTTGCTGCTGACATCACCAGGCTGAATGCCGATCTAGAGGGCAAGATCCGAGCCGAGCTTCAGACTCGGATGGCGGAGATCAGGACGCGAGCCGATCTGAGCGCGAGCTTGGGGATCCCGGTGCGCCAAGGCCCGCCGAAGCGGCCCGAGGGGACGGCTTACGACGAGCGGCGACCACTCCCAGCGGCTGGCGTGGGACCCAAGCTGTACAGGCCCCTCGGTCGCGGCCGGCCGGCGTGGACGCGCGAGCTCTTCGAGGAACAGTGGCGCGCGGCTTGGGTGGCGACACCCGAGCGGAAAACGTTCAAGGCCCTGGCCAACCACTTTCGGGCGCTCGATGGAATGATCGGCGGCCTTGGTGGCGATCACCTTGGCCGGCTCCACAAGCGGTTCCTCGGGGACACGTAAGCCTCGCTAGGCCGTAATAGGACCCGTATAGGACCCGCAATAGGAGTCGTCTCTTCGCCTGGCCCGCATGTGGTCTGATGTGGTTGCCATGCGGACCATCTGTTTGCCGCTCATCGAAGCCTCAGTCAACGGCCTGGGCACGCTCGCCGCGTGCGGCGTGGCGGTGCCACGATGACCCCTCGAACAGCGGCTCGAGCCTTTGCCCGGCGTCCACGCCTGGCTGGGCGGGCCTCCGATCTGTCGGGTCCGACTCGACCGCACGAGACAGAGGTGCCACGGATCGCCCCGGCCCTGCGGGCTCTGATCGTGCCCATCGCCGGCGTGCAGGCTCATCCCCGCAACCCGCGGGTCGGCGATGTCGAGGCGGTGGCAGCGAGTCTGGACCGGTTCGGACAGCTGAAGCCGGTCGTGGCCCAGGCGTCTACCGGGTACATCGTGGCGGGAAACCACGTATGGCGAGCGGCCAAGGCCTTGGGCTGGACAGAGATCGCCGCCAACTTCGTCGAGCTCGACGACGCGACTGCGGTTGCCTTCATGCTGGCCGACAACCGCACCGCCGATCTCGGCGGCTACGACGACGCGCTCCTGGCCGCGATCCTCGCAGAGCAGAGCGCGGCGAGCAACCTCCACGCGACCGGCTATGACCCCGCTGATGTGGCCGCCCTGCTGCGGGCGGCCGGGCTCGACCAACGCGATCCCGACGCCTTGCCCGACCTGCCGCCGGAGAACGACGTGTACGTCGAGCCGGGCCAACTGTGGATCCTGGGTGACCACCGGCTCCTCTGCGGCGACGCAACGAACGTTGCGGACGTCGCCAAGCTCCTCGCGGGCGCGACCCCGACCCTGTTGGCCACCGATCCGCCCTACGGCGTGCAGCTTGATCAGACCTGGCGCGATGCTGCGGGAAACCGCGCCCTGGGCCGCGCCGAGGCGCCCTACATAGGTCGTCCGAGGGCAGAGGACGACACCCGGGCTGCCCGTGGCGCCCGCAGCCGAAAGCCCGGTCATCGGAACACGACACTCTCGGGCGACACCCGCGCGGACTGGAGTGAAGCGTTCGACCTCGTGCCCTCGCTGGCGGTGGGCTACGTGTGGTATGCGAGTGCCCACACCCTCGAGGTGCTGCAGGGCCTTCTGGCCATCGGCTTCGAGCTGGTCCAGCAGGTGATTTGGGACAAGGGCCTCTTCGCCATGGGCCGCTCCTGGTACCACTGGGCCCACGAGCCCTGCTTCGTGGTGCGCAAGTCCGGTGCCAAGGTGCCCTTCTACGGCGAGCGGAACCAGGCCACGATCTGGCGCGCCCACTCGCCCAAGATGATCATGGCGGGCTCAACCGAGGCGAAGCAGGACCATCCCGCGCAGAAGCCTGTGGTGCTCTTCGAGACCCCCATCGCGAACCACCTACGGCCGGGCGAGGCGGTGTACGACCCGTTCTGTGGCTCCGGAACCACCCTCATCGCGGCTGAACGCCTGGGCCGCCGCTGCTTCGCGATGGAAATCGATCCGCGCTACGCCCAGGTTGCGATCGAGCGCTGGCGCGACTTCACCGGCGCAAGCCCAAGGCTGGTGCCCTAGGTGAGCGGTCGTGACCGGACCCGATCCACGCCAGCGACCAGCCCGGTTCTGCGGCCGGCGCGCGGCCGCAGAACCGAGGCCGATCTCGCCGCCATCAGGGAGCGGATCGAGCAGCTCATGCTGCAGGGGCTTCGCTCGCCGGCCATCCAACGCGCGCTAACGGGAGCGGAAGCGCCCAACCCGATCGCGATTTCGGAGCGCCAGGTCCGCTCGCACGTGGCCGCCATCGAGCGGGCCTGGGCAGCGCGGGCGTCACGCGAGCACCTGGAGGCCGAACGGGCCAAGGCGATCGCGATCGCCGAGGAGACGGCCCGCACGGCAACCGTCCGCTCGACCTTGAACGCACGGGCCAACCTCGGCGTCGGCTATCTCAACGCCTCGATCAAGGCACAAGAACTACTGGCCCGCCTGCGCGGCCTGTATGCCCCGAGCCGCACCGAGATCAGCGGGCCGGAGGGTGCATCACTGCGCCTCGAGCTGTCCGATCACCCTGCCGAGCACCTTGATGCTCGCGAGGAAGCAAGTCGTCTGCGCCAGATGGCGGCCGACCTTGAGGCCGAGGCAAGCCAGGAACCGGAGGAGCCGGAGGAGCCGGAGGAGCCGTCATGACCAGCCAATACCGGCGCCTGCTGCGGGAGCGGGCAGCGACCGATGATGCCGCCTTCGCGGAGTACATGAGAGATCTGGTCTTCCCGGCCCACCTGCGCGAGTTCAGCCGCTTTGCCAACACTCACGAGCGGGCCCTGATACTTGCGCCCCGCGGCTTTGCCAAGACCACGCTCCTAATCTATCGGGCCGCCCGCCTCATCGGCCTCTACCGGGGCACATTGCGCCTGGGCATCCTGACCGCGGTCGACGACGATGCCGAGGCTCGCTCGCGCGCGATCCGCTTGATGATTGAGAGCCCGCGCTTCGCCGAGATCTTCCCCTGGGCGGCAGGGGGCGTCGAGGGCCCCTGCTGGCGCGACGATGCCTGGACCGTCCGTGGGGCCAACCTGGGCAAGGACTCAACGTGCCTAGCCCTGAGTTTGGGCTCCGCCCGGGCGGGGCCCCGCCTTGACGTGCTGTTCGCCGACGACCCGGTGGGTGCCCAGGAGAACGCCACCGGCCCCGGCCGGGCCAAGGCTCTGGAGACCTATCTGGAGGTCATCGACCCGATGGTGGTACCGGGTGGGGTGCGCCTCTTCGTCGGCACCCGCTGGCATGAGCATGATCTGTATGCCTCTCTGATGCAGGCCGGCTGGGCCCATCGGGTGCGCCGGGCCATCGAGGACGGTGTTCCCCTCTGGCTGCAGCATTTTCCCCTCGCCGAACTCGAGGCCCGCCGGCTCGTCATGGGCAGCCCGCTGTTCAACCTCCAGTTCATGAATGACCCCGCTGGCATGGGCGGCAACATCTTCCGCCGCGAGTGGTTCCGCTACGTCGATGACCTGCCGCCCGGCCTCCGTCGCGTCGGGGTAGACCTCAACGCCTCGAGTTCCGCGCGAGCGGACTACAGCGCGGTGATCGAGTGGCTCGAGGATGCGCAGCACAACCTGTATTTCGTCGGCGCTTGGCGCAAGAGACTCGATGGGGGCCACGTGCGCTGGCTGACCGGCCGCCTCGACTCACTTGAGCGCGGTTCAATCCCGTCATACGGTGAATCTGACGGCCCCCGCCTGCTCTGGCCGTGCAACCTGCTGCCGCCCGCGTTATCTGGTACCGGAGGCGACCCATCGGCACCCCGGCGCCTGACCAGGGTGTGCATTGAGGCGACAACCTTCGACACCCTCATCGTGCGCGACCTGCTCGCCCACACCAACCTGCCCGCCGGGGCCGTCCGTCCCGACCGGGACAAGGTGACCAGGGCCCTTTCTCTGGCCGCCCGAATGGAGGCCGGCAAGGTCTTCTTCCTGCGCGGAGCTGCGGGCCCAGCCGACTTCGAGGACGAGCTCGCAGCCTTCCCCAACGGCGAGCACGACGACCAGGTCGATGCCGCCGTCTACGGCGCCTATCTGGATGCCCCGCCGCTCGGCGCGGGCGGCCTGCCCAGGGTCTGGCTTATCTCCACCAGCCGCGGAGGGGCGCACACAGTTGGCCGCCATCGCTTGACCATCGGCGATCCGTCGGAGCCGATCGTGCCGCCCAGCCTGTATCAAGGGCGGACGCGACGCCTCGGCTAGCGGGGCGGCGGCCCATCGCGGTTGCGAGATCGCGCCGCCAGATTGCTGCGGTGCCAGTGACCGGCGCACCGGCCCCGGCGACTCAGCGCCTGGCCCGGCGCCCGGAGTGGCGGGCCAACAGAAAGTCGATGAAGCTGGCCGCCTGGGCCCGTTCGTCGTCGCTGAGCGCACCGTAGCGCGATTCCAGCGGGCTGCCGACTCCGAGCCTGCCCAGCTCGTTGGACAACCGCTGCCGATCGATCCCCCAGATGGCCTCCAGGAGCTCCACTAAGCTGATCCCGGTGGCATCAGACGCCGCCAGGAGTGCCTCTGGACTGGGGCGGGCCCGGCTTGGTCGAGTGGGATCAAGGTAGGCCGCGACATAGCCGGGGTCACGACCCATAGCGGCGCTCAGAGCTCGCATCGAGAGCCCCGAGCGGGCCAGGATCGTGCGGATCGCTTCGCGAGCTTCCTCGGTTGAGCGTGTCATGGGGGCCTCCAATCAGACTCGGGACGGTTGCTTAGCACGTCGGTCTGAGGTATTATAACGTCATGCTCGCTAGGCATCCAGACTCAGTTCAGGGTGGTGTCACTTACCCCCTCGCGCCGCTCGTCGCCGAGTTCACGGCGACGTTCGGGATCGGCTGGGGCCCGGTCACGCGACGCAAACACCGCGACGACTTCGCGCGCTTCCTCGCCTGGCTCGAGGCTACCGCGATCGAGCCCACCACCGAGGCGCTCAGCTTCACCACCCTCGCCGCATACGTCGATGACCTGCGACATCGACCGCGCGTCCGGGGTGTCTGGCGCGGAGCACCCCATGCGCTGGCGCGATCGCTCCGGATAGTGCCGGTCGAGACGCTGTCGGCGAACAGCGTCAACGCCTACGTCCGACCGATCCGCTCGCTCGTCATCTGGGCGCTCGACGAGGGCTATCTCACCTCGAACCCGTTCGGCCGGTTCCGCCGGCGGGCCGCCCTCGACCCGCTCCTGCCGTCGGAGGAGACCCCGACGAAGGGGGAGACGCTTAGCGACCTCCAGGCGCTCGAGGCCGGCTGCATCGGGGACCGCCCGCTCGACCTGCGGGACCGGGCGATCGTCGCCATCCTCGTCACGACCGCCGCTCGGAACAGCGCCGTCCGGCTCCTCCGGCTCGACGACATCGATGCCGAGCGCTCGCTCCTCCGGTTCCGGCGGGGCAAGGGCGGCAAGACCCTGCTGGTAGCTCTCCACTCCGACGCCAGAGCGGCGCTGGACGAGTACCTAGCCGACGGCCGGCCGACCCTGGTGCGCGACACCGATCCGCCCTCAGATCCCGGGTACCTGTTCCGCTCCGAGCGCGATCGCCGCCGACCTCTCGGAATGAACGCCCTCAGCCTGATGCTGACCCGTCGCTACCACGCCGGCGGAGGGACGCTCCCCTACTTCGGGAGCCACAGGATCCGCCACGGGACGGCGACCCTGCTCGCGAACAACGGGATGCCGCTCGAGGAGCTCTCGCGCTATATGGGCCACGCCTCGACCCAGGTCACACGGCGGTACGCAGTCCAGACACCCGACGCGCTCGGCGAGCGGGCAGCCGAGGCCCTGGCGAGAGCTGGTCTCGCTGGTCGCTGACCGCGCGCCGCCGTTAGGGTCACCGTCGGCGCCGACCGCGCCAGCTTCCTTGCCATGGTTGGTGCTCGTCAGCTCCGGGCGGTGATCCGGGCTGGCTGTTTCTCGCCGATGCCGGCTGTGAGCCGAGGCCACTCTCGATGAATGCCCCATCGCTCATGCTCACTCGCAGATATCACGCCGGTGGTGGCAGCCTGCGTTGCTTCGGCTCGCACCGCATCCGCCATGCCGCGGCGACGCTCCTGGTCAACAACGGCATGCCGCTCGGGGAAGTGAGCCGGTACCTCGGCCACTCCTCGACTGCGCCGACCCGACGGTATGCCCAGCAGACTCCGGAGGCCCTGGGTCTCCGGGCGGCCGAAGCTCTCGCGAGAGCAGGACTGGCGGCGGGCTGACCGGTTGCGACGTCCAGTTGGTCAGCACGCTGGCACGACGAGGGGACGGAGCTTCCCACACGTCAGCGATGTCGAACGATGACCGTCCGTTCGAGCAGCAGCCGCGAGGATTCTCGGGAGCGACGTCCGGTCATGCGTCACGAGCTCTTCACCCACGAGCGCAGGACTCCCCCGAGGGGCCGGCCATCCCCATCGACGGCTCCCCATCGGCAGGCCGACTATTCTTGAGCCGAAGTGAGCGCTGCCCTCTCGCCTCCGCGGAACCTCTTCCTCGCACTGCTCGCGCAGCGCAGCCCGATTGTGGCCGACGGCCCGATGGGCACGCGGTTGGCCGAACTCGGGCTGACCGCGGGCGACGCCCCCGAACGCTGGGTGCTCGAGCCCGCCGGACAGGCAGCCGTGCGCGCCGTCCATCGCGCCTATCGCGAGGCGGGCGCCCAGATCTTGCTCACCAACACGTTCGGGGCCAACCCGACCCGGCTCGCACTCCATAGCTTGGCCGGCCACCTTGAGGAGATCAACCGGACGGGAGCCCAGCTCGCGCGTCGCGAGGCCGGGAGCGAGGTCGTCGTGGCGGGATCGATGGGCCCCACGGGCGAGTTTCTGGAGCCTCTCGGCAGACTTCCGTTTGCGGACGCGGTCGAAGGCTTCGCTCGGCAGGCGGCGGCGCTAGCCGCCGGGGGGGTGGACGTGCTGTGGGTCGAGACGATGGCCGATCTTGAGGAGGCCCGCGCGGCGATCGAGGGAGCGAGCCTGGGTGCCCCTCGGCTGCCCATCGTGGTCACGCTGGCCTTTGACACCGGCGGAGCCACGCTGATGGGCGTCCGGCCCGCCGACGCGATCTCGGTGCTTGCGGATCTCGGTGTGAGCGCCGCCGGCGCCAACTGCGGGACGGGCAGCGCCGAGGTCGAGCACGCCCTCGCCCGCATGCACGAGGCCGTCCCGGCGCTGCCCCTCATCGGCAAGCCCAACGCCGGAGTGCCCCATGTGGAGCATGGCGTCACGGTCTATCCGGAGACGCCGGCCGACCTTGGGGCGGCGGCCGGCCGCATGTGGGCGGCGGGCGCCGCGATCGTCGGAGTCTGCTGTGGGGGCTCCCCTGAGCACGTTGATGCAATCGCAGCAGCCCTGCCCGGGCGGGCTGTTCAAGGGCGTGCAAGTTCGTCGTAGCTCATGGCCCCGAGGACGTCCTCGTGTGGCTCAGGGCCGACCGTCGGCGTCTGGGTCACTTCCCCACCGTCGACTCGCGGCTGCATAGCCAGAAGCCTACCGTCGCTTGTCGCGTTCACCCTATCCCGACATTGACATCTATTCCCTGAACCCCGTTGGGTTGGAAATGGCGGGGGGTTGGGCCACAGAACTCGTGCGGTTCGATCCAATCATGACCACCGCCAATGCCGAGATCTGACGGCCTGTGAGCCGTCTCGAGAACCTCGTAGTCGTCTCGCCGACTGGTCACCGGTGCTAGCCTTCCGGGCATGAACGAATGGGAGCTGTGCTATTCGACAGACAACCGGGGCTTCTCGGTAACGGTCGATCCCCGCGACATCATCCCTCCCGCGCACGGGCACGGACGTGGAACGCCGAAGCTCGACCTCCAGGATTCCGAAGCCCCTCGGGATCGTCCGGTCCTCCATCGCGAGTACAACTGGCGCCAACCGGACGGGACCTGGCGGCGCTGGTGTGTGGGTTTCAGCGACGGGCGAGAGCTGGTCGCTCGTGCACAGCGTGAGTGCATCCAGACTATGGAGGTCGTAGTCTTCGGATGTGCTTTCTGGCCCCGGGGAACTCGGCCGGACGATCGGTTTCGTATCCCGGCCGGCGAGGACCGCTTCACATGCAGCTCCTTCGATGCCGCCCGGGGTGCGTGGACGGAGCTGCCGGACGACGAATGGGGCGAGCAGCCAGGGCCTTCCGATTGCTGACCCGGCTCGGGGCTCGGCGATCCCCTCGCCAGGCTGCCCAGCACCAGACGCCCTCCCGATCACGCGAGTGTCGTCAATGAGCGTCGTTGCTCGGTAGATCACTGGGCAGCATCGGCTCGATGCGACACCCGTCGACGAACCTCTCGAAGAAGTCCGGCTCCGCCTCGAGCTCGACGTGCTCGATTCGGGCGAGCAGATTGTCGAGCTCTCGACGCTCACGTTGAGACAGCAGCAGTGCCTTCGATCCGCGGACTGACGCGTTGCCAACACGTTGCACGCGCTCGATGGGATAGGGTGCCAGCAGGCCGATGGCGACCGCATTCCTGACGTCGAGTGCATTGCTGAACGCCCCCGCCAGCAAGACGCGATCCACCTTCTGGGGCGTCACGCCAAGTCGGCGCAGCAGAATCAACTGCCCGCACGCATTGGCAGCTTTGGCCTGGGCCAGATTGCTGACATCTGCTCGGCTCAACTCGATCCCACGTTCAGGGACCACCTCGATGGCCCGGCAACCGTGGGCGAAGCTGGCGTCGGGAAGGAGGAGGCCCGCGCGGCTCGACTCTGCCAAGACATCGACCAGCCCCGATCCACAGATACCTTCCGCCGGCAGGTCCCCAATGGTGCGGCAGGCAAAGCCCCCGTTAGACCAGCGTGCGGACTCGATCGCCCCACCCGCACCGGCCATGCCATGGCTGACGCCTCCGCCTTCGAATGCCGGCCCGGCCGGACTCGACGCCGCGAGGATCCGCTGGCCGTCGCTGACGACGATCTCGGTGTTCGTGCCTATGTCGATCAGGAGCGAGACGCCGGGCTGGGAGGCGAAGTCGGTTGCGATGAGATCAGCCGCCGTATCCGCACCGACGTGGCAGGCAACGAGTGGAACGCCGATGACGCGGCCTTGAGGATGAATCAGCAGACCTATCTCGTGGGCGCGGCGGACAAGCCCGCTCGTGGCCGCCAGGCCCTCACGGACGGCGACTTCAGCAAGCGAACGGAATGGCCACCGCCCAAGGGGGCCCACGTCGAGGCCAAAGAACAGATCGCGCATCGTCGGGTTGCCGACAACGACCGCCTCGTAGACCTCGCGGCGATCGATCCCAAGTGCGCGATAGATCGCCTGGAGTTCCTGGTTGAGGGCACGTCGGAGAGCCCGCCGCAGCTCTCCGGGGTGCTCGGAATCGTAGACGTTGCGAGTCATCACGTCGCTGCCGCCGAAGCGCTGCGGGTTCTCGAAGGCAGCGGCTTGGAGTGCGGCTCCCGATTCCAGGTCGACGAGCTCGAGGACGACCGTGGTCGTGCCGACATCGACAGCGAGGCCGAGGAGGCGACCCGAGGCAGGCCCGACGATCTCTTGGCCGTATTTGACGTTCCCGCCGTCCCGGATCACGACGGGATCGAGCTCGAACGCCTCACCCGGCCCGGGCCCCAGTGGCATCAGGATCCGAAGGCGGCGGCGCAGGATCGCGAACTCGACGTCGCTGTCGGTTCTCTCGACAATTGCCTGGCAGGCGAGCCGGAAGCCCCGTGGAAGGAACGCCTCGGCGGGCCCGGGTGCGCTAAGCGCCTGCTGCCCTTCGATTACCTGCACCACGCACTCGTGGCACCGGCCTGTGCGGCGGCACGAGGCTGGGACCCGGACTGCGAGCTCGTCTGCCTCCTCGAACAACGAGTGGCCAATTGTCAGCGGCCGGCGTTCCGAGCCGTGAACGACGTCCGCCACTCTAACGACCCTCCGCGTTTCGGAGCGTGGCCCCAGTGGCGCTCACGGCCGCGGGACCCCCACCATCTGCGCAGCGCAGATGACGCCGTCGTCGTAGCTCATGGCCAGACGTTGGCCTGGCTGCAGGACCAGGAAGTCGTCGGCCCAGTCGCCATCGAGAAGGCGTCGGAGCAGGAGCAGATCGCCAGACATGCGTTCGAAGCGCCAGCGTCGTCGCTCTGCTTCGGCTCTGGCACGCGCCTCCCAGTGTGCGCCATCGCCCACGTCCATCTCAACGAATACAGCGCGGTCGTAATGCGCACGCCAAGCGCCCATGGCCTCCATCAGGTAGTCGGCGTTGTCTTTGCCAAACCTAGCCACGTACTCGGCGTACGCGAGCTGCAGATCGTCGTCGGAGCTCGCGCCGATCCCGAGCAACCCACTCGTGGCAGCACTGCGGTCGACTTCCGAGCGCTCCATGTAGTCTGCGACGTACCAGTAGGTCCCCGGGTGGGCGGTGAACTCGCGCTGGTACCGATGGCGGCTCCCCAGGAAGAGCGTGATGCAATCGTGGGCTCGCGGCAGGACCAGCGGGACGTTTGTCGCCGCGATACCTTCGGTGGCGCCCCCGCAAAGGCCGTATGCGAGCACGATCGCGTCATACGAGCATTGAGCTTCGCCTGCGGCGTCGATCTCCAGCTGGAGGCTCTCGCGAAGGGTAGCTGGGGTGTCATGGAGGCCTCGCCGCAGCAGCGATATGTCGACGATGTGCGGCGAGCGGGCCGCGCATGCGTAGAGCGGCCGAGCCAGCACCTCACAGCCGATCACTCGAAGGCGTATCTGCCGGCGGTCGCTGGTAAGACGGCCGCTCGTCACCTGTGTATCAGATATTGCGGTCGTGGGCAAAGCGACGGACCCGCTTGGTCCGCTCGAGGCCCCCACACACTCGGCTCTCGTCAGGCGAGCCCCAATTCCGTAACCGTGTAGCGACTCGCCCGAAACTGATTGAGCCGGAGCATCTCCTGAGCAATGGCGCACCCTCAACCTCCGCACCCGCCTTCGTCCACGCCTGGACGAACCATCAGCGTTGCCGGCCGGACCGAACCCTGCCCGTGACCGGGTCGGCGTCGACACCGACCCCGACAACCCTCGACGAGAGCCTTGCCGACGCGAGCCGCATCCGGTATTAGCGTATTCACAGCAGTCTGATGCGGCTTGCTGGACGCCCCCTGTGGAGGAGAAGAGCTCAGGGGGCGTCCAGAGCCGGCGCTCACTGGTCTACTACGGCCCCGTCTTCGACCAGTGAGCGAGATAGATGCTCGTCTTGGCGATTTCCACCTTCGCGATCGATTTCCCTGCTTCGCTGTGCCGTTGGTGGCCAAGCTAACGTTGGATCCTCCCAGACCCATCGCCACCCATCAGCGCGAGCACTTCATCGAAACTGACCAGATTGACGTCACCATTGATCGTGTGCTTGAGGCAGGAGGCGGCGGCCGCGAAGTCGACGCACCGCTGAGGCTCGAACCCAGACAGAAGACCGTAGATCAGGCCGGCCGCGAAAGAGTCTCCACCACCAACGCGGTCGATGACAGGCTCGATCAGGTACTTACGGCTCACGTAGTGCTGTCCACCGTCGTACAGCAATCCAGCCCACCCGTTCGCCGAAGCGGAGATGCTCTCGCGGAGCGTGATGGCGACGCGGCGTAGATCGAATCGGTCAGCGAGCTGAACCGCCACCTGCCGGTAGGATTCCTCGACAAGCCGTCCCGTCGACACGTCGCTGCCGGCCGCCCTGATCCCGAAGACCTTCTGGGCGTCCTCCTCGTTCACAAGTAGCACATCGACCTGGGGCACCAGGCAGCCCATGATCCGGCGGGCCTCGTCGGCGCTCCACAGTTTGGCCCGGTAGTTGAGGTCGCAGCTGACCGTGAGGCCACGCGCTTTGGCGGCAGCAAGCCCCTCCTCGAGTGCCTGTACGACCCCGCTGCCCAGGGCCGGCGCGGTTCCGGAGAAATGGAACCAGTCCTTACCCTCGAGTATGGCAGCCCAGTCGTAGTCGTCCGGCCCCGACTGGGCAAAAGCCGTGTGGGCGCGGTCGTAGATCACCTTGGAGGGCCGCTGCGACGCGCCGGTTTCGAGGTAGAAGAGCCCAAGCCGCTCCCCGCCGCGACGGACGTAGTCGGTCTTCACGCCGAAGCGCCGTAGCGAGTTCACGCAGGCCTGGCCTACATCGTTGTCGGGCACCTTCGAGACCACGAACGCAGTGACTCCGAAGTTAGCCAACGACACGGCTACATTCGCCTCGGCACCGGTGAAACGCACCTCGAATTCTTCCGCTTGCACGATTCGCTGTTGACCTTTCGGGTTCAGCCGCACCAGCAAATCCCCAAACGCCACGAATGACTTACGGCTTGTGCTCATCGCTCTGACGTTTCTCCAACAGTTCGTCCGCCTGGACGGCTACCCGCGCAAATCCCGTATACAATATACTAAACAGGAGATCGCCGCAATCCAGCTTGTCCGGGAGTGGAGGCAGCGCCGCCATGCGGTTCATTCGTTACGAGGACGAGACCGGGACTGTCCGGCACGGCGCCCTTCAGCGCGACGGGAGCGCACTCCGGATTGCCGGCGACATCTTCGGATCGTTCGAAGTGACTCAGGAGCCAGCAACAGCGACCCGAATCCTGGCGCCTGTTGCCCCCACGAACATCCTGGGCATCGGCAGAAACTACAGGCCTCCGGGCCAAATGGGCAGAGACCAGCAACTCGACTATCCGATCGTCTTCATGAAAGCCACTACGGCCGTGATCGGCCCCGGGGCTCCGATCTTGCTCCCCCGCCATCTGCCGAGCGACGACGTACGTTACGAGGGCGAGCTCGCCGTGGTTATCGGCAGACGCTGCAAGAACGTTCCGAGAGATCGTGCTTTCGACTACGTGTTCGCGTACACATGTGCCAACGACCTCACCGCGCGGGACTGGCAGGGTCGGTGCGGTGGCCAATGGTGGCGAGCCAAGTCCTTCGACACCTTTGCCCCGCTCGGGCCTTGTCTGGTTGGCCTCGATGAAATCGCGGACCCATCGGCTCTGAAGATCCGGACGACCTCGAACGGCACGCTGGTGCAGGACGGGAGCACGGCCGACATGATCTTCGACGTGCCGGCCCTTATCGAATTCCTGAGCGGTGAAACGACGCTGCTCCCGGGCACGGTGATCCTGACCGGCACGCCGCCCTTCAGCGCCGCAATGCCTGCCTCCTCGGCCTCCCTCAAGCCCGGTGACGTCATAGCGGTCGAGATCACTGGGATCGGCACACTCACGAACTCAGTGGCCGCCGAGGATTGGTATTCGCCGCCGACCGGCGGCGCCGCTGGGCGCATCTCGCAAGAACCCTGAGCTTCGTTCGTAAGCGCGTCGACTGGCCAACCGACATTGCATCGAGGCGCTACCGGGTACCGTATCGGACCAGGTCGTCCTGTATACGGTATTCTTGTGCTCCCACAAGCAGAAGCCGCCCGCCGAGCGACCAAGGGCGGGCCCTAGGCGGCGGGCGGGACGACCTTTCACTCTCCGCCACCGGCTCCCGTGAGCGATGGCCATTGGCCGTTCAGCCATCGTGCGAAATGGCCTCGTCTCACCAGATCGTGTTGCCGCCGTCAATGACGACGATGCTTCCCGTCATGTACGACGAGGCGTCGGAGGCAAGGAACACGACGGCGCCCTTCAATTCCCACGGCTCTCCGTAGCGCTTCAGTGGCGTCATCTCGGTGAGGCGCTCGACGATTTCTGGGAACTTGCGGCTCGCTCCCGTATTGGGTGTGAGCATGTAACCGGGTGCCAACGCGTTCACGCGGATGCCGTGCTGGGCCCACTCTGAGGCGAGCCCACGCGTCAGATGGGCGACGCCGGCCTTGCTTACGCCGTACGTGACGTTGTGACGCGGGAAGACCTTGCTGATGATGAGGCCCGAGATTGAGCTGACGTTGATGATCACCCCACCCTTGCCGCGGGCGATCATTCGCGTTCCGACTGCCCGTGCTACGTAGAACATGCTCGACATGTTCGTGTCGACGATCCTGTTCCACAATTCGTCGCTGACTTCCTCGATCGGGACGCCCTCGGACTCGATCCCCGCGTTGTTGACGAGGATGTCGATCTCCCCAAGCTGGGTCTTGACGTCCGCCAGGAAGGGCGCGATCTCTGAGCTCCTGGTTACATCGACCCGTCCGAACCACGACCGCCGGCCCAGTTCCTCGATCCGGTGGGCCGTCTCTTCTCCAGGCTCAGTCAGCAAATCGCAGACTGCCACATCTGCTCCCGCCTCGGCCAGGGCGTAGGCCATCTGCTGCCCCAACCCGCGTGCGGCGCCCGTGACCAGGGCCACCTTGCCTTGCAGGTTGAAGAGCTCCAGTGCATGCCTGGAACCCGGTTCGCCCACAGCCGCTACTCCTCCGGCCATGTCACATTGCCGAATGCGCCAGCCCAGTCGCTCATGAAGCCCGCAAGGCGCTTGTCCGTATACGGGTGGTCGTAGAGCAGCTCGATGTATTCCTTCCTCAAGGTGATCATGTCGGAGCCGGCGGCGGCATACTCGCCGACGCCCCTTGGGAACCGACCGCAGGAGAGGATCAGCGTCCGGAAGCCCCGCGCCGAGTAGATCCGCTTGACCGGCGCGACGATCTCGACGGGGCTGTCGCTCACCGTGTCCAGCGGACCGTTGAATAGCGCGACGACGTCTGCGCCGGCCATGCCCACGATCAGCGCCTGCGCGACCGACGAGACAGCGGTGACGGCCAGACGGATCGAGGGTTTCTCCTTCTTGAGGCTGATGACTACGTCGATGCCCGCGGCGGTCATCGGGAGCTTCACCACGACCTTGTCCGACTGCCGGGCAAGCCACCGCGCCTGACGAAGCATCGCGCCGCCGTCCTGGCTGCCGATGACCTGGGTGAAGACGTGGCCGGGCGAGACCTCGATGAGCTCGTGCAGCCGGTCGACGAACGAAGTTTCCCCAGCCTGGTTCGCGTAGAGCGTCGGGTTGGTGGTGATGCCGCTGATGAGCCCGCGCTTTGCGACCTCCCTGACCTCACTCGGGTCAGCGCTGTCGAGAAGGATCTCCATAGCTCTCCTTGTCGCTCCGCGACGCCTAGGTCAGCAACTCGTCAGCCAGACCGCCGAGGTAGGCCGTCAGCCGCTCTTCGTGGACGCGGTAGAACTCAGCGGATAGCGAGTAGAACCGCTCTCGGTTGATGAATCGACCCTTGCGATTTCGCCGCCCGACGAACCGGAAGCCGTAGTGATGGAAGACAGAGTCGCGATGCGACGCCGATCCGTCCGCCTTGGACCTGAGCTCGTCGAGGCAACGCGCGGCGAAGGGCGATCCGGCTGCCGCCTCCTCCCGGGCATAGGCGACGGCGTCCTCCCACCACTCGCGGAAGAGATCGGGGTGGATCTCCTCGAGGGTGCCCGCGAACACTATCTGCAGCATCGGCGAGATCTTGTAGTGGAGTCTGCCGCCTGTCCCGCGACGGATCGCGGCCCGCGTCGGCGCGGTGAGGTCGTCGGCGGAGTGGATGTCGACCAAGATGCCGTGGCTGGATGTGATCTCCGTCAGTGACGCCAGCCGACGTTCGAGGCCGGGAAGCCCATCGGCTCCTCGATAATCGAAGCCTTTCTCGGTCCCCGCATTCGGGGCAAGGTGCGTGACCGGCAATTCACGTCGGCCTAGTTCGTTCACCACGAACAGGCACTCCTCGTCGCTGGTCAGGCAGTCAAATGCCGCGACCTCGGGGGGGTGTTCGTCGATCGTGAACTCCAGATCGTATGGCTCTCCGCTTCTGAGATCCCGCAGGTGGGTATCCAGCTCGGCTAGCGCGTCGAACGCACGCCAGTACTTCCCGATCATCCGGTCGACCAGCGGCTCGCTCAGCTGGTACTCCCGACGTCCGACTCGCCAAGGTCGACGATGGAACGCCACCAGCTCCCGGTGGACGCGCTCGCCACCGAGCAGGGCGCGCGCGCGCTCGCTGGCTGCTCTGTCGGATGGATCGCGCAGCGACCCATAGTCGAGGATGTCGGCCATGTCCATCGTGAAGAACGTGTAGTACCGGCAACTGTTGAGGTATCGCCTGGCCCGGGCCATGCCGTCCGCGCTGCGCTTGACCTGCATGTGATCGGCGTCTGCCCCAAACACGACACATCCCGGGTGCTTTAGCGCCTCGAGGACGCCCCACGTCCACAGCCCCTCGAAGCTGCTCCCTGTGTACCCGGCCTCGATCGTTCCGAAGCCGCTTGCATAGTTGCGGTCCGCCGGACGACCCTCCAGGAGATCGGACATGAAGTTCAGCTCCCTGACGGAGTTCTGGATCGCGTTCGCTGCGAACCCGTGCGTCTCCATCGCCCGAAACACAGCCGGCCAACATGCCGTCGTCATGCGCACGCCGATACCCAAGCGCGGTGTCGTCCCGATCGCGCGCGGTCCTTTTGCTGGCGCGATGTCACGCAGGTAGCGATGCAGGGTCGAGGCGTCGGTGGCGTGAACGGCGACCGCGAGGTGACCGATCTGGCCGTCGTGTAGCGGAGCGATCAGCTGAGTATCCTGCCCGGTGGGCCGGAACTCGAGGAGCACGTACTGGCCGTCGGCGAGCCCGACCATTACGAAGGTGGCCCCGTCCTTGGACACGACCGAGCCGGGATAGGGTGTGAGGTACCCGATCGCCGGGAGCGGTCGGCAGTCCTGAGCTGCTAATCCGAGATCAATCAGGTCCTCGACCGAGGAGCGGGCGATGGCGGCGACGGCCGCCGCCGGATCCCACGTCCCAGTGTCGATCACGGCGGGGTTGCGAGCCGGGTCGATGCCGAGTACGTCGAGCTTCAGCCGCATGTCGGTCGATTCACCCGCCGGCATCCGCCGCCGACCGTCTGAACAAGGGTCCACCCTCACTCCGGAGTTGACACTGAGGGAGGCCGCTCCGGTCCGATCCAGATCGTCTGGATGTTGGTGAACTCGCGGATGCCGAAAGAACCAAGCTCGCGGCCGTAGCCGCTTCGCTTCACGCCTCCGAATGGCAGGCGCGGGTCGGATACGACCATGCCGTTCACGAACACCACGCCGGACTCGATTGTTCGCGCCAACGCTTCGCCGACGGTCACATCGGCAGTCCATAGGCTCGCGCCGAGGCCGTAGGCGGACCGATTGGCGACGGAAACCGCCTCATCGGCGTCGACGACGCGCCGGACGGCAGCCACGGGACCGAAGGTCTCTTCCTCGAACACGGGCATCCCGTCGCGTACCCGCACCAGGACCGTGGGTTCGTAGAAGAAGCCGGGTCCCTCTCGGCGGATCCCTCCGACTAAGACCTCCGCCCCCTGTCGCACGGACTCCTCGACCTGCCGCTCCAGCGTCTCAAGGAGGTCAGCCCGGGCGAGCGGACCGACCTGGGTTGCCCGATCACGGGGATCGCCTGTGCGAAGCGCTCGGACCGCTTGGGCGAAGAGCTCCTCGAACTCGTCGGCAACGCCATCGGCGACGAGGAAGCGCTTTGCCGCAATGCAGGATTGGCCGGTGTTCTGGTTGCGCGCACGGGCAGCGGTGGCCGCGGCAGCTGGAACGTCGGCGTCCTCAAGGACGATGTATGGGTCCGATCCGCCCAGCTCAAGGACGGTCTTCTTGAGCGCCGCTCCGGCCACCTCAGCCACCCGGGAGCCGACCTCGGAACTTCCCGTCAGCGTCACAGCGCGAATGCGCGGGTCGCGCACGACAGGCTCGACGGCCGCAGCCGGGAGCAGGAGCGAGTGGAACAGGCCGCGTGGAAAGCCCGCTTCCTCGAACGCGGCGCTAATCGCGAGGGCACACTGGGAAACGTTCGAGGCGTGCTTGAGAACAGCTCCGTTACCGGCCATGAGCGCGGGGGCTGCAAAACGGAAGACCTGCCAGAACGGGAAATTCCACGGCATGATCGCCAGCACGAGACCGAGCGGCTCGTAAGCAACGACGCTCCGCGTGGCGTTCGTCTCGACTACCTCGCTGGCGAGGAACTGCGACGCGTGCTCGGCGTAGAAGGTGCAGGCCCAGGCGCACTTCTCGATCTCTCCCAGGGCCTCAGTGATTGGCTTGCCCATTTCGAGCGTAATCAGATGAGCGTAGTCAGCTTGCCGCTGCCGTAGATGCACCGCAAGGCGGCGCATCGCCTCACCGCGTTCGTCGAACGCGAAACCTCGCCACGCCTGTTGAGCGATGACGGCCTGGGCCAGCGCGGTCTCGACCTCGTCTTCCGTGCTGGTCGGGAAGCGCCCGATGATCTGCCCGGTCGAGGGATCTATCGATTCGAGATGATCTCGCGTCATTGGAGTCGCTCCCCGATCTCCCGGCATTCCCACGAGGGCCCGCTCATGTTGATTCGATGCATTCGTGCGTTGTGGTTCGAGGGGCCTTCTGTCCTCATCTGTCAACCGCGTCCTCGTTGCCAATCCAGTTCGTGACCGGCGCCTGGTCTATGGTCTGCTCGCCAGCCACCACGCTCCGCGCACCAGGTGTCAGAAGCGGCCCGACATCGACGTTCCCGGCTGGTTCTGGTCACTGCTGCCTAACGCTGGATCCTGCCCGACCCATCCCCCTGCATCAGGGCGAGCACCTCATCGAAGCTGACCAGATTGAAGTCGCCAGGGATCGAGTGCTTCAAGCAGGAGGCGGCGGCCGCGAAGTCGACTGTCCATTGGGGGCCTTTTCCTGTCAGCAAGCCGTACATGATCCCGGCCGAGTGCGCATCGCCGCCACCGACCCGGTCAACGATGTAGTCGATGTGATATGTCGGACTCCGGTAGATCGTTGTGCCGTCGTAGAGCACGCCGGACCAGTTGTTGGCTGTGGCGGAAAGGCTCTCCCGCAGGGTAATTGAGACGTACTTGAGGTTGAGTCGCTCGTGAAGCTTCGCGGCCACCTCCTCATAGCCGCGCTCCTCGAGCTTGCCGCCTCTAACATCGGCACCTTGTGCCTCGATTCCGAAGATGGTGGCCGCCTCCTCCTCGTTCGTGAAGAGCACCGTCACGTCCTCCATCAGACCCGTGAGGACCTGGCGCGCCTTCTCCGGCGACCACAGCCTCCGGCGGAAGTTCAGGTCGAGACTGACCATCAGGCCGTGCCGCCTGGCCGCTGCGCAGGCCTCCTTAGTGATCTCGGCAACGCTGTCCGCCAGGGCAGGTGTGATGCCCGTGACATGGAACCAGTCCTTCCCCGCGAGGATCTCGTCCCAGTCGAGGTCACCTGGACGCAGTTCTGTGATGGAGCTGCCCTTCCGGTTGTAGAGGAAGGTGGACGGCCGCTGAGCGGCCCCGGTCTCGACAAAGTAGATGCCGAGACGGTGTCCGATGCGCTTGACGAAGTCGAGATTGAGGCTGAACTGCCGAAGATAGGCCAGGCACGCATCGCCGACAGCGTTGTCCGGGACACCAGAGACAATGTAGCTGTCGATCCCGTAGCCGACCAGAGCGACCCCGGAGTTGGCCTCCGCGCCGCTGTAGCTCACATCGAACTCTCGAGCCTGCACAATCCGCTCATGTCGCTTCGTCGACAGGCGCATCATGAGCTCGCCGAACAGGACGACCTTCCTGCGCGGCTGGTCCTGCTGCGACTCTGGTCTCGCGTCCGCGGTCATGGCGCTGTCGCTGCGATTGCCAGGGCCTCCTCGGTCCGTTTGGTGATGGCACGCCAATCCCGCGCGGCGATCAGCTGGGGGTCAACGATCCAGGACCCGCCGACGGCGGCCACGATCGGAAGATCGAGGAACTCTCGCATGTTCGCGGGCGTCACGCCGCCGAGAGCGATGAACCTCACGCCCGTGTGCGCGTACGGCGCGGCCAGTGCCTGCAGCATCGGCACTCCACCGGCGAGATTGGCCGGAAAGAACTTGAGGATCTTGCAGCCCTGGACCAGGGCCGCTTCGACTTCCGATGGTGTCATAGCGCCTGGCACGAACGGCAGGCCGACCTGGCGCGCCGCGTCCACCACGCGCACATTCAGCCCGGGAGCCACACCGAACTTGGCGCCGGCGTCGTGCGCGCGCTGCACCTGGGCAGGTTCGAGCAGCGTCCCGGCACCGACAATCATCTCGGGGAAGCGCCGCACGATCTCCTTGACGGCGGGCTCGGATGCCGGCGTGCGGAACGTGATCTCGATCACGTTCAACCCGCCGGCCAGCAGAGCTTCCGCCAGCGGCACCGCCACGCTGGCGTCCTGGATCACGACGACAGGCACGATGCGCTTCATGACGATGGTCTCTATGTCCATGGCGTGAGATTGCTCCTCAGGCGTGCTGTATGTCCGCGGCCAGCAGAACCCTGGGGCAGCGGAGAGGCGTGCCGAGCGACGGTGTCCCCGGCTGCCTGGAATGGGCAGTGCGGCTAGCGACCATCGGCCGAGGTGTCGTAACGCAGGTAGACCAAGTGGGTCTTCATGTTCTCGTAGATACCGTGCTTGCCGTCGGCGCCACCGAGGCCCGACTTGCGCCAGCCTGCGTGGAACCCCTGGATCGACTCGCCGTTCTCGCGATTTATGTAGGTCTCGCCGAACTTGATCTCTCGGCAGGCCCGCATCGCGACATCGAGGTTACGGGTGTAGATAGAAGAGGTGAGCCCGTAGACGGAATCGTTAGCGAGGGCGATTGCCTCGTCGAAGTCACTGAACGTCACGATTGGCATGACGGGTCCGAAGATCTCCTCCCGCACGATGGCCATGTCCTGGCGGCAATCCGCGAGCACGGTGGCCGGGTAGAAGTAGCCTTCGGGGCGCTTCTCATCTCTCGTGCCGCCCGTCAGGAGCGTGGCACCGTCGCGGATGGCACGCTTGACACGCCGGTCGACGTCCTCGAGTTGCTCGCGACTCACCAATGGGCCCATCTCAATTCCGGCATCGACGAGCGGATCCCCGTAGGTCGTCTCGGCCATTGCCTTGGTGAACCTGTCCGTGAACTCGTCGGCGATCCGCTTGTCCACGTAGACACGATCGGCGCAGTTGCAGACCTGACCGGTGTTCTGGACGCGAGACAGCTTGATTGCCGTGACCGCGATATCCAGATCGGCGTCGGCCATGACGATTGCGGGCGCGCTGCCACCCAGTTCCAGGTTGACCTTGATCAGGTTCCGTGACGCTGCCTCCATGATCCGGCTACCCGTCTCGACGCTGCCGGTGAGGCTGACCATGCCGATGGCCGGGTTTGAAGCGAGCTCGTTTCCGACAACACCGCCCGATCCACACACAAGGTTGAAGACGCCCGGCGGCAGCCCGGCCTCGGCCACCACCTTGGCGAACTCCGCGGCGTTGTTCGGGGTGAGCGAACTCGGCTTGATCACGATCGTGTTGCCCGTGACCAGCGCAGGCGCCGTCTTTCGGGCCAGAATCGCGAGAGGGAAGTTCCACGCGACGATGCCGCCGATCACGCCGATCGGCTGGTGGAACAGGAGCATCACTTCGTCCGCCCGATCGCTCGTCGCGATCTCGCCTTCCAGTCGGCGGGCCCACTCGGCGTTGTAGTCGAAGAACGCGCAGGTAACGTCCACCGAGGCAAGAGCCAGATCCAGGGTCTTGCCCTGCTCCTCGGAGATAACCCGGGCGTGGCGGTCGCGGTCCCGCCGGAGAACGGCGGCAATCTGGTGCAGGTACTCTGCTCGATCGACGGGGGAGAGCCGTTCCCAGTCTCGCTGGGCGCGCTCCGCCGCATGGATGGCCTCGCGCGTGTCCTCGACGGACGAGTCAGGAACCTGCGAGATAACCTGGCCTGTCGAGGGATTCTCTACGGTGATCAGCCGACCAGCCTCGGCATCAACGAATCGGCCGTCGACGAAGTTCTGGTACCGGCGCAGCTCTGCAACCCTGGTCATAACGATCCTCCGCGTCACTGTTGGATCCAAGCACGACCTGAGCGTTCCAATTATTGTATACGGAATGTTGTCTATTGGAAAGAAAGATTCGAGCCCGCGCCGAAGTGCCGGACCCGGCCGAGCTCACCTGGACCGCATGCCTCTGCCACGCGGTTGCCCGACTATGAGTCCTGCATTGCCCGAAACACCAGGTCTCTCTCGAGATCGAGCCCGAACACAGCTGCCGCTTCGCGCAGGCTGTGAACGACATCAGGCGGCAGCGTGATGCCAGTCGCCATAGCGTCGTCGTAGCGGTCCCATTCCTTTTCGCCCGGAACATATATCCGCTCGATCCCGGCAGCTCTCGGCGCAGCGTGGATCTCGTCGATGAGCTTCTCCATCCGGCTGGCGAATTCGCCGCTCGGCATCAGCGCATCACAGTCGATCGCCAGAAAGGCCGCGCCATGGTTCGTGGGCAACGCCGGGTCGTCCGTCATCCAGGAGCGAACGCCCCAAGTGAAGCCAGCCCCAGTGAGGACCCCCGAGAGCGTCTCGATGAGCAGGGCAAGACCATAGCCTTTATGGCCTGCCGCAGGGGCGAGCGCGCCCGCGCTCGGATACCGGCTCGGATCGGTCGTCGGGCGACCGTCCGCTCCAATCAGCCACGTGTCGGGAACCGGCTCGCCGCGCTCTTTGGCCGCGTAGACCTTCCCGCCGGCCACCGTCGCGATCGACATGTCGAGGAACATGGGCCGATACCTGCCGGACGGTATGGCGTATGAGATGGGGTTGGTGCCGGTGACCGCCCCGCGCGAGCCAGGGGCGGCGACGGAGGGTAGGTCGTTCGCCATGCACAGGCCGACGAGTCCCTCCTTGGCGGCCAGCACAGAGTAGTAACCTGCGGCGCCGAAGTGGCACGTGTTGCGGACTCCCGAGTAGCCGATCCCGTTCGCCCGGGCCTTCGCCATCGCCGTGCGCATGGCAAACACTGAGGTGACCATGCCCAGCGCCGAGTCTCCGTCAACGACGGCCCAGGCGCCTCCCTCGGCCACGACCGCCGGGCGACCCCGCGGCTTCAGGCCGCCCGCCAGCAGCCGCTTGAGGTAGCCCCGCATAAGCTTCGTGCCGTGGGTGAAGACGCCCCAGGCGTCGGTTGTAGCCAGGACGTCGGCGCCGAGGCGTGCGTCAGCCTCGCACAGTCCCGCCCTGCGCAGGAGTTCGGCGCAGAAACCATTGAGCGAAGCGTAATCAACCGTCATTCCGAAGTCGGCCGCCGAGGAAGCCGCGGGCTGAACCATTACCAGTCTCCTCCGGTGCGCGTCTCGAGGCGCCGGGTCTACGACCGTCCCAACGTGCCCTTGCGCACGTCCCCCGGTCGCGCATACTATACTGTATACATAATACCGTGACACAGCCACCTACCTCGCTCCGCGAACTTCGATGGGCGACAGTCACGAGATCTGGTGACGTTTCGGGCCACGAGGCCACCGGGCAGGGCGTACGGAACTGGATTAGGAGCGACATGACACGTGGGCTGACCGGGGAATCATCGAAAGTGCCCGGAATAGGCGAATCGGGCACAAGTCCGGTTCCTCTAGAGGCCAGGCGACGGCTGATCGACCGGTTCAACCGGCGAATCGACGAGGCCCAAGTCGCAAACCCGCCTACTAAGGAGTGGGTCCGCAGGGCTCTCCGCCGCGAGGGGGGGCCACGTTGCCCGATTCGCCTGAAAGGTCTCTCGTACGAGGTGATCCTGCGGTACGGGGACTTTCTTGCCGACCTGTTCGTGACTTATCCGGATGACATCGTGTCGATCCCCATCTATGAGCCCGCGGTCGGCTACCAGTCAGGCGGTCGCGACGCCCCGATCGACACCATCCGGGTCATGACCGAGAACGCAGAGTGGACTGACGAATGGGGCACACATTGGGCACATGTCATTGGAGGCGTGGGGGCGACACCGATCGGCGTGCCGCTGGTCGATTGGTCTCAGCTTGACGCATACCTGGCACACGGAATTCCCGATCCGTCTCTGCCCGCCCGAATGGAAGCTGCGATCCCTGCTCTTCAGCTCCACGGCGCCACCAAGTACTGCGACGGCCGCACCAACATGGTTCTCTTCGAGCGACTGCACTGCCTGCATGGCATGGAGAACACGCTCGAGGATCTGTACGCCGCACCACGCGAGACAGAGCGGATTCTTGACGCTCTGACTGAGTACTACCTTGAGATTATCCGTGCCTGGGGCCGACTCGGAAACGTCGACGCGCTGTACGCCACCGACGACTGGGGCACGCAGACGTCGCTGATGATCTCGCCTGAGATGTGGCGTCGGTTCTTTGCCGGCCGATACCGGCGCCTTTGTGACGAGGCTCATCGGCAAGGGATTGCTCTTGTCTTCCACAGCTGCGGGAACGTGTTCGACATCATCGGAGATCTCATTGATGCCGGGGTCGACGTCATCAATCCGCTGCAGCCGGAGGCAATGGATCTGCGGCTGGTGGCTCGCGAGTTCGGTGGCAAGGTGGCCTTCTGGGGTGGCCTCAGCGATCAGGCCATCGCGGTCCAAACGCCGGCGCAGGTCCGCGACGAGGTCCGGCGCGCCATCGACACCCTGGGCTCACCGTATGGCAATGCCTACGTTCTCTGCTTGTCCAATCTCATGATGCCGGAGATCCCCCCGGACAACCTTGTGGCACTTTTCGAGGCGTGTCACAGCCAGTAGGCCGCGAGCTCTACGCGGTGAGAAACAGGATTTAGCACGGAGGATCTGATGGCGGATTTGGAGGCGCTCACCGGCGCAATCGAGGTCGGAGACCGAGTCGCGGCCGTGAAGATCACGAGAGACGCGATCGAGGAGGGCCTGGATCCACAGGATGTCCTCGCTGCGATGACGAAGGCCATGGGCGCGATCGGAGACCGCTTCCAGCGAAACGAAATCTACGTCCCCGAGATGCTGATCGCGGCCAGGGCTATGAAAGAGGCTACCGCGGTGCTGGAGCCGGTCCTGGTGGCAGCCGACATACGGCCCGAGCACACGGCGGTGCTGGGTACCATCAAAGGCGACCTCCACGACATCGGCAAGAACCTGGTCGGCATGATGTGGAAGGGCGCCAACATCGAGGTAATCGACCTCGGGACAAACGTGAGCCCCGAGCGCTTCGCACAGGCCGCCAAGGAGCACGGCGCTCGCCTCGTTGGGATCAGCGCGCTTCTGACCACCACGATGGTCGGCATGCGCGAAGCGGTTTCAGCCATCCGAGCGACCAACGGGCCCGACGTCAAGGTTATTGTTGGTGGGGCCCCCGTCACACCGGAGTTTGCCCGTGAAATCGGTGCGGACGGCTACGCCGCGGACGCGGGCGGAGCGGTCGGCGCGGCTATGGCCGCGCTGCAAAGCTAGTCGAGGCTCACGGAGAGGCACCTGAAAGGTACGGGCCACCCGAGGTCTGGCGTGGGGTCCCAGCTCGCCAGATGCAGATGGGCGCTGTTCAGGCCACGCGACATCCACTCCTATCGGCCGCAGGCGGCCACCATTTCCCCGAACGTGACTCGGAGACGTCTGGGGCCGCCTCATATTGGCAAGAGTCTGAGCCCGTTGCTTGCAGCCTATCTGGTGTCGTACGGTACTCTCCACGAGAACGCACCCGATCGAATGACGGCATGACACTTTCGCCAGCTGTCATAAGCCTTGCCCGGTAGTTGGCCATGCCCGCTCGTTCCTGGAGCGGCGAGGCGAGCCCGTCTCAGAGGTATCCGCGTCCAATTGGAGGCATTCATGTCTGACTGGGGTCCGTTCTCTCTGGCTGGCAAGAACAGCATCATCACGGGCGGCGCGACGGGAATCGGCCTGGGGATCGCCGAAAGCCTCGCGGAGGCGGGGGCGAACACCTTGATCGCGGACTTGGACGGTGCGGGCGCAGCCGCCTCAGCCACCCGAATCCGCGAAGCTTACGGGGTCAGGGCGGAGGCCATCGAGCTGGATGTGACATCGCCCGACGCAGGTGAAGCATTGTGCGCTGCCTGCTCGCAACGCTTTGGGGGTGTGAACATCGTCTGCAACAACGCGGGTGTCTATCCACAGGTGCCCATGCTCAAGATGTCGCCAGATCTGTTCGACAAGATCTATCGACTGAACCTCAGGGCGCTGGCATTCATCTCCAAGGCCGCAGGCAACAAGATGGTCGAACAGGGCACCGGCGGCAGGATCATCAACATCGCCTCGATAGACGCGTTCCGTCCGACGATGATTGGCCTCGCCGCCTACGGCGCGACAAAGGGCGGCGTCGTCATGTTTACGAAGAACTTGGCACTGGAGATGGCTTCAGTCGGCGTGACCGTGAACGCTATTGCACCAGGTGGCATCTCCACTAGAGGTTCGGCTGCGACCATGCTCGAGAGTGGCATGAGTGCTGAGCAAATGAATGCCTGGACGACCGCGTTCACGGCCAGAGTCCCTCTTGGTCGAATTGGCACCCCACGCGACGTCGGAACAGCAGCGGTATTCCTGGCCTCCGCTGCGGCCGATTACATCACGGGGACCATCCTTCTCGTGGACGGCGGTTACCTGCTGACGTAGTCGTTCGTTGCGTATGCCAGCGTAATTGCGGGTGAAGGCTCGCTGGGCATGTCCCCCGCCCTTCTCCATGGAGCCTCAGGGGTTCAGCAGGCTGTCCGGCGCCTCCAACAGGTCACGTACCCTCATCAGGAACTTAGCGGCTGGCGCCCCGTCGACAGCGCGATGGTCCCAGGTGAGGCTCAGGTTCATCACCTGCCGGCGGACGGGCCGGTCGCCCTCCCAACCCACCCCGTCGCGGATCCGGTTCACCCCGAGAATCCCGACCTGCGGCGGGTTGAGGATGGGCGTGAAGGAGTCTACGGCGAACATGCCCAACGAGGTCACTGTGAAGCTCCCGTCCGCCATCTGGTCGGGACCCAGCGTGCCGTCGCGCGCGGCCTGCACCAGATGCGACGATTCCTGAGCGATGACCTTCAGAGTCATGCCATCGGCCGCGCGGATCACCGGGACGACCAAGCCCTCTTGGAGAGCCACGGCGATGCCGATGTTCACCTCACGGACCAGCACGAGCTCGTCCCCATCAACTCGCGCATTCATGCGCGGGTAAGCCCTAAGCGCCACGGCTACTGCCTTGACCACGAAGTCGGTATACGAGGGCTTCAGCCCGTCGTCCTCCCACTCGTGAATGAGCTCGTCGCGCAGCCGGACGCAAGCGTCCATGGCCACTTCCATGCCCATCGTTAGCTGGGCCGTGGTCCGCAGGCTCTCGTACATCCGCTCTGCGATCACCGCACGCATGCCGCGCATTGCGATCCGTTCACTAGGCGGCAATCGGTCAGTGGGGCGCTGCGAGGCCGCGTGGGCCGCCCGTACGTCCGCTTCCTCGACTCGCCCACCTGGGCCGCTGCCCCGGATCGTCTCGAGCGGCACGCCCAGCTCGGCGGCGAGTCGGCGCGCGATGGGCGAGGATGGAGTACGCCGGTCGGTTTGGACTGCGGGTGACGCGGGGGCCGGGCCCGTCGGCTCCGCCGAGGCGACGGTTGCCTTTTCGACCCCGGGGCTGCTCGGCATGGGTAGTACGGCCGGAACCTCCTCGCCCGGTGCGTATACATAGCCGATGACCGTCCCAGGAGCGAACGAGGCCCCAGCCGGGGCCAGGTGTCTCACCGTCCCTGTCGCCTGCGCCTCGACATCCATCGAGATCTTCTCGGTCTCGAGAACGTAGAGCGGCATGCCCTGAGTCACCTGGGCGCCGTCGGCGACGTACCAGTCAGCGATGGTACCCTCAGTCATCGTCATGCCCACGTTTATCAAGTAGATCTCACTAGGCATGTCTGCTCCAGTCTGATACGGCCTGCCAGCGCCTGGTTGATCGCCGCCGCGAGCCGGCGGCCGATTTGGCGATACTCGGAAGCGCGCCTCTCGCGCGACGGCTAGACCCTCTTGCCCACGATGCGCCTTGCCTCGCGCGCAATCATGTCCGCGTCGGGCACGTAGAGCTTCTCTAGAACGGGGCTGAAGGGCACCGGCGCGAACGGGGCGCCGATACGGCCAACCGGCGCGTCGAGATGGTCGAATGCGAGCTCCTGGATCTGAGCTGCGACCTCGGCCCCGAAGCCGCAGAATCGGACCGCTTCATGCACAACAAGGGCTCGGTGCGTCTTCTTGACGGACTCGATGATTGCGGCGCTGTCGAGCGGTTGAAGTGAGCGCGGGTCGATCACCTCGACGTCGACGCCCTCGCCCATCAGCGAATCGGATGCCTTCAGGGCCTCCTGGACCATGCGACCAGTGGCGATGATCGTGATGTCGGATCCGGTCCGCGCGACGCTGGCCGCGCCGAGGGGGATGGCGTACGGCGCCTCGGGCACCTCGCCCTTTAGCGCCAGCGACATCTTGTTCAGCACAACGATCACGGGATTGTCGTCGCGAATCGCGGAGATCAGCAAGCCCTTCGCGTCGTAGGGGGTCGAGGGCATCACGACTTTCAGGCCTGGCACGTGCGTGAGCCAGACCTCGAGGCTCTGGGAATGCTGCGCCGCAGCGCTCATTCCGGCCCCGGCCATGGTCGTAACCGTCATCGGCAATCTCGCCTTGCCGCCGAACATGTAGCGCATCTTGGCCAGTTGGTTGGTGAGCTGATCCATGCACTCACCGATGAAGTCCATGAACATGATGTCGATGATGGGCCGCAGCCCAGTCGAGGCGGCACCGACGCCCAGCCCCACGATGCCGGCCTCGGAGATCGGCGTATCGATCACGCGTGCCGGCCCGAACTCCTCGAGAAGCCCCCGGAACGTGCCGAAAGTGCCACCGGCACCGGCGACGTCTTCGCCGGCCAGGAAGACGTTCGGGTCCTCCTGCATGGCCTGTCGCACGCCCTCGGTGATGGCGTCGACGTATGTCAGGACTCGGGTTTGCACAGCCGATTGCACGGTGCTCATCTGTTCGTCCTCAGTTGGCCGGCACAAAGTAGACGTCGTCGAGCAGCGTCGAGGGGTCCGGGTCGGGGCTGGCATCGGCAAACTCGATCGCCGCCGCAACCTCCTGCTTGACCTGGTCGTGGACCACCGCGGCCTCGGCAGCCGACAGGACACCGAGCCGAGCCAGATGCGCCTCCAGCAGCGTGACCGGATCGCGCTTCTTGGCCTCGATCACTTCCTCGTCGGTCCGGTACTTCAAGCCCATCCCGGCAAGACCGACATGATCGTAGAAGCGGTAGGTCTTGCACTCGAGCAGCGTTGGGCCCTCACCCAGGCGGGCCCGCTCAATCGCCGCGCCGGCGGCTTTCCAGACCGCGACCGCGTCCATGCCATCGACCACCACGCCCGGCATGCCGTAGCTGGCTGCACGATCGGCGATGTCGGTGATCGGGGCCTGGCGCGCCTGCGGAGTGTACTCACCGTAACCGTTGTTCTCGCATACGAAGATGACCGGGAGTTTAAACAGCCCCGCGAGGTTGGCCGCCTCGTGAAACGCGCCCTCGTTGCTCGCGCCGTCGCCGAAGAAGCAGCATGCGACGTTCCGTGTCTTGCGGTACTTATTGGAGAAGGCCGCTCCCACGGCGATAGCCAGGCCGCCTCCCACGATCCCGTTGGCGCCGAGCATGCCGATCTCCATGTCGCAGATGTGCATGCTTCCGCCCTTGCCCTTGCAGTAGCCGCCGCCGCGGCCGAGCAGCTCTGCGTACATGCGGCCCAGGTCACCGCCCTTCGCAACGAGGTGGCCATGGCCGCGATGCGTGCTCGTGATCTGGTCGTCCTTGTCCAGGTGGGCCATCACGCCCGCGGCAACGGCCTCCTCGCCGGCGTAGACGTGAATGCCGCAAGGGATGCGGCCACTCTCAAAGAGCCTGCCCGCTTCCTCCTCGAACACCCGCACCCGCACTACGCAGCGATGGAGACTCAGCAAGGTCTCTCGGCTCGGTTCCATCGTCACCACCTACTCCTCTCGCGCTGGTTCGGGCAAGCGTGGGCACGGGATGCGGCATCCTGCCGGTTCGTTCATCGCGCCGGGTTCTGCCTGGGTTCCAACAGCTTCATGATTCGGTCTTACAGGTTGGACGAGGTCAGTGAGTCGTCTGCAAGGCGATCGTACCGGTCTCGCACGGTCGAGGAGATCTCGATGGCAACAGCACCTTCCGGGCCACCCACGAACCAGTGGCGTTCCTCCAGGCCGATCGAGCGTTGCTCGCCGGCCTCAAGAATGACCTCCTTGCGGGCCGTAAAGACGTGGCCCTTGCCGGGGGGGATCCTTGCTTCCGCGTCGCCAGAAGGTTCTCCCTCGCCATACGAATAGACCTTCCCCCAGAGCACTCGGAAGGTCTCCTCCTTGCCCAGGTTGCCATCGACATTCGGATGCCAGTGCTCAGGGAAGACCTGGTTTGGGAAGAAGATGATCAGCCTGCCACCGTATCGATCATGCATGATCGTGTCGATCGCCCCAGCGCCGAACTGGAAGAAGTCCCCAAACGCTACGACTGCGATCCGCTCCTTCTCCTCGCTCGAGAGCACGAAGCGAGCCTTCTGTTCAACCAGCTCGATGATCCTTTGACGAACTTCCTCAACATCCAGCATGCCACACCTCACTCTTCGTCCGGTGGAGATCCTCTTTGGTGTCAGTCAAATCGAACATCGACGACCCCGAGCGTTCCGAAGTCGCCTCGTACGGAGTCGCCGGGAGCCACGAAACAATGACCCGTGCACGTGCCGGTACTCACCACCTCGCCCGCCACCGTTCCTAGGCCGCGCTCACGTAGCCAGTTGAGCAGCCAGGTCGCACTTGTCAGGGGATGGCCCATCGCGGCGCTTCCCTTGCCCGTCTTGATGTAGTAGTCGTTCAGATAGAGATCGACCGATGCAGCGGGCAGGTCGAGCTGCTGCCATTGGCGGGTCCGGGGGCCCTCGATGAACGCGGCACCGCCGCCGTTGTCCAGGCACGTCCCGAAGAAGCCGCTCGCCCCGTACCAGTCCTCGAACACAGAGTCACCGACCTCGATGGCCGGGAGCAGAGACTCGATGCCGACGCGCACGTCGGCTTCGGCCCACGGCTTGTCTCGTGCCCTGAAGTCCACGCCGAGTTCAAAGGCAAACTCACACTCGCAGAGCCGGTAATTGATGAAGTACTCCGAGCCTATCCGCGAGCCGCTCGGGAATACTGACCGACGGTAAATGCGTCCCGGAGACGGGCCTGGGACGCCCTCGGCCAAGCGGATGGCCTCACTCGCAGCGCCGACCTTCCATCCGGCTGCTTCCAGGTCGAGACGTCTATCGAGACCAAGGAGGACCCTCTCCACCGAAATCCACGACCGCGTGCGCAATCTCTGCGGGATCTCCGCGCTTCGTCTGAGGATCCGGCCAGCGGCGATTAGATCGACAACTTCGGCCACTTCGGATTCGGTCAGGTCCGTTGTGCGGGCACATGGAATCGACCGGCCTGGTGGCGTCTCGCCGTAGACAAGGCGCCCGAGTTCCCCAACCTCAGGCGGTCTCTGCCGCCTGCCGTTTCTGCTGGGTCCGCTGCCCCCAAGCCCTGGATCACCCATAGTGGTGGTCTATTCCCGCCAAGCACGACCACTGCGCCCGTGAGACCCGTCCGCCACGGGCTGATCGTTACCAGCCATGTCAGGCTCTGGCTCTGGCCGGGCCACGCCACATCCGAGCTCGGCGAACTTGATCAAGCCCGACCGAAGTGACAAGCACGATTCCGACGACCACGTTCTGCCACAATGGGTCAATCTGGATCTGGACGAGCCCATTCTGTAGAACAGCGATCAACAAGGTTCCAAGGAAGGTGCCAGGTATGGTGCCAAGCCCTCCGAACAGGCTCGTGCCACCGATGATGGCGGCGGTGATGACCTGCAGCTCGAGCCCCTGACCGATGCTGGGCTGGCCGGATTGGAGCCGACTGGCCATCAAAACACCGGACAGACCCGCCGCGGCCCCGCTCGCGACGAACAGAATGAGGGTGGTCCTCGTAACGTTGATGCCGCAGGCTCGCGCCGCCTCGCGATTGCCTCCGACCGCTCGAACGCCATAGCCAAAGCGCGTGTGTTCAAGAATCACGTGCGCCATGATCCCGATCAAGAAGGCGTAATACACCATTAGAGGGACACCCCATTGCCTCAACGAGGCGATGTCCCCGAAGCCTTGGGGAAGGTACTGCGTGCCGCTTCCTCCGGTGATGATCCAGGTCATCCCGCGGGCCACATAGAGCATGCCCAGTGTCGTGATGAGGGCCGGGATGCGCCCGTAAATAACGATGATCGCGTTCACCAGGCCGCAGAGTGCACCGACGACAATGCCGAGCACGAATGCAGCGGGGTAGGGAATGCCGTAATTCGCTATGAGCATCGCGCTCGCGACGGAGGAGAGTGCGAATACCGAGCCGACAGAGAGGTCGAGCCCGCCGCCCACGAGTACAAATGTCCCCGCGACCGCAATGATGAAGATGAAACTGCCGTCGCGAAGGATGTTGACTACGTTGTCGAACGTGAGGAAGTTCCGGTTCGACAGTTCCACAAAGGCGGAGAAGAGGATGATAACGATCAGCAGAGCCGTTTGCGGATTTCGCAGTACCCGTTCGATGAGTCGGTCGCGGCCGACATCCGCCCGCTGGACGGTGAGCGAATCGTCCCCGTTCGGACTGGGTGTCGTCCCTTCGCTGCCCGCAAGTCTAACGGTCTTCATGATCCTCCCACGGCGACGGAAGCAGATCCGGTGATGAGACTCACAATCTCGTCGCGGCTCGTCTCGGCGGTGCGACGGACGCCGACAAGCCGACCGAGGCGGAAGACGCTGATCGAGTCAGACAAGTCGAATACCGTCTCTAGGTCGTGACTTATGACTATCACTCCGCGCCCTTGCGCACGAAGCTCGCGCACGACATCAAGAACCTGGCGAGTTTCGCGGACTCCAAGTGCAGCCGTGGGCTCATCCATGATGATGATCCGACTTCCTTGTGTGACTGCCCGAGCGACTGCCACGGCCTGTCGCTGGCCGCCGGAGAGCATGCCAACCGGAACACGGACCGACGGCACCCTAATCCGCAGCGCCTGAAGCTGGTCTGCGGCGTCATCGTGCAGGCGCCTATCGTCGACGAGTTGCCAGCGAACAGGGATTCGACCGAGGTAAATATTCGTCGCGACGTCCAAGACCTCGACAAGGGCGAGATCCTGAAACACGGTCGCGATGCCTGCGTTTAGCGCATCCGTGGGCGTTCTGAATCTGACCTCGTGCCCATCCAGTTCCAGGTGCCCATCATCGGCCGGGAACAACCCAGCCATGATCTTCACAATCGTAGACTTGCCGGCCCCGTTATCGCCGACAAGCGCCGTCACCCGACCCGCGTACGCGTCGAGCGAGGCCCCTTGGAGGGCCTGCACGTGGCCAAATGCCTTGAATATGCCGACCGCACGGAAGCACGGGGCTTCCGTGGCGGTCGGCTGGAACTGCTCCGCGAGCATGCTGGGCGGTGTGTTTAGGATGGGGACGCAGTTGCCGCGCCGCAGATCTCAGGCGGCAGGTTGTCCTTGTTCACGATGATGATCGGGCCGTTGCCCTTCTCGATCCCGTCCTTGGTCGGCGTGTAGACCCCCTGGACCTTGTCGAGCGCCAGTCTCATCGCGATCACTGACGAGTCGAAGAAAGTGTAGTACATGGTCTCGTCGATCCAACCGTTCGCGATCGCCTGGCACGTGCCTGGCACCAGATCGCTAGCGAGGACGTGGATGTCGCCCGGCTTCTTCCCGGCGCTCTGAAGGGCGCCAGGAATCGCGCCTGGGAGCCCGCCCTCGACGGTCCAGATCGCGTTGATGCTCGGATCCGCGCTGAGCGCGGCATCGACCTCCTGGGCCCCTTGGCCGGCATCACTGTTGTCGTACTCAACCTTGGTGACCTTTACGTTGGTACCCTGGCAGGCCTGCTCCATGTACTTGAGGTCGGAGTTCTGGGTGGGCATAGTCGGGCTCGTTTCGACCGCGAGTACGTTCCCATTGCCGTTGGTCATCTTGGTCAGCTCAGCGCAGGCCTTCGTGCCGCGATCCTGATCGCCGTATCCGTATTCAAAGTCATAGAGAGTGCCGAGGCTGTCCGTACCGCCGCAGACGATGTCAACGACGACGATCCCGGCCGCGCGGGCCGCGGTCAGCACGCTCTTGAACGCACTCGCGTCAAGCGTGCAAGTAATGATCACATCCGGCTTGGCCGCGATCGCAGTCTCGATCATGGACACCTGGGTCGGGATGTCGATGCTGGCCGGGCCGACAACCGTCGGCGTGTAGCACAGGAGAGGGCCAGCGGCCTTGAACAGATCCGTCGAGCGCACCCATGGTGCCGAGGTGGTGATCGGGTTGATGTACCAGGCCGAGTACATCTTCGTGCAGCCTCCCGGCGTGGTGCCGGCGGCAGGCGTAGTGGGCCCGTCAGGCCCACCGAGCAGGGCCCGCTGGGTCAGGGAGTAGGTAAGGCCCAAGTTCTTCTGCGACAGAATCCCGCCCGCGGTCAGATCCACGGTCGGGGCCGCGGTCGGGGTAGCCGGAACCGCGGTAGCCGGAGCCACGGTGGCCGGAGCCACGGTGGCCGGAGCTGGTGTTGGGGTGGCGGTGCTGCTACATGCAGCACTCACGAGGGCGAGCGCCATCAACGCCGAGCCCAACTTCGAGAGAGATCGGTTCATCGGCTTTCCCTTCCTCCACCAGAGTCGTCGGGCCAACATCGCCCAACTTGGGACATTGTATCCCGGATACCATCCTACACCCGGACGGCGAGGGTCCGTCAAGCGATTCTGGAGATCGCCCCGCCCGGAATCGTCGCCTTCGGCGCGGCACACCAGGCCAAGCCACCAAGTTCGGCTGGTAGAGCGGTGCGCAGGACGCAGCTGGCATCGGCGACGCCTCTTTCAGGGGCCGATGGATGCGATTCCTCACGTCAGCCAACCGGGTGGCGAGTGCGGGGGCCGGCCCCGCAGGTTACCGGGCAGCGGCCCTTCGCGGCCGTCGGTCGAGGTCGCCCGTCCACTGCGCCGGCAAGCGTGGGGCAGTCCCCCTCAAGGGTTGGAGAGGGCGCCGTCAGGTACCTGCTCCACGACCCGCAGCCGCCTGATCCGCCACCCATCCGAGGTGCGCACGTGCTCGGCCGTCATCAGGCCGTTCGCCGTGTTGAGCAGACTCACGGTATTGACGATGTTCAGATAGCTGGTCGTGCGGATGGTGTCCCGATCGAACTCGAAGATGTGATTCGTCACGACGTGACGCGCACGCGTGCTGGCCGGAATAGCCGCCGCGAACCAGGCGATCGTCGCGTCCCGGCCGTGTGCCTGATCCGAGAGGATCCTGTGCCCGTCGTCGGCTTGCCATTCCCACTCAAGGTCGTTCGCGAAAGCCCGGTCTCGAAGCGTTTCCCAATCGAATGTGTCCAGTGCGAACAGCCACAGCGCCAACAGCTCGGCGATGTCGGCGCGGTCGACCGTGCGCTGCACGTCAACGTCGTTCATCCGGAATCCTCCACCACATCCGCGCTCAGCGTCCAAATGCCGCCTACGGACGGCGGCGCGCTCACGACGCAGGCTCGGCCCCGTCCGTCGTTGAGCTCCCGATCAGTCGCACGGTCTCGCCCAAGACGGCATCAAACGCTGCCCATTCCGGTCCCGTGGAACCGCAAAATGAGAGCATCCCGGCGCCCTTCGAGATGAGCCCGAACTGCCGCGTCGGCGCCAGCAGGATCCCCGGCGAGAATCGCCGCTGCGAGCGCCTCATGCTCGCGAAGGCCCGCGAGGCGCGTCTGCCTATCGTCAGGGTATGCGCCGACGCGGTCCATACGCCGCAGAAAGGCCTGAATCTGGATCCACAACGTCGAGAGCAACTGCGGGAGTTGGTGCCTCTCGGACGCCGCCGCGACTGCGGCGTGGAACGCGAAGTCGAGAGGGAGCCAGGCCTCCGTGGGTTCGCTCAAGGAACTCCGGAGCACCTCGAGCCTGTCGGCCAGATGCCGTTTTGCTACCTCGCTCGCGTCGCGTGCGGCGTACCGGGCAGCCAGGGCCTCGAGTTCGATCCGCACATCGTAGGTCTCGGCAATATCGCGTTCGCCCAGGGCACGGAGGACGCGACGGCCGTTGATCTCGTCGACGTCGACGAGTCCCTGTCGCTCCAACTCCTTCAGCGCGTCCCTGACCGGGGACCGACTGACTCCCAGACGTTCTGTCAGGTCGAGCTCCTTCAGCCCGTCACCTGGCATAAGCTGGCCATTGAAGATCATCTCGTGCAGTCTGGCCAGCGTCCAATCCGCAACGGCGCTACGGTCCGGCCGCGCGTCGGTGGGGGTTCCAACTAGGGCGGAGGGTCTGGTCATGCGGTCCACAACAGGGTTGATGCCTGGTTCGTATGGATCAAGACTGGACGCCGCGAGGCGTATACCGAATCCCGATTGTACATATCGTGGACAGGCGCGCAAGATCCGGCTCGGCCCGATCCCCGGTCAATACTAGCCTCCCCTTGCAGGCCGCTCAGGTCTTCAGCGGATAACGACCGGCGACCCGCGCCTCGTCGAACAAGGCGAGCACATTCTCGACCGGCACATCTGGCTGGAGGCAATGGACCGACGCCAGGATATAGCCGCCGCCGGGCCCCAGGTCGGCGATGCGCCGCCGCACTTCTCGCCGGACGTCTTCAGGGGTCCCGCGCGGCAAAGCCCAGCGCGTGTCGATCGCGCCGCAGAACGAGAGCCGATCGCCAAACCGGCGCTTGAGGCGTACGGTGTCGCCCATGTCCCCGGCCGACACCTGGACCGGATTGAGGATGTCGACGCCGACCTCGATAAGATCCTCGATGACGGGAAACACGTTCCCGTCCGAGTGCATGAAGACCTTCGCGGGTGAGTGAGCTTTGATCGTTCGGATCAGCTCTGCGTGCAGGGGTTTCAGGAGTGCTCTGTACATCGCGGGCGAAATCAGCAGCCCGTCTTGGGACCCCAGGTCATCGGCGAACACGACGACGTCGATGAGGTCGCCCGCCTCGCGCAGCATCCCTACCATGCCACTAAGCATCAGGCGGGCGACCGTTCCTAGGAGGGCCTCGGCGAAATCCCGATCGGCGGCCATGTCCATGAGGAACGCATCCATTCCTCGCAGGAGGAGTGTCTGCTCGAAGGCGGCCACTCCAGGCAGCGCGACGACGGCGCAGCCTGAGTCGCGGATCCGGAGCGCTTCCTCGCGAAGGCCGGCGAAGCGGCCCGGGTCGGCCAAGTCCGGCCAGACGTACCTTTCGACCTCCTCGCTAGCGAGCTCTCGCAGCGGATTGAACGCAACCTCGTTGTAGAGACCGCCCGCCGGGCGTTGCCACTCGATACCCCATTCATCGACGAATCCGGCGGCAGAGACCTCACGCCGATGGATCGACGGCGCCGCGCCCGGGAGCAGCGGACGACCATCCGAGCCGAAGCGCTCCATGACCTCGTCGTCGAGCCGCGCGTACTGAAAGATGCGTGAGATCTCGCGGGTTGGCTTGTCGATACCAAGGTAGCTCTTGAGCTGCTCGTAGGCTGGAGTCAGCATCGACGTGACACCGGACGTGCCAAAGAAGACCGGGACTCGATCTGGTTCCTCGTGGTTGAGCGCGCACAGCACCCGCTCCTGCGACGTGAACATGCTCGACCCTCCCTGATACTCCGGCTGACCAATCCCCGTCTTGCAGATGCCGAGTATTGCGGATACAGTATACACCAGCCGATCGAGTGCTCGATGCCGGGAACCGGCCGCACCCTAAGTCTCGAGACGCGGAGGTCGTCGCCACGGAAAGTGCAAGTGGATTCTAGTCGGGGCCGCAGTCGCGTAAGTCTTCCGTTGCGGTGACGGCTATGACTTGGTGGCCAACGGCACAGGCTCGACCGCTCGTAGCGGCGGCGCGCGCCCGCCTCACCGCGCTTGGCACCGGCCTGAATCGGGAGTGTTTGGCGTGAGGACGGTCGAACTCGCCGCGAGCGCCCGGTTCGAGTCGCTTTCACTGGACGCGTTCGTCGATCAGCTCGCCTCGGCGAGACCGACACCAGGCGGCGGCAGCGCTTCGGCCGTCGTCGCCGCGCTGGGTGCCAGCCTTGTCTCGATGGTCGCGGCGTTATCGGAGGGCCACGCCGCAAGCGTCCTGCACTCCGATGCGATCGGATGGGCCGGCGCCGCCGGGCGCGACCTCGCGGCACGGTTCCTGGCCTTCGCGGACGAGGACGCCGCGGCGTTCGAGCGTTTCGATGTGGCCATCAAGATGCCGCGGGGGACCGAAGAGCAGAAGTCTGCGCGCGCCGCGGCCATTCGTGCCGCAGCCCGCGCGGCCGCCGACAGCCCGCTTTCGTGTCTCGAAGCCTGCCTGGACCTCGCCCGTTCGGCAGAGACGCTGGCGGGGCGGAGCAACCCCAACCTCGAGAGCGACCTGGTCGTCGCCTCGTGGTTCGTCGAAGCAGCGGCCGAGGGAGCCGCCGAGAACATCCGCGTCAATCTGCCACTTGTCCGGGACGCCGCGTGGGAGACGGCGACGGCAAAGCGACTTGACACTCTACTGGCGGAGATCAACCTGCTGACCCAGTCCACCCGTGACGTGATCGCAAGCCGCCTCACCAGGCGCCCCGTGACGCTCGGGGGCAGGCTCAACCCCGCAGACCCTTCCTTGGAGGCCCTCGCATGACGCGTCTCGAGGACATGGGCCTGCGCCTCCTACGCGGCGCCCCCATCGCGGCCGACCTGCGCGAGCAGGTCGCCACCGACGTGGCGGACTTCCATTCCATGTACGGTCGCACGCCGGCCCTTGCTGTCGTGATGGTCGGATCGGACGCGCCGTCGGCGGTGTACCTCAGCAAGATTCTCGACGGCTGCCGCCGCGTGGGACTCGGGGACCGGCTCGTGGAGCTGGGTAATGACGCGACCAGCGAGCACCTTCGCGACGTGATCTGTGATCTCAACGCCGATCCGGAGGTGGCCGGGATCATCGTTCAGATGCCGCTGCCGCCGACCATCCCGCTGCGCACGGTCATCGACACGCTCGACCCCGGCAAGGACATCGATGGCATCCACCCTCTCAACGCCGGCCTGCTGTCGCTCGGGTACGAGGGCTTCTTGCCAGCCACGGCGCACGCCGCGGTCGAGCTGCTCAAGCGGTCCGGAGTGCCGCTTGCGGGTGCGCGCGCAGTGGTCGTCGGCCGCTCCAACGTGGTGGGCAAGCCGGCCGCCCTCCTGCTCCTGCGCGAGCACGCCACCGTGACCATCTGTCACTCGCGCACGCCCGATCTCGCTGACCACCTCCGCGCAGCCGATGTGGTCATCGTGGCGGCAGGCCGGCCCGGCCTCGTCACCGGGGAGATGCTGAAACGGGGCGCGGTCGTCGTCGACATCGGCATCAACATGGTCGAGGGTAGCCTCGTGGGCGATGTGGACTTCGATTCCGTCGCCCGGGTCGCCTCTGCGATCGCACCTGTGCCGGGGGGCGTTGGCCCCCTCACGAACGCGATTCTTCTTACCCATCTTATCCGGGCGGCCCGCAACCAGGCGGAGGGGCGGACCGCTCTCGGCGCCCGCCCCGGCGCCCCATCCCTCGAGGTGGCCCTCCGATGACCGTCGCGACCCCGGTTCAATCCGACCTGGAGATCGCCCGCGCCGCCACTCCGCGCCCGATTGCCGCGGTTGCCCGAGACCTGGGGATACGCGAGGACGAGCTGGAGCTGTACGGCCCGGTGAAGGCCAAGGTCAGCCTGAACGCGATCGAGCGTCTCGAGAAGGCCAACCCTCGTGGCAAGTACGTGCTGGTGACGGCGATCACCCCAACGCCACTCGGCGAGGGCAAGTCCACGACGACCATCGGCCTCGTCCAGGGCCTCAACCGGATCGGCCACTCGGCCGCTGCGACCATCCGCCAGCCTTCCCTCGGCCCGGTCTTCGGGATCAAGGGAGGCGCTGCGGGTGGCGGCTACTCTCAGGTCATTCCGATGGAAGATTTCAACCTCCACCTGACGGGTGACGTCCACGCGATCGGCGCGGCCCACAACCTGGCAGCCGCCTTTATCGACAACCACCTGCACCACGGGAACTCGCTTGGCATCGACCCGCTCGGCGTTCTCTGGCCGCACGTCGTCGACATCAGCGACCGCGCGCTCCGGCGGGCGGTCATAGGTCTCGGGGGACGTGAGAACGGTCAGCCGCGCGAGACCGAGTGGCAGATCACGGTCGCGTCGGAGGTGATGGCCATCCTGGCTCTCGCCGCCGACCTGGCGGACCTGCGCTCTCGCCTGGGGCGCATCGTCCTCGCATTGCGCCACGACGGCACCCCCGTGACGGCCGAGGATCTCGGTGTCGCAGGCTCGATGGCGGTCCTTCTCAAGGACGCCCTCAAGCCGAACCTGCTCCAGACCCTAGAGGGCGGCCCGGCGTTTGTCCATTGCGGACCCTTTGCCAACATCGCCCACGGCAACAGCTCGATCCTGGCCGACCGCCTGGCGCTCGCCACCAGCGAGATCGTCTGCACCGAGGGTGGCTTTGGGGCCGACATGGGCGCCGAGAAGTTCTTCGACATCAAATGCCGGGCGTCCGGCCTGCGGCCCGATGCGGCCGTAGTGGTCGCCACCATTCGTGCCCTCAAGATGCACGGCGGCGTCGGCAGGATCGTCGCCGGCAGGCCGCTCGACCCGGCGCTCCTCGAGAAGAACCCCCAGGCAGTTCGGCGCGGTGCCGCCAACCTCGCCGCGCAGGTCGAGGTCGTCCGCCGCTACAACGTGCCGGTCGTGGTGTGCGTCAATAGCTTCCCGACCGACACCGATGCCGAAGTTGAGGCCGTCCGCGAGGTTGCCCTTTCGGCGGGCGCGCGCGACGCCGTGGTTTCGACGCACTGGGCTCACGGAGGCGCCGGGGCCAGGGAACTCGCAAGAGCAGTCTGGGACGCGGCTGAGGAAGGCGCCCCGAACTTCGCCCTCCTCTACCCCGACGACCTGCCGCTCCGCGAGAAGATCGAGGCGATCGCGGTGCAGATCTACGGCGCGGACGGCGTCGATGAGCTTCCGGCCGCAAGCAAGGCCCTGGCTGCCTACGAGGGCCTTGGCTTTGGGAATCTGCCGATCTGTATAGCCAAGACCCAGTACAGCCTCTCCCACGATGCGTCGCTCAAGGGCCGCCCGACCGGGTTCCGCGTGCCAATCAGGGAAGTCCAGCTGCGAGCCGGCGCCGGCTTCATCACGCCTCTGGCCGGGGACATGCGGACGATGCCGGGCCTGCCTTCCCACCCGGCCGGCGAGAAGATCGATGTCGACGCGGACGGCAACATCCAGGGTCTCTTCTAATGGCGCTGAGCGACGTCGCCTCGGCGCCAAGGCCGGCCGATCCCCGACCCCGCCTGCGCGACCTGCTGGCCGGATCGGACGGATCCATCGTAGTGGCCGAGCTCGTGCCCTGGGCCGGCGCGCTCGACGATCCCGCCGGAGAGCGCGCGCGTCGGCTGGCTGCCGAGCTGGAGGGCGATCCCCGCATCGCGGCGCTGAGCATCACTGACAATGCTGGCGGCCATGCCCGCCTCAGCCCCGAGGTGCTGGCCGGGGAGCTGATCTCGCGTGGGCGGCGCGTGATCGTCCACGTCACCTGTCGTGACCGCAACCGCAGCGAGCTGCTCAGCCTGGGCTGGCGCCTCGATAGCGCAGGGATCGAGGATCTGCTCGTGCTGTCGGGCGACTACACCAGCTCCGGCTATCTGGGCGTGGCCAAGCCCGTCTTCGACATTGACTCGGTGGCGCTGCTGCACCTCTATGACCACCTCAATCGGGGGATCGGCGGCACCGTCGTGGCTCGGCCGATCGCCCGCGATACGGTCGGCGATATCGAGGAGCTCGGCCCGGCGAAGAACGCGGGCTCCCCCGCGCAGACGGACTTCTACCTTGGCGCGGCGGTCAACCCCTACAAGATCGTCGAACGCGACCAGGTGCCCCAGTTCCTCAAGCTTGAGAACAAGGTGCGCAACGGTGCCCGCTACGCTATCACCCAGGCCGGCTGGGACATGCGCAAGCTCGGGGAGCTGGCGAGTTGGGTGGCGGATCGCGAGGTGCCGGTCACGCTCGTGCCCGGCGTCATGGCCCTCAGTCGGACCACGGCCCGGATGGTGGCCGGAGGCGAGGTGCCGGGCGTGGTCATCCCGGCGACCCTGCTGGACAAGATGGAGCGAGAGGCTGCTTCGCCCGACAAGGGCAAGGCCTTCTTTCAGGACCTCGCCGCCCGCCAGATGGCGATCGCCCGCGGCATGGGCTACGCCGGCATCTACCTTGGCGGGCCCACCAAATCGGACGACTTCTTGCGGATCCTCGAGAAGGCCCACGAGTACGGCCGCGAGGACTGGCACGCTCTCGTCGCCTCGACCACGTGGACCGTGCCGGGCACCTGGTACGCGTACAGGCGAGATCGAGCCACGGACCTCAGTTCGCCGGCGCCGGTGCCGCTCACCCGCAAAGGCGGCGGCATCCTTGGCGGGCCCGGTGTCAGCTACCGCTTCAATCGCTTCGTCCACGGCCTCGTTTTCGACCCGAACAGCCACGGGGCTCCGCTGGCGCGGAACTTCTTCCGCCGCATCGAACGGGCCCACCTGGGCTCCGCCTTCCACGTATTCGAACAGGCCGTGAAGATCCCGATGTACGACTGCCGGGACTGCGGCGACTGCTCGCTGCCCGACATCGCCTACCTCTGCCCAGAGAGTCAGTGCGTTAAGAATCAGCGCAACGGCCCCTGCGGCGGCAGCAGCGCGGGTGAGTGCGAGATCCCCGGCAAGGGGTGCATCTGGGCCCGGGCGTACGAGCGCCTTGCCCCTTACCGCGAGGCCGGCACGATGCTGGAGCGGCCTGTGGTCATCTGCGACAACGCGCTGCGCCGGACGAGCGCATGGAGCAACACCTTCCTGGGCCGCGACCATGCCACGCGCCCGCCCATCCGGGCGGAGGAGGAGCAGTGAGCACGTCCCAGTCTACCGGGGCAGAGCGGAGCAGGTAGTGCGGACGACACGGGCAGGCGGCCCCTTTGCGATCATCGGAGAGAACATTCACGCCACCCGGACGGTGCTGCGCAGCGGCCGCCATGTTGCCACACTGCCGGACGGCCGCGCCGCGATTCGCTTCGAGACCGCCGATGGCGAACGTTTCCTGACGATCCCGGAATCCCTGTGCGAGACCAACGATTTTGCGGCGGGCAAGGTCAAGCACGTGCAGGCGGCCCTCCTCGCTATCATGCGAGGCTCCGAGCCCGATGCCTCCGATGCCCACGCCTACATCGAGACGCTGGCCCGGCGCCAGATCGCCGCAGGGGCGGACTACGTCGATCTCAACGTCGACGAGATCGCCCAAGAGCCCTCGACCCAGCAAAGAGCGATGCGCGTGCTCGTCGCGATAATCGAGGCCCTTGGGACCGTACCGCCATCGCTCGACTCGTCCAACGCGTCGGTCATCCAAGCCGGTCTCGAGGCTAGCGCACACCAGGAGCGGCTCCTCCTGAACTCCGCCTCGGCCGAACGCCTCGACGTGCTCGAGATGGCGGCCTCAGCGCGGTGCGCAGTGATCGCCAGCGCGGCGGGCGAGACGGGCCTGCCGGCTGGCGTCGACGAACGAGTGGTCAACGCCGAACGGATCGTCGCGGAAGCGACGACGCGAGGCGTGTCTGCGAACGCGATCTACATCGACCCGCTCGTGATTCCCGTGGCCGTCGAGCCCGACGCGGGGGCGTGGTTCCTCGAAGCTGTGACCCGGATCCGACAGAGCCTAGGCGGGGACGTTCACATCACCGGCGGACTGAGCAACGTCTCGTTCGGGCTGCCTGGTCGGCGCCTCATCAACGACGTCTTCATCGACCTCGCGGCCGCTGCCGGCGCCGACAGCGGGATCATCGACCCGGTCGCGAGCGACATGACGCGGGTCATCGCCAGCGATAAGGGATCGCGGCCCTACAATCTCGCGGCCTCTCTCCTCACCGGCGCCGATCCATACGGGATGGAGTTCCTCCAGGCCTATCGCGCTGGCGAACTGGCTGGAGACCTGTGAATCCAACGCGACGCGACGCGACCCGGCAGCGGCGCGATGCCAGCCGAGGTCGCTGCGGGACAGTCAACCCAGGACGACCCGCCGGCCATCCCATGCGTCATCAGGATTGCTGGGGGTTCAGCGAAGGTCGTCTCCATCAGAAAGGCCCTCGCAACCGCCTGCACGACTGTCTTGCTGACCGATCACGCCCGCAGTCGAAGCGACTTGAGCCGGCTCTGGTTCTGCCTTGGCGCGAGGTGCCGCAAGGAGCGTAGCTGGAGTCACCGATGAGGAACAGCAACTACGACACGGTGGATGTCCTGTCTGCGAATGTCATCCGTGGACTCGCGGTCGACGCCATTGAAGCGGCCGGTGGAGGGCATCCTGGCATGCCCTTGGGGATGGCTGACGCCGCGACGGTTCTATGGACGCGCTTTCTTAGGCACAATCCTACGAATCCGAAGTGGCCCGACCGAGATCGCTACGTCCAGTCGGCCGGGCACGGAGCAATGCTGCTGTACAGCCTCCTCCATTTGAGCGGATACGATCTGCCGCTCGAACAGCTTCGACGTCACCGGCGGCTGCACAGCCTGACGCCGGGCCATCCGGAGTACGGCCGGACGCCAGGCGTCGAGACAACGACTGGGCCACTCGGGCAGGGCTTCGCAAGCGGGGTCGGCATGGCCCTTGCAGAAGCACACCTGTCTGCACGGTTCAATCGTCCGGGGTACACCGTTGTCGACCACTTCACTTATGGGATCGTCGGCGACGGAGACCTTCAAGAAGGAATCGCGCACGAGGCGGCCTCCCTCGCTGGCCACCTGGGCTTGGCGAAGCTCATCTACCTCTTCGACGACAACCGGATGACCATCGACGGGCCGACTTCGGTATCCCAGTCCGAGGACACACTCCAGCGGTTCGACGCGTACGGATGGCATGTACAGGCGGTCGATGGACACGACATGCGCGCAATCGACGCAGCAATCCGGTTGGCCCAGGCTGTCACTGACCGTCCGTCTCTCATCGCGTGCCGAACCATCATCGGGTTTGGCAGCCCAAACAAACAAAACACGCCTCAAGCTCATTCGTCTGCGCTGGGCGAGGAGGAGGCAACGCTTACGAAGCGTGCGCTAAACCTGCCGGTTGACGAGACCTTCTGGATCCCAGACGAGGTGCGGTACCGATGGCTGGAAGCCCGCGAAGCAGGGCGGAAACTGGAGGACGATTGGCACCTCAGGATGCGGCGCTACGCGAGGGCTTTTCCTGACCTGGCGCAAGAATTCCGGGAAGCAATGGCGGGCCACCTGCCCGACCGCTGGGACGAAGCGCTGCCAGAGTGGGACCCGGGCGTCTCCCTAAGTCCCCGCCTCGCGGCCACCGCAGTGTTGGAAGCGGTCGCTGGACGCGTGAAGTCGCTCGTCGGCGGCTCCGCTGACCTGACCGTCGTCGGAGCGCACCCTAAGTCAGCAGTCCCAATACAGAAGGGAGACTTCGGCGGCACCTGGCTTCACTACGGAATCCGCGAGCACGCGATGGCTGGGATCATGACGGGGATGGCCCTGCATGGCGGCGTCATCCCGTACAGCACGACGTTCCTCGTGTTCTCTGACTACAGCCGGGGCGCCGTCCGGGTTGGGGCGCTCATGAACGCGCCCGTAATCCATGTGTGGACACACGACTCGGTGGCGGTGGGCGAGGACGGACCCACGCATCAGCCTGTTGAGCAGCTGGCAAGCCTCCGATGCGTCCCCAACCTCGTTGTTGTTCGGCCTGCCGATGCGAACGAAACGGCCGCTGCCTGGCGCCTGGCACTGACGCGACGCAACGGCCCTGTCGCTCTAATACTCGCCCGACAGGACCTGCCCGTGGTTGCGGGGACCAGGGAGAAGGCCCGGCGCGGGGTCGCGGCGGGCGCGTATGTTCTCGCTGACCCGCCAAGCGGGCAACCCGATGTCATCCTACTGTCGACTGGGTCCGAGGTTGCCGTGGCGATGGCGGCGCGCGACCTGCTTGCCGCTCGCGGCAAGCACGCTCGTGTCGTGAGCATGCCGAGCTGGGAGCTGTTCGAGGAACAGGACGCTGCCTATCGCGAGGACGTCTTGCCATCATCGATCGCGGCTCGCGTCTCGGTTGAGGCTGGCATAACAACGGGTTGGGATCGCTACGTCGGTCCCCGTGGCGCGATGGTCGGCGTCAACCGCTTCGGGGAGTGTGGATCGGCCGATGAGGTCATGACGTACTTCGGGATCACCCCGGAGCATGTTTGTCAGGAGGCTCTGAAAGTGCTCGGGGTGGCGTCACCTCGGCATCTCCAACAGCCCCAGACCAGCTGAAGTGAGGTGGAGGACCATGGCGACGGCTCGCGATCATTTCATGACGACGCTCGATCGCGGGCAACTCAAGTGCGTCTGCGCGGACCTTGGCGCCTTCCTCGAGACGGGCATCCACGCCTCTGCCCGCTAGCTTGTTGACCACAGTTCCCCACGAGAACGCGGCAGCCACCCACCGGAGGGTTCAAGCGGGCCTGGTCAACGCGCTGCGGACCGCCCGCGCTTTGTTGGTCCCGGTCTCACAACTGCTCGCTGATGCCGAGCAGCGCCTGGGCCGCGATCAGTGTCCTTGGCCTTCGCAGGCCGGGGTTCGATTGGGGCGCTCTTGGGACGCCGCTACCAGCCCGCGAGTTGGACCCGACGCTACGCACTGCTGCGTCCGCAGAGCGTCGTGCGTCACTCGACGAGTGTTTCAGAGGCCGTCCGTCGAGGCGGCACCAGACCTACTTCGGCGTCTCGACCCGTCTACCTGCATCGCTGGTCTGGAGACGATGCCTCGTGGTCACCTCGACGCGACCGCGTTCGTCCAGCGCTGGATG
>JBEKVD010000012.1:0-51579 GCA_049514315.1 Candidatus Limnocylindrales bacterium | reverse complement strand
CGCCACTCCTATCGGACTCCGACTCGCCGCCTCTGCCGCGCCCGGCGGCGACCCGACCCCGCGTCCCCGGCGAGAGGCAGTTCCGTGACGGCGACCGCGTTCGCCACCCCCGCCTGGGCGCCGGCATCGTAGTCACCTCGAAGCTGACCCGAAACGACGAGGAGGTCACGGTGGCATTCGGCGACGGCGGCGGGGTGAAGACGCTCCTGGCGAGCATCGCCAACCTGGAGTTGATCGGGTAGGGTCCCCGGGAGGGCAGGTCGCTGCGCCGAGCCCGGACTGGGGCGCCTAGCCCGGACCGGGACGCCGAACCTGGACTGGGGCGCCGAGCCTCGAACCTGGGCGCCGAGCCCGGACCTGGGCGGACGGTTACCATGGGGCGGCCCGGCCGGTCGGGCCTGACCCGCCGGCCAATATGGATCGCCTGCCGCGTAGGACTGCCGCCAAGATGACAAAGTCGAACATATCGCGAGCCCGCCGCGTGAAGCTCGGCGGCAAGGCCACCCTCGAGCCCTGCGCATGCTGCGGCATCGCCCCGGGACCGGGCGGCCGCCCACTTACGGTCACCTTCGAGCAGCCCGACGTGATCTTCGATATCAGGGAGGAGCTCCTCGACACGTGGGGCGAGGATCCGTTCCTGGCAATCAAGGACGTGGGCTTCTTCCTCAGGGTGATCCTGCCGGTCAAGCTGACCGACGGCTTCTCGGTCGACTTTGGGACGTGGCTCGAAGTCCACTCGAATGACTTCCGGACGGCGTGGCAAACCTGGAACGCGCCCGAGTACGCCGATCTCGACATCGAAGGTTACGTTGCCAACGCCATCGAACCGTGGAAGAAGCTGCCCCACGCACTCGTCCGCGCCACCGTCCGCGACGTCGACCAGGTCCCGTACCTGGTTTCGTGTGACGACGAGCTCGTCACGCGGATCCTGGGCGAAACCTGGCCTCACGCCGATGTCCTGGCGCCCTACGCGCACCTGCTCAAGGCGGGCCCGGAAATCGAAGGCTGAGTCGCAATTGCGGCCCCGGCCGACACGGCGGCGACACGGCGGCGACACTATTGATCAATGGCAACGGTCACGGTTCGATTCCACGGGTCGCTCAACGACTTCCTGCCCCGGTCGGGGCGCGGCCGGCCGATCACGCGCGAGTTCGAGTCCTCGCCTGCCGTCAAGGACACGCTCCAGGCACTTGGCGTCCCGCACCCCGAGGTCGACCTGATCGTGGCGAACGATCGACCGGTCGGCTTCGGCTACCGGCTGCGGCCCGACGATCGAATCGAGGTCTACGGGCTCGACAGGCCCATCGAGCTCGCCGGTTTGGGTGGCCTCATACCCGCCCCGCCCGAGCCGCCACGCTTCATCCTGGACGGCCACCTCGGGCGGCTGGCCAGATACCTTCGGATGCTGGGCTTCGACTCTCGGTACGACCGGGGCGCCGACGACACGGAGCTGGCCCGAGTCTCCGCCGAGGAGGACCGAATCCTGCTCACCCGGGACCGCGGCCTCCTGAAGCGTTCGATCGTCCATTTCGGCTACCTGGTCCGCGACGACGACCCGCGCCACCAGCTCGCCGGAGTCGTGGCTCGCTACCGGCTGGCCGGCGCGGCGGCGCCGTTCACGCGGTGCGTCCGCTGCAACGGGGCGATTCGCCCGGTCGATCGCTCCGAGGTGGTCGAGCGCCTGGCCGGTGAGCCCCGCACGCTCCGCTACTTCGACACTTTCGGCCGCTGCGTCGATTGCGACTCGATCTACTGGCCCGGCTCGCACTACGACCGGATGAGCCTGCTGGTCCAAGAAATGGTGCGCCCGGGTGCCGGGATCGGCGAGAATCTGTCGCACGAGCGCGGACGGAGGAGCGGCGAGTGAACGGGGCCAGCGAAGAGGAGGTTGGGCTGCCGGTCGCGGCAGGAGAGGTGGAAGCCGCCCGGTCAGGCGGCGAAGGGGCCGCGGCGCGGCGTCACGCCGAACTCGTGCCGATCATCCGACGGGCCAACGAGATGTACTACACGGCCGACGCCCCGGAGCTGAGCGACGCCGACTACGACCGCCTGATGCGCGAGCTGGTTGCCATCGAGACGGCGTTCCCGGCGCTGGTCACGCCCGACTCGCCGACCCAGGGCGTTGGCGCGGCGCCGGCCGGAGCATTCGGGGAGGTCGTCCACAGCCGGCCGATGCTCTCGCTCGGCAACGTCTTCGACGAGGACGAGCTGCGGGCGTTCGACGGACGGGTCCGGCGCGGACTGGGACTGCCGCCCGCACCCGAACCCGCTCCCGACCTTCGATACGTGGCCGAGCTCAAGATAGATGGCCTGGCAATCTCGCTGCGGTATGAGCGCGGCCGCTTCGTCCAGGGGGCGACCCGCGGCGACGGCACCACCGGCGAAGACGTGACCGCCAACCTGAGGACGATATCCGCCCTGCCGGAGCGGCTGCGCGAGCCGGTCACTGCGGAAGTCCGGGGCGAGGTCTTCATGCCCAAGGCGGAGTTCGCCCGCATCAACGCCGAGCGCGAGGAGGCCGGACTGCCGACATACGCAAACCCGCGCAACAGCGGCGCCGGCTCGCTGCGCCAGCAGGATCCCGGCGTCACCGCGTCGCGACGACTGTCCTCGTGGTCGTACCAGCTCATCGAGGAAGGGCCGGATGGGCGGCCGACCGTCGCGAGCCAGTCGGAAGCCCTGGCACGGCTCGCCGCCCTCGGCCTGCCGGTCAATCCGGATCGCCGCGACGGGCTCGATATCGAGGGCGTCATCGACTTCCTGCGCGACTGGCGCGAGAAGCGCCACGACCTGCCCTACGAAACGGACGGCGTCGTCGTCAAGGTGGACCGCTTCGACCAGCAGGAGCGGCTCGGCATGGTCGCGAGGGCGCCGCGCTGGGCGATCGCCTATAAGTTCCCACCGGAGCAGGTCGAGACCGTTCTCGACGATATCGTCCCGTACGTCGGCCGGACGGGGACGCTGACGCCGGTGGCGCACATGCGACCGGCCAGGGTGGCGGGCTCCACGGTTTCCCGGGCCACGCTTCACAACCTCGACGAGGTTCGGCGCAAGGACCTCCGGATCGGGGACTGGGTGGTGCTTCAGAAGGCCGGCGACGTGATCCCGGAGGTCGTCCGGTCGATCCCCGAGCGTCGCACCGGCGCTGAGCGCGAGTTCGAGATGCCGGCCGTCTGCCCGGTCTGCGGCACGGCCGTGGTCCGCGACGCCGGCGCGGTGCGCCACTACTGCCCCAATGGGCGCTGTCCGGCGCGGCTTTCCCAGGAGTTCGCGCACTTCGCCGGCCGCGGCGGCATGGACATCGAGGGCGCAGGCTGGGCCGTCCTCGAGCAGCTCCTGGAGCGCGGGCTGGTCAAGACCAGGGGCGACTTCTACCGCCTGACGGTCGAAGACTTGGAGAGCCTCGACCGATTTGCCCGCAAGAGCGCCGAGAACCTGAAGGCTTCGATCGAAAGGTCGCGCCGGCGGCCGCTCGCACGCATCCTGAACGCCCTCGGAATACCCCAGGTGGGCGAGCAGACGGCCATCGACCTCGCTGCCTGGATCGCGGCGCGCTGGCCCCGCGACGAGTGTGAATCGGAGGCTGCGTGGACCCTCCGCGTGGCCGCGGCACTCGCGGGGACTCCGGCAGAGGCGTTCCAGGAGGTCCCGAGCGTCGGCGCCGTGGTCGCCGGGAGCATCGCCGGATACTTCGGCGATCCGAAGACGGCGGCCGTGCTGGCCGACCTCGTCGACGCCGGCGTAGTTGCGGAGCCCCCCGCTGGGAGAGTGGCTCCGGGGAGTGGCGCCGCCGGCCCTCTCGCTGGCAAGACCGTGGTCGTCACCGGCGCTCTCACCGGCTTCGACCGGGCTGCGGCCGAGGAGGCGATCCGCGCCGCCGGCGGCAAGGCGGCGGGCTCGGTCAGTCGCAGCACCTCGTTCGTGGTCGCCGGGGGGGGCGCGGGCTCGAAGCTTGCCAAGGCCACGGCGCTGGGCGTGCCGGTGCTGGACGAGGAAGGCTTCCGGCGGCTGCTGGCGGGGCAGCGGCCCTGACGGATCGCGGCCGCTAAGCCGGACGCCGGACGCGATGCGCCGGGACTCGGGTGCGTTGCGTCATTTCGTGGCACCGCCCTTCTCCGACCTGCGTCCCGCCTCCGGCTCCGGACGCCGCCGGATTTCGGTCGCGGGGCCCTGACTGGCAGGAGCCGGACGCTTCCATCGCCCGATAGAATTGGGACCCAGCCGGGTCGGTGTCGGCAGGCGCTCATCGCGGTTCGAGCCGGGCCGATCCCCGGCACCGGGTCTCGGTAATCGGAGGGAGGTCGGGATGGTGACCGGGTTTGGCTTCTGCCCCAGCTGCGGCGCGTTGCGGACCGAGGCGGGGCAGCGATTCTGCGCTTCCTGCGGCAGCACCCTGGCAGCCGACGGGGTGGTAGCGCCGTCGCCGCATCCAGGAGCCGCCGTGCCGGTCCCGCCTCCGGCTACGCCGGTAGCTCCCGTGGGCCCTGCCTGGGCAAGTCCCCCGGCTCCGCCGGCAGGTCCCGGGGGGCCTGCCTGGGCAATGGCTCCGGTGACACCCCAGGTTTCACCGGCCAGGCCCAGGGTGAGCCCCGCCATGATGCTCATGGGCGCCGTCATCATCGCGGCCGTCGCTGGTGTGGCGTTCTTTGCCACGCAGAACGGCGGCTATCCCGGCAGCATCGTGTTCGGTCCCACGACCGTTGTCTGCTCAAGCCAGCCGCTCACGACGACGGTCAAGCTTCCCGCGTCGCTCAAGGCCACCGACAGGATCACGATTCAGCTCGATGGGGCTATTGTCTCGACTCAGTCGGTCACCGACTTTGGCCTTGCTCAGCAGGCTGACGGAGCTTGGTACAAGACCACCACGGCTTCCGCCGAATGCTCTATCGGCGTCGGTGCTCATACCCAGCGCATCCTGGGCTCAAGCGGTCATGTGCTGGCCCAGGGATCATTCACGCTCGTCGCTGGGCCGGGCCAATCGGCGGGCCCGTCCTCGGCTAAAACGGCGAAGGCCAGCCCGACCTGGGGCCCAACGGCGAAGCCAACGCCGAAGCCGAGCTCAACTCCGAAGCCGACTCCGAGCCCCACGCCCGGGCCGCTCACCGGGAGCAGCGTCACCATCGAGCCTGCGAGCTTCAGCTGCTCCGGACCGGATGTCGACGTCACACTGACGGTCGTGCTTTCCGCGTCGATCCCGGGCTCCGCCATCATCACCCCGACGATCGACGGCACCCAGGGAACGAGTGGGTCGGTGGAGTCGGCCTTCGAACAGCAGCCCGACGGCAGCTGGATGGAATCCGAAACCGGTGCCAGCTCGGACCTTTGCACTCGCTATGGCGTCGGGCAGCACACCATCGGCGCTCTCGACTCGGACGGCCACCTGATCGCCGAGGGCAGCTTCACGGTCATGCCTTAGGTCGACCACCGGCCCGAACGCGCCGCCGCCGCGCTCCCCGACGGCCATCGTCTCAAGGAGCAGCTTGGTCGAAAGGCCGCGCTCGCCGAGTTACGCGAGTCAACGCCCTGGCGGGGCGAGCCTCCGCGGTGAATCGGTGCGAAGGCAGTCTGCGGTCGTCGGCGTTCAGCCGCATTGCGGCTCAAGATCGAGCACGCTCCGGCCGGCGATCCCTGAGCGCACGCATGGGCGGCGGTCGGGCTCGCCCGTGGCAGTCGCCTGATGTTGAAAGGCCTCGCTTCCGTCGTCGGAACGGTCGGCATCTTCCTGCTCGCCGGGGATGCTCTTCTCGCCGCGATGGTCGCGATCGGCTAGGCGAGCGGGGGCCACACCGCCGAGGACGCGGGGATGGCCTTCGTCTTAGGGGTCATCCCGGTCGCATTCGTTGGTGCCGGGTGTCTCATCGCCTCTCGGCTGCTGGCCGCCGGCTGGCTCGGCGCGGTCGTCGTCGGACTGGCGCTCTCCGTTGTCGCGGGCTGGTGGTACAGCGAGATCCAGGGTGCGACGCGCGAGTACGGCCCGGTCATCACCGTCGCGCTGGCCCTGGTCACCCTGGCCGTGGCCGCCGTGGGACATCTGGGACGCTGATCGACGTGCGGGCCAGTCGAGCGGCCGCGTCGGGGGCCATCCATCTGGTAGCCTTCCAGCAAGGCCAACCGTGGGCCGAGCTGGCCAGGGTACATTCGCAGAGATAGCATGGCAAACCTGACCCGTGCCGACGTCGAGCACGTCGCCCATCTCGCCCGCCTCGGGCTCACCGAGCCGGAACTGGCGCGCCTGGAAGGTCAGCTGAACCACATCCTCGATCAGTACGCCGTGCTGACGGCTCTCGACACCGAGCATATTCCGCCCACGGCCCAGACGATCGAGCTGGCGAACATCCTGCGTGAGGATCTGGTGCAGCCCTCGCTCCCGGCCGAGGAGGCATTGTCGAACGCCCCGGAGCGAAGCGGCGGCCATTTCGTCGTGCCGGCGATCCTCGGCGGCGAAGGGGGCGGGTAGCCGGTGGCCGACCCTACGCGCCTGCACGCCCATGAGATGGCGGCGCTTCTGCGGGGCGGAGAGGTCAGCTCGCACGACCTGACCGAGGCCCACTTGACCGTCGCGGAGCGCCAGAACCGGGCCCTGCATGCCTGGCTCGTCATCTACCGGGCCGAAGCCCTTGCCCAGGCCGCTGAGGCCGACCGTCGCATCGCCGAAGCGCGCCGCGCCGGCGCCGAGGCCCTGGCCGCGCTTCACCCGCTGTGTGGGGTCCCGGTCGGGCTCAAGGACCTCGTCTCGGTCAAGGGCGGCCAGGCCACGGCCGGTTCGAAGATCCTGGCGGGTTACGTCGCCCCGTTCGACTCCACCGTCACGGCCCGCCTGCGCGAAGCCGGCGCGGTGATCCTCGGCAAGACCAACATGGACGAGTTCGCCATGGGGTCGTCCACGGAGCACTCGGCCTTCGGCCCGACGGCAAACCCGTGGGCCCTCGATCGCGTCCCGGGCGGCAGCTCGGGCGGTTCGGCGGCTGCCGTTGCCGCGTACCACGCTCCGGTCTCGATCGGCACCGACACCGGCGGCAGCATCCGCCAGCCCGCGTCGCTGTGCGGCATCGTCGGGATCAAACCCACCTACGGACGTGTCAGCCGTTACGGCATCGTCGCCTTCGCCAGCTCGCTCGATCAGATCGGATCGTTGGCCCGCGACGCCCGGGACGCAGCAATGGTGCTGCACGCTGTCTCCGGCCGCGACGAGCGCGACGCCACCTCCGCGCCGGTCGCCGTGCCCGACGAGCTGATCTCCTTGCCGGCGAGCGATGACGAGGCCGCCGGATACCTGCGAGGGCGCCGCCTGGCCCTGCCGCGCGAATACTTCGTGGAAGGCATGGAGCCCGGCGTCGCCGCCCGCGTGCGCGAAGCCGTGGCGGCGCTCGAAGGGGCCGGCGCGACGGTCGAGGAAGTGTCGCTGCCGCACACGGACTACGGCCTGGCCGCGTACTACATCATCGCGCCCGCCGAGTGCAGCTCGAACCTGGCCCGCTACGACGGCGTCAGGTACGGCTACGCGGATCGCAGCTCGGGCGACTTCATCACCGACTACCTCCGCACCAGGGGCGCCGGCTTCGGCGCCGAAGTCAAGCGCCGGATCATGCTCGGGACGTACGCCCTTTCGGCCGGCTATTACGATGCCTACTACCTCAAGGCCCAGAAGGTCCGGACCCTGATCAAGGCCGATTTCGACGCCGTCTGGGCGGCCGGCTTCGATGCGATCTGCGCGCCGACGAGCCCTGCGGTGGCCTTCCCGATCGGCTCGAAGACGGCAGATCCGGTCGCGATGTACCTGCTGGACACCTGCACCCTGCCGGTCAACATGGCCGGCCTGCCCGGCGTGTCCATCCCGGCCGGGCTCTCGGGTGGGCTCCCCGTCGGGCTCCAGATCATCGGCCCAGCGTGGAGCGAGCTGTCGATTCTGCGCCTGGCCCGCGCGTACGAGGGGATTACGTCGGGTGCACCCTGGCGCGGCCTCGAGCCCGCCGAGCTATCGCTGGCCGACGATCCCAGCACGCCCAGCCCGATCGAGCGGAGAGGGCGCCTCGAGAGTGCCCCCGCCGAGGGCCCCGCCTCCTGGATCGAGAGTTTCGCCGCGCGTCGGAGGAACGTGGCGTGACGAGCGCTGCTGTCACCGGCGAGTCGAGCGCGGCCCTGGATCGCTACGAGGCCGTCATCGGCATCGAGATCCACTGCCAGCTGAAGACGGTCAGCAAGATGTTCTGCGGCTGTTCGACGGATATCGATGGGGCTGCCCCCAACAGCCGGTGCTGCCCGGTGTGCCTGGGGTTACCCGGCGTCCTTCCCACGATCAACAAGAAGGCCGTCGAATACGTCATCGCGACCGGGTTCGCCCTCGGAGCCACGGTCGCCGGAACCACGCGCTGGGATCGAAAGAACTACTTCTATCCCGACCTGCCGAAGGGCTATCAGATCAGCCAGTACCAGCTGCCCCTGGCAGCCGACGGCCGCCTGACCTTCGACACCAGCGAGGGCCCGTTCACCGTGCGCATCCGAAGAGCCCATCTCGAAGAGGACACGGGCCGGCTGATCCACGAGGATCGCGGCGGCCGGCGGGTCAGCCTGATCGACTTCAATCGATCGGGGATGCCGCTCATGGAGATCGTCACCGAGCCCGACATCCGGACGGCCGAAGGGGCGCGCCGCTACGCCGAAGAGCTGCGCCTGCTGATGAAGACGATCGGCGCCTCCGACGCGGAGATGGAGAACGGCCAGATGCGGGTCGAGGCCAACGTCTCGATCCGACCCTTCGGCCGGGAGGCGCTGGGGACCCGGATCGAGGTCAAGAACATGAACTCGATGCGGGCCGTGGAGCGGGCAATCGCCTACGAGATCGAGCGGCAGGCGCGGGTCATCGACGGCGGTGGATCGCTGCGTATGGAAACCCGCGGCTGGGACGAGGGCAGCCAGTCGACCTACCTGATGCGACCGAAGGAAGAAGAGAACGACTACCGCTACTTCCCGGAGCCGGATCTGCCGCCGCTCGAGACCACGCCCGAATGGCTGGCCGAGATTCAAGCCCGGCTCCCGGAGCTGCCGGCGATACGGCGGGCACGATACCGCGAGGCATTCGCACTCTCCGCCTACGACGCCGCCGTGCTGGTCAACGACGCCGCGGCCACCGCCCTGTTCGAAGGTGCGCTGGCGGCAGATCGTGGCGTTCCCCCCAAGCTGCTGGCCAACTGGGTGACCGGCGAGTACCTGCGTCTGGCCAAGGCGGAGGGAAGTGGCGGGTCCGTGGCTTCGGCCGAGCTGGCGACACTCGTCAAGCTGGTCGTCGACGGCGCCCTCTCGGGCACGAACGCCAAGGAGGTCTTCGCCGAGCATTTCGCTTCGGGGGCGTCCGTCGCTTCGATCGTGGAGGCCCGCGGCTTCCGGCAGATCTCCGACGCGGGGGCGCTGGGCGCGGCGATCGACGCCGTGCTCGCGGCCAACCCGGCGGCGGTCGCCGACTACCGCTCGGGCAAAGGGGCCGCGGTCGGCTTCCTTGTCGGCCAGGTTATGAAGGCAACGCGTGGCCAGGCGAACGCGGCGATGGTCCAGTCGGCCCTGCGCGAGCGCCTGGACGGAGCCGAGCAGGCCGGTGGAAGGAGCGTCGATGGGTCCGGTTAACCTGGCCTGCTGGGGGTTCGGGGTCGCGCTCATCGCCGTCGGCTACCTTCGGGCGAAAGGGCCGTGGAGCCGCTACCAGCTCCTCAAATCCCAGGAAGCCAACATCGCCCGATACGAGGGCTGGCGCGGCACGCGTCTCCGGGATGACGGACCGAGTGCCGCTTCGATCATGGCGGCGCAGCTTCGCCGTCGAGCCCAGATCGGCGGGCTGGTCCTGATAGCCGGCTTCGTGCTGGTCTTCGTGGGTTTCGCCGTCCACTGACCGTCCCACGATCGTGGACGAAGGCGGCATCACGGGCGGAGGTGTCGCCCGAAGGTTCGAGGCTTGTTGCCGGGGGTCAGCCGTGCGGTGGTGCGCTTCGGCGCGGCCCAGGCCGGCGCAGCCCAAGCCGGCGCAGCCCAAGCCGGCGCAACTCGATGGCCGTACAGCGATCCATGACGACCGACAGGCCGCCAGCGGCGGCGATTCGGGCCGACTCCCAGTTGACGATGCCGAGTTGAAGCCACAGCGAGCCCGCACCCTCCATGACCGCTTCTCGAGCGATCTCCTCCGTGAACTCCGGCCGTCGGAACACGTCGACGATGTCGATCCGTCCACCGAGAGCGGCCGCGGCCTCCGCGAGCGTGGCGACGGCGGGTACGCCCTCCACCTCGGTTTCGTTCGGGTTCACCGGCACGCACCGGTAGCCGGATCGGAGGAGCGTCCGAAACACTCCGTTCGAGGGCCGGGCCGGGTTCGAGGAGGCGCCGACGACCGCGATCCGCTGCGCGGACCTGAGGAGCGCGGCAATCGCTGCCTCGTCGAGGAGCGCGACCGGGCCGCCACCCGCATCGCCGGCGTTCAGCGGTGTCATGCCGTCAAGAAGGCCCCGGTGACGCGGTTGCCCCGGCAGAAGGAGCGGCCGTCGGCGGGGCTGGACTCGGGCGGGGCGGTCCACGCTCGAGCGCGCCGATCACCGTCTCGAGCCTGGCCTGAAAGCCCGCCGGGAGAGCGGTGTGGAAGTCGCTGAGGGCAATCGCGCCGTTCGCGACGCTGTTCACCGTCAACCGCGGGATGGGCTGGCCTGAAGCGACGGCCAGGAGCGCCGCCGTGACCGCCACGTCGTAGCGGTTCATGACGCTGACAATCAGGCAGGGCCGGACGTCGGGAACGATCTGCCAGGCGTCGGTGTCCACGGCGACGAGCTGGACCTTTCGTGCGCATGCCTCGCGCAGCGCGCCGATCCCAGACAGGCTGGGCATCGCGAGGATGATGCTGCTGCCCGCCTTGACAAGGCCCGCGGCTGCGGTCCGGCCCTCGTCGGGTGAATCCGATGTGCCGGCGTAGGCGATCGCGACGGCCACGTCGGGTGCCGCCTCCAGCGCGCCGTTCCGGAAACTGGCGGCGTAGTTGGCGGAGCTCGTGTCCGCCTTCGTGTCGCCGACCATCCCTATGGCCCGGGAGCTCGCCAGCGCAGCCGCGACGAAGCCGGCCAGGTACCCCGCCTCGGCATCGTCGAAGACGAGCCCGTGCACGTTGGCCGGCGAGCCGGCCGGGACGACGACGTCGATCTCGAAGAACTGCGTCGCCGGGTGGGCGGGGGCAGCCGCCTGGACCACAGGGTCGGCGGCGGGCCCGACCGTGACGACGACCCCTCTTTGGGCCGATGCCGCCCTCTCGATGTCCTCGGGCAGATCGGCGTTGGATACCGGCTCCACGAGGGCGGTCGCGGCCCCCAGGCGCAAGCCGGCCGCTCGAATCCCTTTCCACGTCAGGCCGGCCGGCGTCCAGTCGCTGGGCTCCCCGATGTCGGCCACCAGCGTGATCGACCCGACGAGCTGGGTCGTCGGGCTGGGCGTTGCGGTCTCGGTGGAGATCATCGTGCTCGCGGTTGGCGAGCCGCTCAGCTGGGCTGGCGTCGGGCTCGGCCCGTTCGAGAAGAGGCTGCAGCCGGCAAGGAGCAAGCTCAGGGCGGCAAGGGCACCGGCCAGCCGGAGCGTCGGCGTTCGTGGATTAGCCATCGATGCCGAATTGTACGGGCCGCCGGGGGTTCTTCCCGCGCCCGCACGGTGGGACCGACCCTGTCGACCCGACCCCCCTGAGGCCCGCGAGGCGAAACTTGCCTCGCGAGCTAGGATGGCCGGGAGGAAGCGCGGGTGAGTCGCATGATCGAACCGACGGATGAGCGAATAGCGGTCGGCGACGGCGTCGAGCTCCGCGTCCTGCGGTGGCGGTCGCGCGGCGGCTCGAACGACGGCATGCGGGATGCCGCGCCGTTCCTGCTGGTCCACGGCCTGGCCTCGAACGCCCGGCTGTGGGACGGCGTCGGCCGAAGGCTCGCGGAGGCCGGCCGGGTCGCCGCCGCGGTCGACCTGCGCGGTCACGGTCGCTCCGACAAGCCTGAGGGCGGCTACGATTTCGCGACCGTCGCCGAGGACCTGCGAGCGTTGATCGGCGCCCTCGGACCCGGCTTCGAGCGGCCGATACTGGTCGGCCAGTCGTGGGGCGCGAGCGTCGTCCTGGACTTCGCGGTGCGGCTCCCTGACCTGACCCGCGGCATCGTCCTCGTCGATGGCGGTCTGACGGACCTTCGCGATGCCTTTCCGACATGGGAGGCCTGCTGGGAACGACTTGCGCCGCCACAGCTGGTCGGCCTGCCGCTGTCGTCGGTGGAGGGGTACTTCCGCTCGGCCCACGCCGACTGGCCGGAGGAGGGTTTCGAGGGCTCGCTCGGCAACTTCGACATCCGGGCCGACGGGACCATCGCGCCCTGGCTGTCGCGCGACCATCACCGGGCTATCCTCGAAGCGATGTGGAGCCAGCGGACGGCCGACCTGTGGCGCACCTTGAGGGTGCCGGCTTTGGTCGTGCCCGTCGATGGCGGTGAGAATGACTGGACCGCTGCCAAACGAGCCGGCTCGGAAGCCGCGCTGGCCGCCGCCCGCCAGAGCGGGGTCGCGGTTCGGGTGCGGTGGCTCAGGGGCGACCACGACATCCACGCCCAGCACCCGGCTGAGCTGACGGAAGAGATTCTGGCGGCCGACCGCGAGGGGCTGTTCTCGGGAGCCGTGGTTCCGTGAGCGCCATGCAGGCGCGTCGTTCCAGAGAGGATCCATGACGGCGCTGCCGCGTATCCTGGCGATCATGGGCTCCGGCGAAACGACGCCGACAATGGCCCGCGTCCACCGGTCGATTCTCGACCGGCTGGGGGAGACGCCGGTTCCCGCGGTGGTGCTGGACACACCGTACGGTTTCCAGGAGAACGCCGACGACATCACGGACCGGGCCCTCGATTACTTCCGATCCACCGTCGGGGCGCAGTTCTCGGTGGCGTCGTTCCGGTCCGCCGACGCCGACTTGCTCACCCGCGAGACGGCGCTGGCCCGTATCCGCGACGCTCGACTGGTCTTCACCGGCCCGGGCAGCCCTTCCTACGCCCTGCGGCAGTGGGCCGGGTCGGAGATACCGCGCCTGCTGGGCGACAAGCTGGCACGCGGCGGCGCCGTGACGATGGCCAGCGCCGCGGCCCTGACGCTCGGCCGGTACACGGTCCCCGTGTACGAGATCTACAAGGTCGGCGAGGCCCCGTACTGGCTCGACGGGCTCGACCTGCTCACACCACTCGGGTTGCCCGTCGCGGTGGTGCCGCACTACGACAACGCCGAGGGCGGCACCCACGACACGCGCTTCTGTTACCTCGGCCAGCGACGCCTCGAGGTGCTCGAGTCCCAGCTGCCGGAGGAGGTCTTCATCCTGGGCGTGGACGGTCACACCGCCCTGGTCCTGGACCTCGACGCGGGCTCCGCGTCGGTCCTGGGCCTCGGGGGCGTCACGGTCCGTAAGGAGGGCCGCTCCACGGTCTTCCCGACGGGAAGCGAAGTCTCGATCGGCGACCTGGTCTCGACGGCCCGGGGAGCGGCCCCGGATGTCCTGGCAGCCCCCACTGCCCGGAGCGGAGGGGCTGCGTCGGCAGACGCCCGGGTGCCCACGGCGACCCCACCCGTGAACCCGCTACGCGACGAAGTGGCTCGCCTGGAGGGAGTCTTCAGCTCGTCGCTTGACGAGTGCGATGCCCCGTCCGCGGTCCGGGCCATTCTGGCCCTCGAAGAGACGATCCAGTCCTGGTCTCGCGACACGGACCAGTCGGACGCGCTCGCGACGGCCCGCGCTGCGCTCCGTGCAGCGATCGTCTGCCTCGGAGAGATGGCCGCGACCGGCACCGGCGATCCGGCCGACATGGTCCGGCCCTTCGTCGACGCACTGCTTGCCGAGCGACTACGGGCTCGGGCCTCGCGCGACTGGGCCGCCGCGGACGCCATCCGCGACCGTCTCCTGGCCGCCGGCATCGAGCTTCACGACACGCCCGACGGCACTACCTGGGAGTTGCGGCCGACCGCGCCCGTCAACTGAACGCGCCAGGCAGGACCCGCCAGCAGCCAGGCGCCCCGACCGTCCGGGCGGCTAGACTTAGGTCCCGTGACCGTCGCCCCAAACGACTTCGCCCACCTGCATCTCCATTCCGAGTTCAGCCTCCTGGACGGGCTCGGGCGCATCAACGAGCTCGCCGAACAGGGCTCCCAGCTCGGCTTCGACGCCATGGCGATCACGGACCACGGCGCTCTCTACGGGGCCGTCGCCTTCGTCCAGGCGACCACGGCCAGGGGCATCAAGCCGATCGTCGGCGTCGAGACGTATGTCGCCCGGCGGAGCATGCGCGACAAGGAGGGCAAGGCCGACAGCCAGCCGTTCCACCTCGTCCTGCTGGCCGAGAACTGGGAGGGCTATCAGAACCTTTGCCGGCTGATCACGGACGCCCACCTGGAGGGCTACTACTACAAGCCCCGGATCGACCACGAGATCCTCGCGCGCTATTCCCGGGGCCTGATCGGCCTGTCGGCCTGCCTCAGCGGGGAGATCCCCAGGGCGCTCGAGGTGGACGATTGGGAACTCGCCCGAAAGCTCGCCGGCGAATACCGCGACATCTTCGGCGCGGACCGCTTCTTCCTCGAGCTCCAGGACCACGGCCTGCCCGTGCAGCGCCGGCTCAACGAGCAGCTTCTGCGCCTCGGACCTGCGGCCGGCCTCCAGCACGTCGTTACCAACGACCTGCACTACGTCCGGCGCGAGCAGGCGGAGGCTCACGACGTGCTGCTGTGCGTCGGCACGGGCAGCAACCTCGACACTCCGGGGCGTATGCGGTTCGATTCGAACGAGTTCTACCTGAAGTCCGCGGCCGAGATGGCCGCGCTCTTCCCCGACAACCTGGACGCGATCCGCCGAACCCGCTCGATCGCCGAGATGGTCGATCTCAAGCTGCCGTTCGGCAGGCTCCTCATCCCGTCCTTCCCCGTGCCCGAGGGCGAGACGATCGAGAGCTGGCTGCGCAAGGAGTGTCAGTCCGGGCTCCATCGGCGCTATGCGACGGTCACGCCCGAACTTCAGGGCCGTCTGGACTACGAGCTCGACGTCATCTGCAGGATGGGCTACGCGGGCTACTTCCTGATCGTGGCCGACTTCACCCGATTTGCCCGGGAGCAGAGGATCGCCATCACGGTGCGTGGCTCGGCCCCGGGCAGCATCGTCACGTACACCCTCGGCATCACGCCGGTGGATCCGATCCACTACCAGCTGCCGTTCGAGCGGTTCCTCAACCCGGACCGCGTGACGATGCCCGATATCGACGTCGACTTCGAGGACGGCCGGCGTGAGGAAGTAATCAACTACGTCAGCCGCAAGTACGGCCCCGACCGCGTGGCCCAGATCATCACCTTCGGGACCATGCTCGCCCGGGCTGCCATCCGGGACGTTGCCAGGGTCGTCGGGATGACGTACGGCGAGGGCGATCGGATCGCCAAGGCGGTCCCGAACCAGCTGGGCATCCGGCTCGACGAGGCGATCGAGACATCCCCGGCTCTCAAGGAGATGTACCTGAACGAGCCGCCGGTGCGGCGCGTGATCGAGTTCGCCAAGCAACTCGAGGGCGTAGCTCGCAACGCCTCCACGCATGCGGCGGGCGTGGTGATCAGTCGCGAGCCGCTGACCGAGCTGATGCCACTTCAGCGCGCCACCAACTCCGACTCGGTCATGACCCAGTACGAGATGCACGCGGTCGATGCGCTGGGCCTGCTCAAGTTCGACTTCCTGGGACTGTCGAACCTGACCATCCTGCGGCAGGCGGTCGATCTGATCCGGGAGCATCGCGGCGAGGAGATCGATCTCGAGAAGATCCCTCTCGACGACTCGAAGACGTTCGAACTGCTGGCCTCCGGCGAGACCACCGGCGTCTTCCAGCTGGAGTCGGCGGGCATGCGGCGCTACATCCGCGACTTACGGCCCTCGAGCGTGTTCGACCTGGCGGCCATGGTCGCGCTCTACCGCCCGGGTCCCATGGACAACATCCCCGCCTACATTCGCCGCAAGCACGGCGTGGAGAAGGTCACCTATCTTCACCCGCTCCTCGAGCCGTACCTGAACCGGACGTTCGGTGTCTTCGTCTACCAGGAAGACATCATGTCCGCCTCAACCGCGCTGGCCGGGTTCACCGGTCCCGAGGCCGACACGCTCGGCTACGCCATCCGCAAGAAGAAGGCCGGGCTCATGCGTGAAATGCGGGAGAAGTTCGTCAGGCAGGCGGCCGAGCGAGGCGTCAAGCCGCAGGTGATAGACGCGGTCTTCGCCGCCTTCCAACCATTCGAACGTTACGGCTTCAACAAGGCGCATGCCACCTGCTACGGCCTCATCGCCTACCAGACGGCCTACCTCAAGGCGAACTACACGGTCGACTACATGACGTCGGTGCTGACGGCATTCCGCGACAACGAGGAGAAGGTCGCCGCTGCGATCGCCGAATGCCGGCGCCTGGGCATAGAGGTCAGGCCGCCCGACGTGCATCGCTCGTTCGTGGAGTTCACGGTCGAGGACGATGCGATTCGGTTCGGATTGCTGGCCGTCAAGAACGTCGGCGAAGGGGCGATCGAATCGATCATCTCGGCCAGGGAGTCCGATGGCGACTTCCGCTCACTGGCCGACTTCTGCGCCCGGGTCGATCTCCGACTGGTCAACAAGCGCGTGATGGAATCTCTGATCAAGGTCGGGGCGATGAGCCGGTTCGGCCATGCCGCGCAGCTTCTGGAGGCACTCGACGACGCCATGGCCGCCGGTCAGGCGGTCCAGCGCGACCGGACGAGCGGGCAGACCTCGTTGTTTGAGATGGGGTCGGCAACCGGCGCGCTCGAGAAGGCCCTGCCCGAGGTTCCGGAGGCCCTCGCTCGCGAACGGCTGCGCTGGGAGAAGGAACTGCTCGGCCTGTACCTGTCGGAGCATCCTCTCGGGGCCCTGGCGGAGCAGATCGCCCGGTACGTGACGGCCTATTCGGGCGACCTGAAGGACGAGTCGCTCGATGGCCAGCGCGTCGTCATGGGGGGCATCGTCACTGGAGTGCGCAACGTGACCACCCGCAGCAGGGAGACGATGGCCGTAGCTACTCTCGAGGATCTCCAGGGAACGCTCGAGGTGGTGGTGTTCCCGCGGATGTACGCCACAAACGGTGCTACGTTCGCCGAGGGCGCGATCTTGCTGGTGGCCGGGCGAGTGGACCACCGGGGAGAGGAGGCGTCGCTGCTGGCCGACGCGGTCTGGGTCTGGGAGGACGCAGCGTCGCGCGGACCCGTGGCGATCGCGCAGGAGGTCGCCGCCGGGGAGCGAGGGCGAGTCGGCCGCCGCCCGGGGACCGGAACGGGCAACGGTAACGGTAACGGAAACGGTAACGGCAACGTCAGGGGGCACGAGATGCCGGCTTCGCCGGTCGAAGCCGCCACTCAGGCCGTGGCCTCGGATTCGGGCGCGGCGCCGTCTCAGGCGCCCGCCACTCCGGCGGCGACGGCGTCGACGGCGTCGACGGCCGGGCCCGCCACGGAGGCCGCCGTCGAGATCCGCGTCTCGCCCCTGCGCGGCGGCGGGGTAACGTACGTCGTCCGGACGCCGCCGGCCTCCGCCGTCTCGCTGGTCGCACCGCTGGAGCCGCTCTCTTCAGTGCCCGCGCCGAACGACCTGGCCACCCTGGCGCCGGAGCGGGAGGAGCCGCCCCTCCCCGACGAGGCGCGGGCAGTTGCGGCCCGTGCATCGGCCGCGCCAACGACCCCGCTGGAAGCGCCTGCCTCCGGCATCCTGTACGTGCGGTTCACGCGAGGGGCCGAAACGGGCCGCATCGTCGAGGCGATGGAGGAGTTGCGGGCGATGCTCAAGGAGCGGCCCGGGGCGACGCGCGTCGTGTTCTTCCTGCCCCAGGCAGGGGGTACGGCTCTTCCGATGGAGGTCCGCGGCGGCGTTGCCTACGACGCCGAGCTGCCGGCCGAGATCAGGCGCCGCCTCGGCGAGGGACTCCTGCAGCTGGAGCTGTCGACACAGGTCCGAAGCGGATGAGCGAGGAAGCCACCGCGGGCGGCCGGGGAGCGAGCCCGGCCGGCAACGGCCAGAGAGGCGCCCACCCGATAGCGGCGCTTCAGCGCCGGGCCGGTTCCGGGCAGGTGGGCTCCGCGCTCGAGCTGATCGTGGCCGTTGCCGGGCCGATCGGCGCGTTTCTGCTGTGCTGGGGTCGCGTTCACGAAACCATCCTCGTGTCTGCGGTCCTGATCCCGACTCCGGCGCTGCTGGCGCTGCTGTCTCTCCGACACCGCTCGACCTGGGCTGCGCAGGACGCGCTCGTCCGGATGGACGGTGTCGCCGCCGATCGAGCGGTCTCGAGGGAGCCCACGGCCTCGTTCGGAGAATTGGCCGCGAACCCCGCTGATCGCAGCTCCGTTCGTGCCGGCGATCGGGAAGTCGATGGTCTGCCGGGCCGGGCGTCTGCTCGCCTCGCTACCGGTCGTCCGGGACCTGGGTCGGCCCTTCGAGTCTGGCTGGTTCGCTTCCGGTTCGCCGTCGTCTCGGCCCTCTTTGGGGCCTGGCTGCTGGCCGCGATCCTCGTCGGGCTGGCCACGGCCGGCGGTGTCGTCTGGTTCTAGACGACCGGATCCGGCAGGCCCGGAGTGCCGTCGCGAGCCGGCTCGGCGCGGCCCGATTGGACCGACTCAGGCATAATGGCCGCCGGCCTCGCGCCCGGTTGGCCGGCCGGCCAGCCCCCAGAGGGGGAAGGGCGAGATCAAAAGGATGCAGCTTCTGAAGCAGATTCGGTCGGCGTTTCGACAGCCCGCTGCGGCTGCGGCCCTGTCCTTCCTGTTCCCCGGTCTGGGGCAGGCAGCGGCGGGCAAGGGGCGCCGCGGTGCGATCGTGGCCATCCCGGCCCTGGCGGTGCTCGGCGCGTTCGGTCTGATCGTTCTCGTGGAGGGGCGTTCGATGCTGAACGCCGCCTTCGATCAGCAATGGCTTACCAGTCTGCTGATACTCGATCTCGTAGCCCTCGTGTACCACCTCTGGGCGGTCGTCGATGCCTATCTGGTGGCCGGCAGGGCACAACCCAGGACGCGCCGCGGGAGTCCGTCCACGAGGAAATGGGCCGCAACGCTGGCCGTCGGGGTCCTCGTTTCGGGCACCGTGGCGACCCACGTCGGCCTCGCTTCAATGGACCTGGGCTGGCAGAACTCCGTCTCATGCATCTCGTCCCTGACCGGCCCGTGCTTCGCCGGGCCAACCCTCGCTCCCGGTCAGACGATCGCGATGGCTACGGACAACGGCAATGACCAGGTGATCGACACGAGCCCGAGCCCGGGCCCGCCGGGGTCGAGCCCGACGGCTGGCGTTTCCTTCGACGCCAACGCGACGTTCGATCCCTCGGCTCTGCCGTCGTTCGTCACCCCCACCGACGCCCGCAACTGGGCTGCGGATGGATATCTGAACGTCCTGCTGGTCGGCGTGGACGCCGGATTGGGAGGCAGCCGAAACACAGGCCTCAGGCCGGACACGATGATCGTGCTCCACGTCGACATCAAGACGGGTCAGGCGGCGATGATCGGCGTGCCACGGAACACCATGTGCGTTCCGCTGCCCAGCGAAATCGCAAAGAACTACGCCACGCCGGCCAATGGCTGCCCTGCTGACACCTGGCCCTATATGCTCAACTGGCTCGCCAACGAGGCGGGGTGGAATCACCCGGCCAACTTCCCCTTCTACCAGGGTGCCGGGCTCGAGTACACGCGTGCGATGACCGCCACGGAGCAGGCGATCGGGACGCTCATGGGCCTGACGATCGATGGCTACGTCGTCATCAATCTCGATGGCCTGGTCTCGCTGATCAACGCCCTCGGTGGGATCGATATCAACGTTCCAACCGCGGTGTCGGATTATCCCTGCGGACCGGCCGGCTCATGGGCGGCTAAATGGCGAGTCTGTGACATCTGCGGCTCGACGTGCGCGATGGCATCCAGGATCCACGACGGCTACGAGCTCCCGGACGACAACGGCGCCGTGATCCCGCAGATGATCGCCGACGCCGCCGCGTCCGGCGGCAAGCAGTCCATAACCTGGCAGATGAGCGGCGGCAGCAACATCGCGTTCGTCATCAAGCCCGGTCCTCAGCACATGGATGGGGAATGGGCACTCGCGTACGCCCGAACCCGCATCTATACGACCGACTACGACCGGATGTTGCGTCAGCAGCTGGTTCTCAAGGCAATTCGCAACACGATTGACCCATGCACGATCCTGCCGAAGGTTCCATCGCTCCTCAACAGCCTCGGCAGTGCGTTCTGGACGAACCTGCCGCTTGCCGACGCCACGCAATGGGCGGGCCTGGCCAAGGGCATCACCGGAGGGAATGTCAAGAGCATCACCCTCGATCCCGCGACGTTGGGGGTCAACACCACGTACATCAACCCAACGACCTGGGCCAGGGCCAAGAGCATCGTGGCCCACAGCCTCGACACGGTGCCTGCCGCAAGCTCCAGCGGTGGAGGCGGCGGCGGCCTGGGCTGCTGAGAGGGCAACCCGGTCGCGGCTCCGCTGGATCGTCGACTCTGGCTTGAGCGGTTCTCGGTGTCTGCGGTCCTGACCGGACGGCCCGGGAGCTATCGTCGATACCGGGCCGGGAGTCGGAACGGGAATTCGTGCATAGTAGTCGCGCCCGGCCGATCCCCGGCCTGGCTCGCCAGGATCGTCGGGATCGTCGGGATGAGTCGTTTCGAGGGCTGAATCGGATGCCCAACCGGTCGCTGCTGAAGACGCCCGCCTCGGCAGCGTTCCTGTCTTTCCTGTTCCCCGGTCTGGGTCAGCTGGCGGCCGGGAGGCCGAGGCGTGGCTTGGTGGTCGCCCTGCCGGCGCTGACCCTGAGCGTTGCGGTCGCCGGATTCTTCCTGTTTGCCCGACGCCAGATCTACGATGCGATCTTCTCGGCGGATGCCCTCACGTCGTTCTTTCTGATCGACGTCGCGATTCTCCTCTACCGGCTGTGGGCCATCGTGGATGCCTTTCTCGTGGCAGGCGGCCCAGGGGCCCGGACGGGTCTCGCGCCCAAGATCCAGACCAAGGAGCCAGCCGCGCGGGCCAGGCAACCGCTTACCGTCGCCGTCCTCGGAGCCGTGATGGTCGCCACCATCGGCACGCACCTCGCTCTGGGCGCGGTCGATGTCCAGTACCGCGACACTCTCAGCTCGATCTTCAACCCCAACGCGCCCAGCTGGTTCGGTGGCAACGGCGATCTGCCGTCAGGCCAGACCGCGGCCCCGTTCTCCAACGAGCCGGGCGCGACCGACGTGCCGGCCACTCCGTCGGCCTCACCGGGCCTCGCGGAATCGCCATCCGGAAGCCCGGCCGGCAGCGCCCCCGGGTCGCCGTTCGTGCTGCCCACCCCCGGTCCCACGACCGCTGCGGGGATACCGATATTCCCGGTCGAGGACGTCAGCGGGCCGGATACGCCGTCCTCCGAGTGGGCCGCGGACGGCAAGCTTAACGTCCTCCTCGTGGGGGCAGATTCCGGAGTCGGCCGCTGGAGCCTCCGGACCGACACGATGATCCTTCTCGAGGTCGACATCGCTTCCGGGCGGGCCGTCATGTACGGCCTTCCGCGCAATCTCGAGAACGTGCCGCTTCCCCCCGAGTCGGCCAACGCCTTCGCGTGCCACTGCTTCCCGTATCCGAACCTGCTCAACGCCCTGTGGCGGGATGCGGTCAACCGGCCCTCGGCCTACCCGTACTCCGGGACCGACTTCGTCCGTGGCTTCAAGGCCCTGGAGGGCGCGATCGGCCAGTACCTGGGGCTGCACGTCGACGGCGCCGTCGTCATCAACCTGATGGGCTTCGTCAATCTGATCGACGCCCTCGGCGGCATCAACATCAACGTCCCGGCCGAGGTCAAGGACAGCCAGTACTCGCGACCCCAGGACGGCAAGGACATCTCCATCGACATCAAGCCCGGCTACCAGCACATGGATGGACTGGTGGCCCTGGAGTACGCCCGCAGCCGCCACCAGGACTCCGACTACGGCCGGATGTCACGCCAGCAGGCGGTCCTTCTCGCGCTGCGTGCTCAACTCCAGCCGTGCTCGCTGCTCTCGAAGGTTCCGTCGCTGATCAGTGCCCTCGGCAGCGCCTTCTGGACCGACATGCCGGTCGAGGACGCACCTTCGTTGCTTGCCCTGGCGGAGCGGATCGGCACCAGCAACGTGAAGAGCATCGAGCTCGTGCCGAGCGTGACCGGCAACCCGGTTGGGTTCTTGACCGTTCCTCGGTGGGCGACGGTTCGCGACATCGTGGCCCACGGCCTGGACGGCGTGCCTCCGGCAGGCGGAAGCGGGGGCGGTGGCGGGGGCGGAGGCTTCGGCTGCTAGCCGGGCCGGCCGGCCGCACCGGAGCCCCCGGCCGCCGCTCTCCAGGTGAGCTGGTGCCGACGGCGGGAGTTGAACCCGCATGACCTCACGGCCACTCGATTTTGAGTCGAGCGCGTATGCCAGTTCCGCCACGTCGGCATGGTCCGGCGCGCATCGTACAGCCTGCGCGGTCCCCGGTGGCGAGTCGATCCGGCCGGCGAATCGGTCTCGGTGGCGAATCGCGGTGCAGCCCATGCTATCCTCGCGCCGCCGCGGCCGATCCGCGCGCAGCCGCGTGGCGAGGGGTTCGTGGACGAGAGAGTGGCTGACGGGCCAATCGTGACCGACGCTGAGGTTGGAGACAATCGACGGCCCGACGCGACGGCGAAGGGCGACCGCCACAACGCGCGCGGTCAGGCGGTCGACGCCGCGCTCGTCGAGGAGGCCCTGGGCGGCCGACTGGAGGCGTTCAACGAGCTGGTGGCCCGCCACCAGGACCATCTCTTCGCCCTCGTCTACCGCCTCGTGCCCGACCGCGATCAGGCCGCCGACGCGGTGCAGGAGGGCTTCTTCAACGCATATCGGAACCTGGCCACCTATCGCGGCGGCAGTGTCCGCAGCTGGCTGTCCCGGATCTCAATAAACGCCGCCATGGACATCCAGCGGGCACGCCGCCGGCACCCGGTTCAACCGTACCCGGAGTTCGAGGACGAGAGCTGGCAGCCACCGGCCGAGCCGGAGGTCGAACCCGAATCTCAAGCGCTGGCCGCAGAGCGGTCCAGGGCCCTGGCTCTCGCGCTGGGGGAGCTGCCGTTCGAGCAGCGCAACTGCATTCTGCTCTTCGACGTCGAGGGCTACGACTACGCGGAGATCGCCGCCATCATGCGCGTCGAGGTCGGAACGGTGAAGTCGAGAATCCACCGTGGCCGCCTGGCCCTGAGAGGGGCGCTGGCCTCACATCGGGAACTGTTCCGTGGTTGAGATCGTCTGAGGAACGTGATGGATCGCAGCGCCCACTCCGGCCACGACGAGACACTCATCGCCCGTCTCTACGGTGGCGACGTGGATGAGCTCGAGCGCGCCCGGGCCATCGATCTGCTGGCCGATTGCCCGGATTGCGCGGCGCTCTTCGCGGACTTTGGGGCCATCGCCGCGGCGGCCGCGGCCATGCCGGTGCCTCCTCGTCCTCGCGACTTCGCCCTGACCGAGCAGGATGCGGCCCGGCTTGGCCGAAGTCGCGCGTCACGGTGGCCGATCTTCGGGCTCGGCCTGCGCCGGTCCCTCGGCGGGTCGCTTGCCGCGCTCGGGCTGATCGGCGTGGTCGTAACCGGCGCCGTCTCCGCCTTCGGAACCGCCAGCTCGGCGCCGGGAACGTTTGCCGGCGCGCAGGATGGCCGTGCGGCGCTGGCCGCCGCGAGCTCGAGTTCATCGGAGGGGGGCCCCGTGAGCGTCCCCACGGCTGCGCCTGCGGCCACCGCCGGACCGGCTGAGCTTCCTGCCACGAGCCCCGCGAGCGTCCAGGCGGGCGGCGCAAACGACGGCGGGTCTCTGGCGGCCGGGTCCTCCGGGACGGTGCCGGCCCCGACGAACCAGCTCGGCCTGGCCTCGTCAGGAACCGAATACGCGATCGGCGGCGGCGCGACCCCCGGAACCAAGGCCCCGCCATCCGGCCCGGCCAGTGAGGGCGGCGGCATCGACCCGCGACTCGTCTGGCTCGTCGGATTCGGCGCCCTGTTCGCCATCGGACTCGCGATGATGGTCCTTCCGAGACGCAATCGCGGCCGCGGTCGAGGCGCTCGTTCCTGATCCGCGCTCTCGGCGGGGTTGCGCCTGGAAGAGCCGCTCGCCCCGGGTAAACTTGAGCGGCCGGTCCCTGTTGCCCGACCGCCGGCGTCGAATCGATCGGGGCCCTGATGACGCGTTTGATGCTGCTCGACAGCAACGGCCTCATCTACCGCGGCTACCACGCCCTGCCGCCGCTCACGACCAGCAAAGGCGAGCTGGTCAACGCCGTGTTCGGCTTCTGCAGCATCCTCCTGCGCGGCATCCAGGACGTTCAGCCCGAGTACGTAGCTGCCTGCTTCGATCTGCCCGGACCGACCTTCCGCCACGAGCAGTTCAGCGCGTACAAGGCCACCCGGACCCCGATGCCAGACGACCTGCGCTCGCAGTTCCCGAAGGTTCGGCAGGTCGTGGCGGCCCTGCGTATTCCGGTCTACGAGATGGCCGGCTTCGAAGCCGACGACGTGATCGGCACGATCACCCGGGACATGGACGCTCGCGGCATCGACACGACGGTCGTGACCGGCGATTTGGACATGCTCCAACTCGTGACCGACCGCACCCGGCTGATGACTACGCGCGGGGGCGTCGATGCCACGATCTACTACGACCCGGCCAGGATCTGGGAACGGTTCGAGCTGAGGCCGGACCAGATGGTCGACTACAAGGCCCTCAAGGGTGATCCGACCGACAACATCCCCGGCATTCCGGGAGTAGGGGAGAAGACCGCGGCGAAACTCGTTGGCGATTTCGGCTCGGTGGATGGAATCTACGCCAGGCTCGCCGAGGTCAGGCCGGACAAGCTGCGCGAGAAGCTGGCCGAGGCACGAGAGCAGGTCATGCAAAGCCGCGAGCTCAGCAGGATCATCCGCGACCTGCCGATCTCGCTCGACCTGGCGGCGGCCCGGCTCTCTGACTACGACCGCGCCGAGGTCGTCCGGCTCTTCCGCGACTTCGAATTTCGGACGCTGATCGATCGACTTCCGCCGCTCGCAGGCGAGTCGGCCGGAGACGCCGCGGCCGCACTTCGTTCCGTCGCGGGGAGCGTGGCCGCTGCCCGCGTCGCCGGCGAGTCGCCGGGAGCTCCACGCCGCGAGGGCCTCGACCACCGCGGTGGCCGTTCTCTCATCGGCGATGGCGCAGGGTTGCAGCTGTCGATGGACTTCGGGTCGACCGGGCTGGGTGAGCCCGCGCCCGCGGCGGCCGCGCCGGCACCCACGTTGGCCGAGCCGGCAGCTGGGTTGGGCGAGCCCGTCTCGACGCCGGAGCCCCCGCCGGCGACCCTGCGCACCGTCGCCCGGGCCGGGCTCGAAACCGGCGGGCCCGTCGACCTGACCGCGGCGCTTCGGTCGGTCGTGGCTGACCCGACCTTCCTCGATCGCTTCAACGCCACGGCCGACGAAGCCGCGGCAGCCGAGGCCTGGCTGGCCGGCTGCGGTGAGGTCGGCGCCGCGCTGCTGATGGACGACCCGCGCCCGATGCGCGGGATGCCGCAGGCCCTCGCCCTGGCCGGTCCTGACGGCCGCGTGCTGGTCGCCGAGGGTCACGAGGCCGTCGGCCGGCTCGGCAACCTCCTGCTTGAGTCTGGTGCGCGGGTGATCGGCCACGAGGCCAAGCCCCTGATGGTGGCCAACATCGCCGCCGGGGCGGCCAGGCAGCTCCCCGTTGCCTTCGACACGCAGATCGCCGCGTACCTGCTCAACGCATCCCTGCGCAGCCAGACCATCGCCGACGTGGCCCACGAGCGGCTGGACGTGACTCTGCCACCCGCCGGCGATGTGCCGCCCGCTGTCCGCGTTGGCCTCGACGCCCTGGCCACGCTCGCCGTTCGGGAGCCGCTGGAGAAGGCCCTCGCGGAGTCGGGCCTTGACCGACTCTTCCGCGAGGTCGAGCTGCCGCTGATCCCGGTTCTCGCCGGGATGGAGGCGGCCGGGGTCGCCATCGACCGCGGGGCCCTCGCCGTGCTCGACGTCGAGTTCACGCGCGAGATGGCTAGGCTCGAGTCGGAGATCTACGCCGACGTCGGCCACGAGTTCAATCTCGGCTCACCGAAGCAGCTCGAGCAGATCCTCTTCTACGAGCTGAACCTGCCGAAGGGCAAGCGGACCAAGACCGGCTATTCGACCGACGCGTCGGTCCTCGAAGAGCTCAAGCCGGCTCATCCCATGATCGGAAAGCTGCTCGACTGGCGGCTCTACTCGAAGCTTCGATCGACCTACATCGAGGCCCTGCCGGCCCTGGTTTCCGATCGCGACGGCCGTCTCCACACGACCTTCCACCAGGCTGTCGCGGCCACCGGTCGGTTGAGCTCGTCCGATCCGAACCTGCAGAACATCCCCGTCCGCTCGGACCCGGGCCGGCGAATCCGGAGGGCGTTCGTGGCCGGAGGGCCGGACGTGACCCTGCTCGCGGCCGACTACTCGCAGATCGAGCTGCGCATCCTGGCCCACGTGAGCGGCGACGAGCACCTGCGCGACGCCTTCGCCCGCGGCGCCGACATCCACCGCGAAACCGCCGCCCGAGTCCTCCACAAGGCACCCGAGGACGTCACTCACGACGAACGCTCCATGGCCAAGATGGTCAACTTCGGCCTCGCCTACGGCATGAGCGACTTCGGGCTGTCGTCTCGGGCCGGTATCTCGCGGGCCGAGGCGAGGGAGTTCATCGACAACTACTTCGCCACGTATTCCGGCATCAGCTACTACATGCTCCACATCAAGGAGCTGGCGCGGCAGCAGGGCTGGGTCTCGACACTCCTCGGCCGCCGCCGCTTCATCCCGGAGCTGCGCATGTCCAATCCGTCGTTGCGTGGCGCGGGCGAACGGATGGCGATCAACATGCCCATCCAGGGCACTGCCGCCGACATCATCAAGATCGCGATGATCCGCCTGCCCGAGAGGTTGCGGTCGGCGGGGCTGGACGCGCGTCTATTGCTGCAGGTCCACGACGAGCTCGTTCTCGAGGTTCCGCGCGATCAGGTGGAGGCCACCGCTCCGATCCTGCGCGAGACCATGGAGGGGGCGCTGAAGCTGGACGTGCCGCTGACGGTCGACGTCAAGATGGGCGACGACTGGGAGTCGATGCGGCCGCTCACCCGCGAGGATGAGGTGCTGGCGGAGCTGGGCGAGGCCCCGGCCGAGGTTGCCGCGGGTTAGGTGTCAGCTCCGGAGACGGCAAGGCCCGGGTCCAGGGTGCGTGGACGCCGGCGCGGATTGGGCGCGGCGGGAGTCCACTGACCGAGGCTCGGGACCTGAACGGGTCTTGCCCCGATTTGCAGATCGGTGGAGACGGCTACCAGTTGCGCAGGTGCTCGTGCTCGGACGGGCGCGAGTCGTCTCCGAGCGCGACAGAGAGCGCCCCGATGAACAGGACCAGCAGGGCAAAGGTGATGATTTCCATGCCAATACCGTAGGCCAGGCACTTGATTAGAGCAAGTCGATGTTGTTGACTAATACATCATGATCGCTGATCAGTTGGGCAACATCGAATTCAGGCACTTGATGAGCTTCCGGGCCGTCGCGGAGACCGGCTCATTTCACGAGGCCGCAGAATCGCTCGACTACACGCAGTCCGCCGTCAGCCAGCACGTGGCCGCTCTGGAGGCCGTGCTGGGCGTTCGCCTGCTGGATCGATCGCGAGGCCGGCGGACGGTCACCGTCACGGAGGTGGGCTCGCTCCTTCTCCGCCACGCCGACGCCATCGTGGCTCGGATGCAAGCGGCACGAGCAGACCTGCGCGCCTATTCCGAGGGCGCAATGGGGCAGCTCAGGGTCGGCACCTACCAGAGCGTCGGAGCTCGTATCCTCCCGGCAACCCTCGGCATCTTCACGGGCCTCTGGCCCGACGTGGAAGTCCACCTGGTGGAGACCAACACCGACGACGGTCTGCTGGATCTCGTCGAATCCGGGGACCTGGATCTCTCGTTTGCCGTGTACCCACTGTCGGAGGGCCCGTTCGAAGCCGTCGAGCTGTTCCGCGACCCGTACGTGCTGGTGGTGCCCGCGGCCTCGCCGTTGACCCGGCTCGACCGGCCGGCGACGGCAAAGGAGATCGCGGACCTGCCGCTCATCGGCTTTCGGCACTGCCGGAGCACCGGCGCGGCCGAGGCCTATCTGCGAGCCGACGGCGGCAACCCGCAGTGGGTCTTCCGTTCGGACGACAACACGACCGTCCAGGCACTGGTGGTGGCCGGCATCGGCGTGGCGCTGGTTCCTCGCCTGACCGTGGACGAGCAGGATCCAATGTGCGCCGTCATCCCGACCGACGTTCCGCCCCGGGTTCTGACTCTTGCCTGGCACCACGATCGATACCGATCGCCGGCCCAGGTCGCATTCGTGGAACTGGCCAGGCAGGTCTGCCTGGACCTGCAGAAGAAGGTCGCACCGACGCTCGCTCAATAGCGACGTCGCGTGGCACGCAACTGCCCGTAGGCCCGGCCGGCGAGCCGCGGCCACGCAACGTCGGCGCGGCGCCATTACCCTCTAGCTATGCCCGAGCTGCCGGAGGTCGAAACCATCGCGGCCGACCTGCGCCGCCTGGTGACGGGCGCTCGGATCGTCGGCGCCAGCTCCAACTGGCCAAAGACGCTTCGCAGCCACGACCCGGGTTCGTTTGCGAGGGCAGTGGCCGGTCGCGACATCCAGGGCGTGGGCCGCCGCGGCAAGCAGCTGCTGGTCTGGCTTGGGCCTAGTAATGAGCCTCACGCCGGCGCGATCGGTCGGCCCGCCGAGCCCCCTGGGACCGGGTTCGAGAGGCCCGCCGAGCCTCCGGACGCCGAGCCTGCCGTCATGACCGTCCACCTCAAGATGACCGGCCAGCTGTTCGTGGTGCCGGCCGGCGCGCCGGACGACCGCCACGTCCACGTCGTGCTCGCCCTGGCGGACGGGCGTGAGCTACGGTTTCGCGACATCCGCAAGTTCGGCCGGATCGGCCTCTACCGCCGCGACGAAGCCTCCGGCGAGCCGGCAGCGGGCGAGGCGGCGGGCGTACTCGCCAGGGGCGCCGAGCCGCTCGCGGACGGCTTCACCGCCCGGCGTTTCGCCGAAGCGCTCGCCCGGCGGCGCGGCCGTCTCAAGATGCTGCTCCTGAACCAGGACTTCCTGGCCGGGGTCGGCAACATCTACGCCGACGAGGCGCTGTGGCGGGCACGGCTCCACCCGCTGCGCGATGCGCGCTCGCTCCGGGCCGACGATGCCCGCCGCCTCCACAAGGCACTGCGCGACGTCCTGGCCGAGGCGGTCGAACGTCGGGGCAGCTCGGTCGACGACTACACGGCGCCCGAGGGAGATGGCTCGATGCAGGAACACCTGCAGGTGTACCAGCGGGCCGGCGAGCCATGCGACCGCTGCGACCGACCGATTCGTCGGATCGTCCTCGGCGGCCGATCGACCCACTTCTGCTCCTGGTGCCAGCGACTCCCGGCCGATCAGCGACCCGCGGCGGCGAAGCTGCTCCGCGGCACCGGCGGAGGAGCGGTCGATGCCCCCGACCGCGCTCGTCGCGGACCGCGCTGGACCGAGCTGGCGGGTGCAGGCGCGCTCTGCCGAACCACGGATGAAGAATCCCGCGCGACGCGAGCCGCGGAACGATCGGCCGAACGCGCTCGACGCATAGCCGCCGCGCGAAAGGCCGCTGCCACCCGACGGGCTGCGGCGCGAGCGGGAGAGGCCGGCTGATGTCGATCATCAGGCTCGAGAGCGTCGTCCGTGAGCTAGGGGACTTCGTCATCCTCGACCGCGTGGATGCGGCCGTTGCCGCGGGCGATCGCATCGGTCTCGTCGGCCCGAACGGTGCCGGCAAGACGACCCTGCTCCGGCTCGTGGCCGGCTTCGACGAGCCCGACCGTGGCCGGGTGCATCGAAAGCGCGGCCTGACCCTTGCCATGCTCCCGCAGGAGGCGCACGTCGACCCGGCCTTCATCGAGGCGCCGAGCCTGAGGCTGGCCGTTCGCGCCGGCGCCGCGCGGCTGGAGGAGATCGAGCGCAGCCTTCGAGCGCTCGAAACCGGGGGCCACGTCACCGAGCCCGAATACGAGAGTCTTCAGCACGAGTTCGCGGTGGGCGACGGCTACTCGCTCGACCGGCGGGTTGAGGCCGCGCTTTCCGGTCTGGGCTTCGAGCGCGGCGAGTGGGATCGGCCGCCGACGGAGCTCTCCGGGGGCGAGCAAACGCGCGCGGCCCTAGCCCGGCTGCTGCTCTCCGATCCGGAGCTGCTTCTCCTGGACGAGCCGACGAACCACCTCGATCTCGGGGCGCTCGAATGGCTCGAGGAGCACCTGGGCCGGCGCCACGGCAGCTTGATCGTGGCCTCCCACGACCGCGCCTTCCTCGATGCCACCGTGACGCGAGTGTGGGAGCTGCGTGATCGACGGTTGACGCCGTTCCGTGGTAGCTACGCCTCGTACGCCCGCCAGCGCGAGGAGCGCGACCTCCGGGCCGCGGCCGAGGTTGAATCCCGCGCCGGCGAGATCGCGCGCGAGCAGGAGCTCGTGCAGCAATACCGCCACCAGCGTAAGCACGGCAAGATGCACGAGCACGAGGCCCGCCTGGAGGCTCTCCAGCCGCTCGAGAAGCGGAAGGCGGACGCGCGGCTGCGGCTGCCGACCGAGGCTCTCGCCGGCGGCGGGCCGGCTCGGTCGTACGAATCCGTCGTTCGCGCGGAGGGGCTGGTCGTCGGGTATCGGACCCCGGCGGGCGCCAGTTCGGGCGCCGGCGCGGGTGCGTCGGCCGGCGCCGGAGCGGGTACCGCAGCGGGTGCGGAAGCGGCGGCCGTCGAGGCGCGGGTCGTCGAGACGCCCGTCGCCCGCGCGCCGTGGCTGGAGCTACGGCGTGGCGATCGCATCGGCATCGTGGGTCCGAACGGGGTCGGCAAGACGACGCTGCTGCGCACGATCGCCGGGGAGCTGTCGCCGCTTGACGGCGCCCTGGACCTCGGCCGAAACGTCCAGCTCAGCTACCTGGCCCAGGTTCGCGACGCGCCGATCCCCGGCGCCACGGTCCTCGACGCGGTCCTTGACGAGATGCCACTCACCCAGGCGTCGGCGCGGAGCCATCTGGCCCGGTTCCTGTTCCGCGGCGACGACGTGTTCGAGGAGATCTCGACCCTCTCCGGCGGGGAGCGATCCCGCCTGGAGCTGGCCCTGCTCTTCCTGCTTCCTTCGAAACTGCTCCTGCTCGACGAGCCGACGAACCACCTGGACATTCCCGCCCGAGAGGCGCTTGAGGCCTTCATGGCGGGCACGGACGCTACCCTTCTCGTGGTGAGCCACGACCGGCGGCTGCTCGAGAAGGTGTGCGACTCGCTGTGGGTGGTCGACGATGGGCTGGCCGTGCCGTTCGACGGCAGCTATCGCGTCTGGCGGGCCGCGGTCGCGGATGGCTGGACGGCGAAGGCGGCTGCCGAAAGGGAGGCGATGCGGCTTCACGGCGGTCGTGCCCGGGATTCCGGCGCGGGGAAGACGGCGGGCACGGCCCGGACTTCGAGTTCGATGGCCGTGGCGCGGCGACCACGTGCGGCCTCTTCATCGGGGAGGGACGTCCGCGCCGGCAGCTCGGCCGCGGGCACCCGGGCCCCGACCGGGGCCCCCGGTGCCGTTGGGTCGGCAACGGCCGTTGCCCCGGCGCGTCCTGCCGCCGCGAAGCTCTCGAAGGATGCCTATCGTCGTCGCAAGGCCCAGGTCGACGAGGAACTCGCCCGTCTCAACGAGCGCAAGCAACGGCTCGAGTCGGCCTTGCTCGATCCCGGCGTCCATGGCAACTTCGTGGAGCTGCGCCGGGTCAGCGGCGACCTGGCGGCGGTGAACGAGGCCCTCGCCGCCGCCGAGGAGGCATGGCTCGAAGTGGAGGAAGCGGCGCCGTGACGGAACGTGAATTCGTACCCGGCCGGTCCGGCGAGCCTCGTCGCGGGTCCCTCGGTACGCGTGCCCCGGTGATCGGCCTGATCGGCCCGATCGGGTGCGGCAAGTCGACCGTGGCCGGCTGGCTGGCCGATCGCGGCGCCCTGGTCATCGATGCCGACCAGCTGACGCGTGACCTTATGGCGCCCGGGACTCCGGTGACGGAATCTATCCTTGCCCGCTTCGGCGCCGACTACCGCAGACCCGATGGGTCGCTCGACCGGGCCGCCCTCGGCCGGCTGGTGTTCTCCGATCCGGCACGCCTCGCCGAGCTGGAGGCGATCGTCCATCCCGCCGTCGCACGCCTGATGCGCGAGGCCATCCGGACCGCGGACGCCGGGCGCCCGACGGCGATCGTGCTGGAGGCGATCAGGCTGGTCGAGGCCGGCCACGCGCCGTGGTGCGACGAGGTGTGGCTCGTCGTCTGCGACCCGGCGGCGCAACTTGCCCGCCTTACCGGCCGCGGCATCGACGTAGCCGACGCCCGCCAGCGCATTGCCGCCCAGGCCGACTCGCACGCGACATGGGGCTCGGCGGCGACGCGGATCATCCGCACCGACGGTGACCGTGACGCCGTTGAGCCGGTTGTCGCCGCCGCGTTCGAAGACATGCTGGCCGCGCGTCGCCACTAACCGCCGGGCACGAGCCGCCGGGCCGTTCGGGCGATCCTGGGTACAATCGATCCGTGCTAGCGTCCCCACGTTCTCGCCGCCGGTGGTTCGTCGCGGCCGCGGCCCTCACTGCGACAGTCACCCTATCTGCCGTCGCGCTCCTGGCAGGCGGAACCCCGGGTGGGACGCCGGGCCCATCGGCCTCGCCGAGCGACGCGGTCGCGTTCGATCCAACCGCTGCGATCAGCCCGAGTGCGTTCCTGGTCCCCGGCACGATGCCGAACAGTCCAAGCGTCGCTACACAGGGAGCTCCCACCTTCCCGCCGCTGAACCTGTTCGTGACGCCCAGTCCGGCTCCTGCACGCGGCGCTCAACCGACCGACCCGAGTTTCGCCAGGGACGCCCGCCGGCCGCTGCCGGTTCAGTCCGTCGACTGGCTCACGCTCAAGGCCGCCGGTCGGATCGCCCTCGTCGGCGGGAGGATCACGGTTCTTCAAGTCGCCGCGGATCCGCTCTTGAACCCGACGACTGGCGTACCGGTACCCGAGAAGGTGACACTCGACACGTCCTGGACGCGCTGGATCGTCGAGCCGCCCGGCTACGGCACGGACGAGAAGGGCAATCGATACTCGGACCTTAGCTACTGGAACCTTTGCGGCGACGGCGCCACGACCGTGACGCTGTGGTACTGGCAGCAGCTGACCGGAGGCCCGGACGTGACGGGTACGGCCGGCTACTTCCTCGACCCGTACGCAAACGAAGGGGTCGCCTGGCCGGCCTCCGGCCCAACGGTCGCCGTATCAAGCGGCGTGCGCCTCGGCACGTACTGGTCGGGCTCGGACACGGTCAGCGGTTTCACGGCCCAGGGCCGCGGCTTCCTGATGTACCTGGCGATGGCCGCTCAACCGGCCACGTGGCAGTCGACCGGACTGTCAGTGTTCGCCCGCAACGGCGCGCCGCTCTACCCGACGGCCGGTACCGCCAGGACAAACATCCAAGCCGGGCTGAACTGGGAAGTCTCGGGCCACGACGCCGCCGGCTGGGCGCAGGCCTACTACACGTCGGTGATTCGACCCGACCCGACGCTCGCCCGCGACCTTACGGCCGCGGTCATGCTGGACGTGGGCCGCGACGGAGTGCCGGTCGTCGGAGCGGTCGATGCCTACTACCTTCCGAACTGGCAGGCCGGGTCGGCGACGCCTCACACCCGCCACGCGATCGCGATCGTCGGCTACGACAACACGGCCAATCCACCGACGTTCACCTACATCGACACCTGCGGCCGCTCGTGCAACGCGCGGGGCGGCAACCAGAACGGCGCGCTCCACGTGATCTCGCAGGCGCAGATGGTGCTCTCGATCCAGGGGCAGCTGGGCTCCGGGTTCGTCTGGTAGAGCGGGGGGCCTAGCCTCCCAGCGGCCGCGTCGTCCCCCGACTCCGACCCCCTCCGGGCAGTCGGTGGGGCGCTTCAGGTGCGCCAGGCACCGACGGGTTCGAACCTGAGCGGAACGTCGACCAGGATGAGCTCGCTCGGTTCGGTCGCCCGGATCTCGATCGATGGCCGCATTGTCACCCTGGCCGCCGCCCCGGTCGCCACGGTCTGGCCGCCGAACGTCCCGGCACCGCCGATCAGGTATACATACGCTCCTCGGCCGGGGGCGATCTCGTGCACAACCTCGACGTCGGGGTCCAGAGAGGCCACGTATACCGAGGCCTTCTGGTGGACCTTGACCGTCTCGCCGGGCTCGCCAAGCGGGGCGATCACCTTGAGCAGCCGATTCGTCCGGTCGGCCTTGGTGAAGACTCGCTGCTCTACGCCGGGTTGGAGGTCCGCGGAGTCGGGGGGAATCCAGATCCCGATGAACCGCAGCGGGTCGGTCTGCGACGCGTTCTGCTCGGCGTGGAGCGCCCCCGGGCCGAGCGTCACCCGCTGGACGGACCCCGCCGGCAGAGGCCCGGCTGCGCCGCCGATGTTGTCCTCGTGCCGGAAGTTGCCTTCCACGACGTAGGTCAACGCTTCCACGTCACGGTGAGAGTGGAGCGGGCCGCCGCCTCCGGGGATGACCCGGTTGTCGTTGAAAACGCGCATCGCCCCGAAGTGCTCGTACGCGGGATCGGGATCGTGGTAAGTGTCGAAGGAGAAGTGCCAGCGGGCCAGGAACCAGTCACCGATCTCCTGGTGGATGTTCTGCTCAGTGCGGATGAGGATGATGGTCGGTCTCCTGAGTGTCGGCTACGGTGGCGGGATGAGGTTAAGGCCGGCGCCGCTGTCTTGCTGGACGTTGATCGGGAGGCCCAGAATGGTCTAGAACGTGTGTTCTAGTCAAGCACCTGGCGATATACTCGACTCCCACCCTCACGAGAGGTTGAAGTGCCCGACTTCCGGCTTGTTGCCGACTTCAAGCCGACCGGCGATCAGCCGCAGGCCATAGAACGATTGAGCGAGGGCCTGGCCAGGGGCCTGCGCCACCAGACGCTGCTGGGCGCGACCGGCACGGGCAAGACTGCAACCATCGCGTGGACCATAGAACGCCACCAGAAGCCAACGCTGGTGCTGGCTCACAACAAGACCCTGGCGGCCCAGCTGTACTCCGAGTTCCGGGAGTTCTTCCCCGACAACGCGGTCGAGTACTTCGTCAGCTACTTCGACTACTACCAGCCCGAGGCCTACCTGCCGCGCAGCGACACCTACATCGAGAAGGACTCGAGCCGGAACGACGAGATCGACAAGCTCCGCCACGCCGCCACGAGGGCGCTGTTCGAGCGGCGGGACGTGATCATCGTCGCCAGCGTGAGCTGCATCTACGGCCTGGGCGCCCCGGTCGACTACGGGGCCACGATCCTGCGGCTGCGCGTCGGCGGTCAGTACCGCCGCGACGCCGTACTGCGCCACCTCGTCGATCTCCAGTACCAGCGCAACGACCAGGCCCTCAGTCGGGCCCGGTTCCGCGTTCGTGGCGACACCCTCGAGCTCATCCCGGCCGCCGAGGACCGGCTCGTGCGGGTGGAGTTCTTCGAAGACGAGGTCGAGCGGATCACCGAGCTGGACTCGCTGACCGGCGAGCTGCTGGCCGAGCGCAAGGATGTCAACGTCTACCCGGCCACGCACTACGTGACCCCGACCGACAAGCTTATGGCCGCCGTCGGGTCGATCGGCGAGGAGATGGAGATCCGGGTCGGCGAACTGGAGGCGCAGGGGCGCGAGCTCGAGGCGGCCAGGCTCCGGCAGCGCACCACGTTCGACCTCGAGATGATGCGCGAGCTCGGTTACTGCACCGGCATCGAGAACTACTCGCGCCACCTTTCCGGCCGCGAAGCCGGCTCCCGCCCCTGGACGCTACTCGACTACTTCCCGCCGGACTGGCTGCTGGTCGTCGACGAGAGCCACATGTCGATCCCGCAGGTGGTCGGCATGTACAAGAACGACCGGACGCGCAAGGAGATCCTTGTCGACTTCGGCTTCAGGCTGCCGTCGGCGCTCGACAACCGGCCGCTCACGTTCGAGGAGTTCGAGGCGAGTGTCAACCAGGTCGTCTACATGAGCGCGACCCCCGGCCCGTACGAGCTGGAACGCAGCCAGCAGGTGGTCGAGCAACTGATCCGCCCGACCGGCGTCGTCGACCCGCACATAACCGTCAAGCCGACCGAGGGCCAGATCGACGACCTGCTCGAGTTGATCCGCGGGCGCGTCGAGCGAGGCGAGCGGGCCATCGTCACGACGCTCACCAAGAAGATGGCCGAGGACCTGGCCGACTACCTGCACGAGCTCGGCGTAAAGGTGCAATACCTCCACTCCGAGGTCGATACGCTTGAGCGGGTCCAGATCCTGCGCGACCTCCGGCTCGGCGTCTATGACGTGATCGTCGGCATCAACCTCCTGCGCGAGGGCATCGACCTGCCGGAAGTGACCCTCGTCGCGATCCTCGATGCGGACAAGGAAGGGTTCCTGCGCAGCGCGTGGTCACTCGTCCAGATGGTCGGTCGGGCGGCGCGCAACGTCGGCGGCGAGGTGGTGATGTACGCCGACCACGTGACCGAATCGATGCGGGCCGCGATCGACGAGACGAACCGGCGTCGCTCGATCCAGGAGCGCTTCAACCGGGACCACGGCATCCAGCCGGTGACCATCGTCAAGGGGATCCGAGACATCAACGACCGACTGCGGGCGGTGGCGGAGGCGCATGGGACGTATGCCATCGCACCGGGGCAGGAGCGGGCGTTCACCGAGATGGCCAGGGGCCAGGTGGAGAAGCTCGTCGGCCAGATGGAGGCGGAGATGCGCCGGGCCGCCCGAGACCTCGAGTTCGAGCGGGCGGCGGCCCTTCGCGACGAGATCCAGGAGATCAGGCTCAGGGTCCTGGATGAGGACGCTTCCGCCGCGGTGGCCCGGGCGGCGGAGAGGGCGGCGAAGGCCCGGCCGGTTGAACCATCGGGACCGCGGCCGGCGCCAGCCCGCGCAGCCCGGCTGATCAAGCCGGTGCGGCAGGCGCGGCAGGGAGCCGGCCGGCAGGGCAGGGGAGCGGGGCGCAACGACGGCCAGGGGCCTGAGGGGCCGGAGCTCGAGGTCACCGACGTCGTGGTCGTCCCCGCCGGCGAGGAACCGGGCGGCGGGCCAGAGGCCGACGACCAGACGGCCGCCGCTACCGCGTCCGACTGGCTGCCCGGCATCCGCGACGAGCACGAGGACGACGGCTGGTCGGTCAAGTGGCTGGACCGCCCGACGTGGGATCATACGGTCACACCGAACGTGATCAAGCGCACGGGAGCCAGGCCGCCGGGGCGGCGACGTCGGTAGGAAGGCGCGGCGCCGCTGGGGCTTTCTCCCGCCGCAGAGACCACGGAATCTGGGAGGGCGAATGGACCCGCTCGGCGAGGCGTTCCAGCACCATACCTGGGCCACCGAACAGTTGATCCGACACCTGCGGCGTTTGCCGGAAGCGGCGCTGACTGCCTCGGCGGCCGGCGTCTACGGGGAGGTGCTGGCCACCCTCTCGCACCTGCTGGCCGCGGACGGACGCTACCTCGGCTACCTGGAGGGCACGCCGCCGCCGCGCAGCTCGGGGCCGGATCCGGTTCGTTCTCTCGACGAGCTGGCCGATCAGCTCCGCGACCAGGCGGTCCGCTGGCGGGTGGTTCTCCCCGGCATCGAGGAGCTCGACGTTACGCTCCAGGCCCGCGGCGATCGCCCCGAGCTGCCTCATGCGACTAACCTGATCGTCGTCCAGGCGCTGCAGCACGGCAACGACCACCGGACCCAGATCTGCACGGTCCTCTCGGCGGCCGGCTACCCGACACCGGATCTCGACGCCTGGGTCTACTGGATGGATCGGCGCCGCGACCCGTCGGCCTGAGTGCTCAATGGCGGGTGATCGAAGCCCGGGGCCGTGCCGTGCCGTCCGCGGGCATCGATCAGCGGTGCCGGTTCTCAGCTGACGTCGGCTGGAAGGCCCGTCAGGCGGCTCCGAAGGCTCGCGCCACAGCGACCAGCACGACCGCCGCGATGACACCGGGCAGGAGCAATCGAGTCCGGGCCACGATCAGCACGCACCCGGCCACCGCGGCCGGCTCGATGCCGACCAGGAGTGACGGCGGACTGCCGGCCGTCAGGAGGCAGTTCACGGAGGCCAGCGCGGCGAGCGCCGCCGGGCCGGCCAGCCGCAGGTAGCTGATCGCCCAGGTCGGCAGCCTTTCGATGCCGGGAGCGAGCATCGGCAGGGCGCGAGAGGGGTAGGTGACGGCCCACATCAGGAACGCCAGCGGCACGAGGGCGACGCTCACGGGAGGCCGGCCTCGGCAGAAGGTTCGGGGGTCTCCGGAGCGCTCGATTCCTCGGAGCCCGACGGAGGCACCGCCAGTCCGAAGAGCGGGCCGAGCACCGCGCCGGCCACGAGCCCGAGCGAGGCGCCTCCCGCCAGCCCGACGAGCACCGCGACAACTACCGCTCCCATGGCGGCCGCCACGTCCCTGCGCCCCGACACCATTCCCAACGAGAGACCGGCCATGGCTGCCGGAAAGGCGACGTCGAGGCCCAGCCGATTGGCGTCCACGGCTCCCGCGACCAGGTAGCCGGCGATCGATCCGATCTGCCAGGGCACGAATATGGCCATCGCCGCGATCCAGTAGCCCCGCCGGTCGAAGGCCTTGATCCGCCGGAAATGGCCGAGCGCCAGTGCGAACGTCTCGTCGGTCAGGAAATGGGCCATCGCCGCCCGTTCACGGCGGGGCCGGTCGCTGACGTAGGGCATGAGCGCCGCGGAGTAGAGCAGGTGACGCGCGTTCACCAGCGCCACAATCCCGGCAATAGCCAGCCACGAGGCGTGCGACTTGACGAGGCCGGCCGCGGCGAACTGCGCCCCGCCGGCGAAGGCGATCGAGGAGTTCGCCACCACGTCGACCAGGGAGTACCCGGCCTGGAGCGCAGTCAGCCCGAAGACGAGGCCCACCGGCAGCGCATAGATCGAGATCGCCGTGGCGTCGCGGATCATCTGGCGCCTGGAGGCTCGGACGGGATCGGCCTCCGGCTCCGAGCGGGTGGCTTCGGTTGATGCCGGGCGCTCAGCGCTCACCACTCTCTCCTGTGTGTGGCGGCCCTCGGGCAGGGTCGTCCGATCGTACCGGACATCGGCCCGAAGGGCGGCGTATGCTCGCGCTATGCCGGAGAAGGGGGACATCGGAGTCAGGCTGGCCGCCTTTGATTGGCTTGGCCACCAGGTCGAAGTCCAGGGTTACGTGCTGCCTCGCTCGCTCCTGGCGCGAGGGTTCGTCTTCGCCGGCGAGAGGGTTCCGCTGATCGGCCCGCAGGGGATCTTCAAGCCGCGGGTCTGCGAACTTCCGCTGTCGATTACGACCAGCCCCAATGGGCCGTACAGCGATACCGAGGCTGGTCCCTACCTGGTGTCATACGCCTACCGGGGGACGGACCCTGATCACCCCGACAACCGCGGCCTCCGGCTAGCCAGGGAGCGGGGGACCCCGCTCGTCTACTTCTACGGCGCCGTTCCTGGCCGTTACATTGCCACCTGGCCGGTCTACGTCGTGGGCGACGACAAGGCTGGGCTTCACTTCAACGTCGCCGTTGGTGAAGCCTCGCGACTCATGGGTCAGGCCGACGAGGATCCGTCGCGGGCAAGCGAAGACCGCGAGGAGATACGACGGGAGTACGTCACCGCGATTGTCCGCCGCAGACTCCACCAGCAGAGGTTCCGTGAGCAGGTTCTCGACGCCTACCGAGAGCAATGCTCTCTATGTCGGCTTCGACACCGGGAACTGCTCGATGCCGCCCACATCGTCGCCGATGCCGACGAAGAAGGCGACCCGGTGGTGAGCAACGGCCTGGCGCTCTGCAAGCTCCATCACGCTGCCTTCGACAGTTTCTTCCTGACGGTACGACCCGACTACACGATCGAAGTGAGACACGCGATCCTCGACGAGACCGACGGGCCCATGCTCCTGGTCGGGCTCAAGCAGTTGCACGATCAGCCAATCCAGCTGCCTCGGTCGCGGGCGGATCGACCTGATCAGGCCCGACTCGAACGCCGCTACGAGCGTTTCCTGCGCGCCTCCTGACCGCGGGGCCCGGACGCAGGCATCGCAAGGCAAGCCCGTCGCACCGGCGTCCCGCCCACGTCGCCGATAGACCCGAACGCCTGTTCTGTTTAGACCAGTTGCCCTACAATGGCGCGGTATGCCGCAGGAACAGCTGGTCGTTCGCGGGGCCCGCGAGCACAACCTCAAGAACATCACCGTCTCGATGCCGCGCGACCGGCTGGTCGTGATAACCGGGCTTTCGGGGTCGGGCAAGAGCAGTCTGGCCTTCGACACCATCTACGCCGAGGGCCAGCGCCGCTATGTCGAGAGCCTGTCGGCGTACGCCCGCCAGTTCCTCGGCGAGATGCAGAAGCCGGACGTCGACCAGATCGATGGGCTGAGCCCGGCCATCTCGATCGACCAGAAGGGGGCCAGCCGAAATCCGCGTTCGACCGTCGGCACCGTAACCGAGATCTACGACCATCTACGGCTCCTGTTCGCCCGCATCGGCCACCCGCACTGCCCCACCTGCGGCCGCGAGATCGAGCGCCAGTCGGTTCAGCAGATCGTCGACCAGATCTACGGCCTGCCGGGGGGAACGCGGTTGATGGTTCTCGGGCCGGTCATCAGGGACCGCAAGACCGAGGGCGACCGCGTCTTCGAACAGATCCGCCGGGGGGGCTTTGCGCGGGTCAGGGTGGACGGCGAGCAGATGGACCTCGCGGAAGCGCGGCCGCTCGACAAGTACAAGCGCCATTCGATAGATGTCGTGGTCGACCGGTTCGTCGTCCGTCATGCCGATATCCCGGCCGACGCACCGCGGGACGCTGAGGGTCGCCCGATCGACCCGGAGACGAGGGAGCCGATTCGCCCGCCCGACTCGACCAGGCTCGCCGACTCCGTCGAAACCGCGCTGCGCCTGGGCGAGGGCGTCGTCCTGATCGCGCCGGTTCCGCGCGACGGCGAGGCGCCGGCGTTCGAGGAGCGCCGCTACAGCGAGCGGTACAGCTGTCCGTACGACGGCACGACGGTCGACGAGCTGGAGCCGCGGAGCTTCAGCTTCAACTCGCCGCACGGGGCCTGCCCGAGCTGCACCGGCATCGGCAGCCGGCTCGAGATCGACCCGGAGCGGGTCATCCCGAACAAGAACCTGTCGCTGGCACGAGGCGCGCTGGTGCCCTGGGCGCGGATGCCCATGGAGAACTCCTGGCACGGCAAGATCATCGAGGCCGTCTGCCGCGAGCATGGCTGGGATTACGACGCCCCGGTCAAGAACCTGCCGCCGGAGGCGCTGGACTACATCCTCTTCTCGGGCAAGGGCGATCGGGTGGTCATCGGCTATCGGCACGAACGCGGTGAGAACACGTACGGCGCCACGTTCGAAGGAATAATCCCGAACCTGGAACGCCGCTTTCGTGAGACGGATTCGGAATTCGTCAAATCCGAGCTGGAGCGGTACATGGTCGCCCGGCCGTGCCCCGAGTGCGGGGGGAAGCGGCTCAAGCCGGAGATACTCGCCGTCACGGTCGATGGCCGGAACATCTGGGCGGTCTCGACGCTGTCGATCACGGCCGCCTGCGACTGGGTCTCCGAACTGCCGTCGAAGCTGAGCGAGCGAGAGAGGACGATCGCCCGCCAGGTCCTCAAGGAGATCGCGTCGAGGCTCGAGTTCCTTCTCGATGTTGGGCTCGACTACCTGACGCTGGACCGGACCAGCCAGACCCTTTCCGGCGGCGAGGCCCAGCGGATTCGACTGGCGACGCAGATCGGGTCGAGCCTGATGGGCGTCCTGTACATCCTGGACGAGCCTTCGATCGGATTGCACCAGCGCGACAACGCAAAGCTGATCGCGACCTTGACCCGGCTGCGCGACCTCGGCAACACCGTGCTGGTCGTGGAGCACGACGAGGAGACGATTCGCACCGCCGACTGGGTGATCGACATCGGGCCCGGCCCCGGAGAGCACGGTGGCGAGATCGTGGCCAGCGGGCCGCTGGAAGCGATCCTGGCCGAGCCGCGATCCATCACCGGCGCCTACCTGCGCGGAGAGCTGGCCGTCCCGATCCCGAAGAAGCGGCGGAAGGGGAGCGGTGGGGCGCTCGTGGTCCGGGGCGCCAGCGAGCACAACCTCAAGAACGTTGACGTCGCGTTCCCGCTGGGCAGCTTCGTGGCCGTCACCGGCGTTTCGGGGTCGGGCAAGAGCACGCTCGTCTCCGATGTCCTGTACCGGGCCCTCGCCCACGAGCTCAACGGCGCCCGCGAGAAGCCGGGCGCGCACGAGGGGCTCGAAGGGCTCGAAGAGGTCGACAAGGTGATCGATATCGACCAGAGCCCCATCGGGCGGACGCCACGCTCCAATCCGGCCACTTACACAGGGCTGTTCGCCCCGATTCGCGAGCTGTTCGCCGCCACGCCGGAGGCCAGGCTGCGTGGTTACATGCCCGGCCGGTTCAGCTTCAACGTCAAGGGCGGGCGTTGCGAGCACTGCAAGGGCGACGGCATCCTCAAGATCGAGATGCAGTTCCTGCCGGACGTCTACGTCTCGTGTGAGATATGCAAGGGCAAGCGCTACAACCGCGAAGCGCTGGAGATCCACTACCGCGGCCGATCGATCGCGGACGTGCTCGACATGACGATCGAGGAGGCGCTGGATTTCTTCGCGGCCGTCCCCAGCGTCAAGGCCAGGCTGCAGACGCTCTTCGACGTCGGTCTCGGCTACGTCCATCTCGGCCAGCCTGCGACGACGCTGTCCGGCGGTGAGGCCCAGCGCGTGAAGCTGGCCACAGAGCTGTCGAAGAGGGCCACGGGCCGGACGATCTACGTCCTCGACGAGCCCACCACGGGCCTCCACATGGCCGACGTCGAGAAGCTGCTGCAGGTCCTCCACCGGCTGGTCGATACCGGCAACACCGTGATCGTCATCGAGCACAACCTCGACGTCGTCAAGACCGCCGACTGGATCGTGGACCTGGGTCCGGAGGGCGGCGACCGGGGCGGCTACGTCATCGCTGAGGGCACACCCGAGGAGATCGCCCGGATGCCCGGCTCAGCGACCGGTGAGTACCTGGCCCGGGTCCTGCGGGGAGAGCCCCTGGTGCCCCTCTCGGCCGTCACGTTCGCTGAGTCGGGCGGGTTCAGGCATCTGCCCGCGGCGCCGTCCCCGGTCGAGGTCCGGCCGCCGCCCGTGAAGCGAGCCGCTGCCGCCGGGCCGCTGCTCCCGCGCGAGTAAAGGCGTCGCCGACCCGTCGCTCCCCAGCGTGCCGGGGCGCGTGCTGCTCGAACCGCGGCCGGTTCGGCCCCGGCCGGTTCGGCCGCGCAGAAGTGATTCTGGTCGCGTCGGCCCGGGGCAGGTGGATCCCTGCCGCCGCACCGCGTGCGCCGCCGGAGGCTAGGATTAGTTCATGCCCGATATCGAGTACGCGTTTCTGGCCGATTACGCCCAGGTTCAGCCCGGGTCCAAGTTCCACATCCTGGGCGGCGGGATTTCCCGGTTGGCCGGGCCGTCCTTCCCGTTCGTTCATCCTCACCTGTCGATCGTGGTGGGTTTGCGGCTCACCTCGACCGAGCGCACGCGCGAGCACGACCTCGGGTTCGTGGTCACCGCGCCGGACGGCGCCGACGTCGCCAGCGCCACGGGTCGCGTCGTCTCGCACGGACAGACGGACGCGGGCGACGTGGTCCTGACGATCGCCGTCGACCTGTGGAACATGACGCTCAAGGCGGCGGGCGAGCACGCCGTGCGAATCATGATCAACGGGTCGGAGCGCAAGCGGCTTCCGCTCATGGTGACCGGACCTCTGGAGATCACCGCTCCCGAGCCGCCGCGCTACCTGGCCTGAGGTGGCAAAGGGCCGGGATCCGGCCAGGCATGAGTTGCCGGCGATCGACGAGGCCGCCCTGGCCGCGGCACGTGACGCCGACCGGCTTCTCGCGGGCGCCCGGGAGCGCGGGGCGCGGCGCTGGTCCGATTTCCTGGCGGCGCTGCCGGACCAGCTCCGCGACGCCGGAATCGAGGAGCTTCGGGCTGTCGCGCAGAGGGCTCGGGCCGCGTACGGGCCCAAGGACTCCATTCGGGAGTCGTTGCCGCCAGAACTCACGGAGCCGTTTCTGGCCGACCTCGATCGGCTCCGCAAAGTCCTGGCCCGCGAGCTCGCCGAACGCTAGACATGCCAGGGCCGCCGAGAGATGCACCTCTCCGGGAGAACGCCCTCTCGCGATCCATCGCGAGGTGAACGACATTGCGCACGGCTCACGCCGCCGATGCACGGCTGACGCCGCCGACACAAGGCCTCACGCCGCCGACACGAGGCTCACGCCGCCGACACGAGGCTCACGCCGCCGACAAACCCGACGGCGGACCGAAGCGGCCTTCTCCTGGCCCTACCTGGAACCGTGCAAATCTGCGCCCGCCGATCGGCCGTACTTGGCCACGAGTTCTTTGGCACTCAGAACCCGCGCAACGGGCCAGGTCGCGTCCGCCTCAGGGTGCCCTGGGACGGGAGTCCCGCAACACGCGGAATTCGATCTGACGTGTCCTCTCGGATCCCAAGTTCGGCAAGCCTGACCAGGATGGGCCTCCATCAGTTGACGGCCCGATCCCTGTCTGGCTTGATCGCGGCCGGTCACGGATACAATGAGGGCGGTTCCAGGACCTTAGCTCGACGGGCGATCCAAGGCGCGATCGCCACCGGGCAGTTCCCGCAAGAGGTGTCGGCGTGCAAGCAATCCCCGAGGAACTCGCCTACCTGCTGCGCTCGAACGTGCCGGCGCACGTGTCACTGACCGAAGCGGATGGGTCGCTCGTGACGCATGTCATGTGGGTGGACTACGACGGCGAGCACATCCTGACGAGCTCGCCGACTCAGTCATACAAGAGCCGTGCCCTGCGCCAGCGCCCGAACATCGCCGTTTCCGTGGCCGATCCGGCGGATGCGTGGCGCCGCCTGTCGATCAGCGGACGGGTCACCGAGATCCACGAGGATGAGGGCCTCGCTTTCATCAGCATGCTCTCCCAGCGGTACGTCGGGGCACCCTATCCGCGCACGGCGCCGCGCGAGATCTTCGTCATCACGCCGGACAAGGTCCGCGCGTTCACGGGGCGAGGCTGACCCGCCGCGGGGTCCTGGAGGCGGCGGCCGACCGCTTTCCCACGCCGGCGACCTCGTGCCGGGGCGTCGACGGCCATCTCAAGTTGCCCCTGTCCGTCGGGACCTGAAGCGGATCAGCCCAGGCCGGCCGATCCTTGGCCAGCGGGCATCCGTTCGGTCGCGGAGTAGCCGCGCATGACGTTGTCGACGACCCGCTCCGCGAACCCCCGATTGAGCTCGCCGCCGAACATCAGCCGGAAGTAGACCGGGCCGACGAGCAGTTCGGTGGCGATGTCGGCGTCCGCGTCCGGGCAGAGGTCGCCGCGCTCGATGCCCCTGGCGATCATGCGCCCGATCTCGTTGCGTCGCGCCTGGACGACGGTGGCGCGGAACGGATCTCCGAGCGATGGGTTGCTCGCGATCTGTGAGAGCAGGGCGCGAATGACGGGGCCGAAGTCGGACTCGGTGATGGCCCGCATCGGATTCATGACCGCCGCCAGCATTTCCTCGCGTGTGTCGCCCGTCTCCTCGATGGCGATGTGCGGTGCTGCCAGATCGGCGAGCAGCGCCTGGGCGAGCTCCTCCTTCGATCGCCAGCGACGATAGATCGTCGCCTTGCCGACGCCGGCGTAAGCCGCAATGTGCTCGAGTCGAAGGGCGGAGTAGCCCTCCTTGATGAGCTGCTCTCGCGCTGCGTCCAGGATCGCCCGATGGGCCCTGTCGCTGCGGGGCCTGCCCCTGTGAGCGCTCCCTTGTGCCAGAGCCGAGGTCGATGCGGTCGAGTTGCGAGACGGAGCGTCTTGATTGGTTTCGACCATAGCGCTATGATACGGAACGGCTCGTATCTATGCAAGGTGAATCGGACATGATCGACAACTGGAATGCAATCGACCGAATCGAGCACGCGGAGCGTGAGACGCCCTCCTGCGTGTGTGGCCGGCAGATGGTGCCTGAGGCACGACCCGACGGGATCTGGCTCGAGTGTGTATCGCTCAGAGAGCCGAACGGCAGCCAGCTCGGACGACTGCTCTCTGCGCTCGCCAGCCCCGGTCACACTCGCCGCCTGATCGTCGATCTGGTTGAAGACGCCGCCTGATCCGCTCGCCGCGGCACTCATGGGCGGTGCGTGGGCGGTCTGTACCCCTGGGTGCGGGCAGGTCGCCCTGGGCTCAGACTTCGAAATGGGCTCAGTCTCCTGACAGGCGCCGCGCCTGCGCCGATGCAGCTGAACGACGCGCTCGGACTCCAGGGCCGAGCCGGATGCAGGCCGTCACGGGGTGGCCGCTGCACCGACGACGGCCGACTCTGAGGGACCGCCGGTAAGCACGAGCCGAGCTCCGCCCGGCCTCGTAGGGCCTTCAGCTTCGCATCAGGCCGGGCGCGGCGCGTTACGTCGAGCTCACGAACGACCGATGGCTCTAGCGGCCGGGTCGGCGGGGCGTCATTCTGAGACGCTGCCGCGGGCGCCGACGTCGCCTGCAGCCCGCCCGCGACACGGATAGGAGGTTCGTGATGAGCGGCGATCAGGCGATCCCTGCCGGACCGCACCGCGGTCTGCTCGATTGGCTGGAGAAGAACGGCGTCGAGTACGAGGTCCATGAGCATCCGACGACGTTCACCGCGCGAGAGACTGCTCGCGCCGAACATGTCAACCCGGCGGCATTTGCCAAGGCGATCGGCGTCGTGACGGACGACGGTCGGCGCGCGCTCGTGGTCCTCGACGCGGCCGATCACCTCGACCTTCTCAAGGCTCGAAGCGTGCTCGGCGCCTCCAGTGTCCGGCTCATGACCGAGGCAGAGCTTGCCGAGGCATGCCCCGGATGCGATGTCGGCGCAACGCCGGCCGTCGGCGCGGTGTTCGGGTTGCCGATGCCCGTGGACGAGGCAATTCGAGACGTCCCGGTCCTTACGTTCCACGCCGGGAGCCATCGATACGCAGTCCGGGTCGATCGCCAGGTCTGGGAGCGAGCCCTCGGCGTCAAATACGAGGCGCTGGCCGAGCACCGCACGCTCGAGCCCGTCTGGATGCGCTCCTGACCCCGCTGAGAGGCGCGCCGAGGGGCGTCCCGGGCCGCCCGGCGCCGGTCCGGCCTCGGGCATGGAGGTCGGGAACATGACGACGAGCCCTCCGATCAGGCAGCCCCGGCGGCGGGTGCCGCCTCGAGTCGAGGACGTGCAAACACTCGGCCCGCGCGGGCACGAGATCCTCCCGCACACGGCGGACGTGGGGCTGGTGGCCCGCGCCGGTGACCTGGCCGGGTTGTTCGAAGAGGCAGCGGCGGCCTTCTCCGAGCTCACCGCCGATATCACGGAGAACGTGCCGTCGGGCGGGAGCGCGACCGAATCGGTGACGCTGTGCGCACACGACCTCACCGGTCTGGCCTTCAGCTGGCTGAACGAGCTCGTCACCGCCGGCGAGCTGCGGCGGTCGGCGGTGACCGGAGCGGGGGTGGAGTCCGTGGATGTCGCCGCGGAGGGCGCTGGCGCCAGGCTCGTGGCGACGATCCGGCTCGCCCCCTTCGATGGTGTCGCAGTCATGCGCCGCACTTCGGTCAAGTCGGCCACCTTCTACCGGCTCAGCGTCCGCCGGTCCGAATCGGGCTGGCGGATGACCGCCTACCTCGATGTCTGAGCGATGAGCAGGAAGGGTCCGGGCCGCCCCATCCGTTCGCCGGCCGGAGGAACCACGCCCGAGCCGACGCTCGAACCGGGTCGTCCCTCGCGGCCGATCCGCCTGGAGCAGATCGACCCCTATCGCTGGCGAATCCCCAGGGATGAGCGCCGCGGCATGCGGGTTGACGGCATCGTCTTTGCCGACGAGCGCCTGATCGCGCCGCTGCGGACCGACCCGGCCCTGGAGCAGGTCGCCAACGTGGCGACGCTGCCGGGCATCGTAGGGGCGAGCCTGGCCATGCCCGACGTCCATTGGGGCTACGGGTTTCCGGTCGGCGGCGTCGCTGCGATGCAGGTCGACGGCGGCGTCGTGAGCCCGGGAGGGATCGGCTTCGACATCAACTGTGGCGTCCGGCTGCTGCGCAGCGCCCTCGTGGCCTCGGATGTCCGTTCGCGTGTCGAGCCCCTCGCCGACGCCCTCTTCGCCGCGATTCCCTCGGGCGTGGGCGCTCGAAGCGGTCAGCGCCTGGCCCGCCGCGACCTGGACGAGGCCATGCGCAAGGGAGCACGCTGGGCGGTCGAGCGCGGATCCGGCTGGTCGCGCGACCTGGATCGCACAGAGGAGCGAGGCGAGATGGCCGGCGCGATCCCGGCCGACGTCTCCGGCCGGGCCCACGAGCGCGGTGCGGACCAGCTCGGCACGCTGGGCTCGGGCAATCACTTCGTCGAGGTCGGGGTCGTCGACCGGGTCTTCGAGCCCTCGGCGGCGACGGCGCTCGGCCTCGAGGCCGGCCTGGTCACGGTCATGATCCACTGTGGCTCGCGCGGGCTCGGCCACCAGGTCTGCACCGATCACCTGGCCTCGATGGATGCGGCGGTCGCCCGCGCCGGCATCGTGCTGCCCGACCGCCAGCTCGCGTGCGCCCCGCTCGGCTCGCCCGAGGCGAGCGCGTATCTCGCGGCCATGGCGGCTGCGGCCAACTTCGCCTGGGCCAACCGCCAGCTCATCGGCGGGGCAGTTCGCGCTGCCTTCGAGCGGGTATTCGGCGCGCCGGCCGAGCGGCTCGGTCTCGAGCTCGTGTACGACCTGAGCCACAACGTTGCCAGGATCGAGCAGCATGACGTTGCCGGCCGGCAGATGGCATTGTGCGTTCACCGCAAGGGCGCGACGCGAGCGTTTCCGCCGGGCCATCCGGACGTGCCGGCCGAGTATCGTGCGATCGGGCAACCGGTCCTGATCCCGGGTGACATGGGCCGCTGCTCATATGTGGCGGTCGGTGCGCCTCAGGCGATGGAGCTCACCTTCGGCTCCAGCTGCCACGGGGCCGGCCGGTCGCTCTCGCGTCACGCCGCCGTCCGGCTGCTGCGGGGGGTCGACGTCGGCGGTCAGCTCGGCGCGCAGGGGATCGTCGTCCGCGCCGAGCGGCGGGACCTACTGGCCGAGGAGGCATCGCCGGCCTACAAGGACGTCGAGGCCGTAGTCGAGGTCTCGGCGAATGCCGGCCTCATCCGGTCGGTCGCCAGGCTGCGGCCGCTCATCGTCGTCAAGGGCTAGGACGGTGGCCTCGCGATCTCATCCCAAGGGCGGTCCACCCGGACCCAGAGTGTCCGCGCGCGTCGTGTGACCGGCGCCCTGTCTGGCTCAGAACCTCGCCCGACCCGACGCCCTGAGTGTGACAGAACCCGATCGGCTGGTGCTAAGAACAGGCTAGCCGCGTGCGATAAGAGAGTGGTGGTCGCCGCCGCGCAGCGGCGTCGTGGGCTCGAGGGAATGCGCCGCTGACATCGGCAGCGGCCCTGTTCACAGAGATGCGCGGTCGCTAGACTCAACCTCAGCGTGGCAGCACCCCCAGGTCGCTTCCGTCGCAGGACGTCGATCTCGCGGGCCGGCAGGGAGAGGTAACCACGCAGGTCGATAGGGCGTAGTTAGGACCTCAATGGGCTCCTGAGCCCGGAGCGCTCAATGGGTCGGAGTGCTCGCATTCGGCCCCGATCGGCCGCCGCGACGCGCGGGCGAGATCGCCGAACCGCCTCGGGCCGGGAGTCGTCAAGACGCCCGTGGAGGTGGCTCATTACTGGTCAACCGGACCGACCGCTCGGGTTCTGTGATTTCTGCGGCGCCAAGCGGATCGTCGCCGGGCAGAGCCGTTGCACATCGTGCGGCCAGAAGCTGTCCCAGCTCTCGGAGCTAGCTCCCGGTCCGGTTCCGGCCGTGTCCGCGGCTGCGACTGGGGCGGCGCCGGAGGTCCAGCCAGTCCCCGTGGCGCCGGTCGCTCCGCCGATGCCGGTAGCCCCGGCACCAGCGCCCGTCGCCTTTCCCATCCTCGAGCAGCCCAGGGCCGTACCTGAAACCGCCGCGCCTTCCCTGGCGCCAACTCGGCCGGCTTCGGACACAGCCCCAATTGCTCCTCCGCCGTGGGTCGACACCGCTCCTCCAGCTGCCAATCCTCCGCCTCCGCCGCCAGCCGCACGACTTTGCCATCGATGCGGAGCTCCGTGGTTCGGCGGAGCCGCCTTCTGCGTCAACTGCGGGTTCGCCGCCCAGGACCCGGCCGTTCAGGAAGTGGTGGCCACGCCGGTCGCTCCACCGATGCCGGTGGCCCCGGCGCCAGCGCCCGTCGCCTTTCCCATCCTCGAGCAGCCTATGGCCGTACCTGAAACCGTCGCGCATTCCCGAGCGCCAACTCAGCCGGCTTCGGACACAGCCCCAATCACCCCTCCGCCGTGGGTCGCCACCGCTCCCACAGCCGCATATTCTCCGCCTCCGCCCCAGGTGGACCCCGCACCGGCGGTCTCGACCCCGGCACCGATGCCACCAGCGCCGTCAGGGCTTGATGCCACGTACCGCAAGCGGACCTCCAGGTTGGACCGCCCGGTCTTCATCAGCTGCGCGAGCGAGGATCACGCCGTCGGCGAGAGGGTCTGCCGGCTTCTGGAGCTCGAAGGCATCGGCTCCTGGATAGCGCCACGCGACGTCCGGCCCGGTCGCGACTATGGCGAGCAGATCATCGGTGCGATTGAGTCGGCTCCGGCGTTCGTGCTCATCCTGACGGCAAACGCGAACGCTTCGGTCTTCGTCCCCAAGGAGGTCGAGAGGGCGGTCTCGAAGCGCAAGACCCTGTTCGTGCTGCGCGTCGGGGAGGTCGCGCCGTCGCGGGCGCTCGAGTTGTTCGTCTCGCAGAGCCAGTGGATCGACGCCTCGACGCCGCCCCTCGAGGACTGCGTCCACGTCCTTGCAAGCGCCATCCGGGGGGAACGCCGCTCGCCTCCGCGGAGCTATGCGACCCAACGACCGGCACCTTCAAGACCACCGGGTCGATGACCCAGCCCCGGTTCGGTCAAGCCGCAACCCCGCCGTCGAATGGCCTCATCCTCATTGCTGGAGGCTGGACTGGATCGGCAGCTCTTGACTCGGCTGAGGCATACAACCCAAGTACAGGTGGGTTCAGCGCGACCGTATCGATGACCAAGAGGCGCCAGGCCGCGCTGACGGCGCCACTCGAGCTCTCCGACGGTTTCGTCCTCATCGCGGGAGGAACGGATGGCTCGGTTGCTCTCGCCTGAGCCGACCCGTACCAACCGTGACTTGACGTCCTGGTGTTGAGCTCATGAGCAGCCGGCCGAAACCGGAGGTGGAATTGGGCTTGGCTTTGGAGGCGTTGCGGGCCGCTGACGCTGCCGGGCGCTGTGGACCGGCGCCGTGCGCCTGGGAATGGGGGGAATGAGGATC
>JBEKVD010000011.1:0-52187 GCA_049514315.1 Candidatus Limnocylindrales bacterium | reverse complement strand
CGAGGTGCCGATCTGTCAGCAGCCTCCGGTGGCGCAGACAATCGCTTGATGCACCCAAAGGCGTGAGCAGACTTGCGGACTACAGCTCGCTCTGAATAGCTGAGTGGCGGCGAAGCCCAAGAGTCGGCCTGCCTCCTGGAGAACCCGGCGGCGGCGACAACGCGGCGTGCCTTGTGTAAGAAGGCACCAAGTAGCCGTCGGCACCATCGCCGGATATGGTGTGCAGACGGGCCTCTGAGCATCCAATCCGTTCGCGTCTGGATCGCGCACTGGCGGCCTAACGGCTCGCGTCCCTGGAATAAGCCGCGCGCGCTGGACCGCCGCTAGAACGTGGGCGAAATGACGACCACGACGCGAAGATCTCCGCTACCAAGCGCCTCCAGATCCTTCCGCAGCCCGGCGGGATTGCCAATGTGCCCATCCGGATCGTAGACGAAACAGATCAACGTCTTCGCCTTCGGGTGGGCTCGATATCTCGCGATGTCAACCGTCAACTCGTCCCCAAGTTCGCCCTCGGACAACCCACGCCGCGTCATCTTCGTTTCGATCACCACGTTATGGTCAGCGAGAAGGTAGTCCATCCTTGACGCACGGCCCGCATAGCTAGGCGTCCACTCCTCGGGCCGGACATCATCGAAGTCAATCCTGAGAAGCGCTCCTAGCAGGTCCTGGACGTCGTACTCGTCTTCAATCACAAACGTAACTCGGCCGGACCGCCGTTGCCTTAGTCGCCGGACCACCCGGTCGAAACGGACAAGCATGTTCTGGACGAGATCCAGTGCCGTCGCGGGCTGCGCGGTGGGCCTGGGCGGAACGTTCTCGGGGATGAACTTAAGCTGCTCTATCACGCCCTCGAGCTTTCTGACCTTCGACCGGATGTCGTCGCGGAGGTCTTCGGCTTCCTTGGCAAGCGTCGTGGTGGCTCCAACCACCGCAATGAAGAACTCGTGGGAGTAATCCTCCGCGATCTTGTCGGTGGTTAGGAGCGAGCGCAGCATCGCCGCGTTCCCCTCGTCCCACGTGTAGAACCAGCGTCGAGTTGTCTCGAGTTCAGCGGTCGATCCAATTGGCGCCGAGGCCATGTCAAGCCCGGCCGCAATCCGCGTCGAGATCAGTTCCTTCGCCTCGTCGAGCGGGCGGAGCAACCCGGGACGCTGCCTGCTGTCGCCGCTTGCAGCCTGTCGAGCCACCGATACCCCCTGCTACCGACCAATCTCGTCGGCCCCATTCTAGGCTTGCGAAGAGTCCCCGCGTCCGGCGCTAGAACGGTCCGCCCGGAGCACGATCTGCTCATCGTGTCGGCCAGTATCTAGTCTCGCAGCCGACTTCGATGGGGATCAGCGACTCTGGCCCGGGCCGGTTAGCTTGACGCACCGCACCGTGCGTCCCATGTGTGACTGGTGGCTGACACGCATCGGACGACCATATCCGGAGTTCGGCCGCGGTCTCCGGGCGCCCTTGACCCACTGCGCCGGACGGCGCGGAGTCGGCAGGGAGCGTCTGCTCCCGGTAGCTGCTCCCCACCGTTCATACGCAGCCGCACCGCGTTCGGGCAGCCTGTCAGCAATGCCCCGACAACTCGGTCCGGATAGTCGCTCCCTACGCTGACTCCGATGCCGTTCCCTCCGCCTCGGCTTCCTGCCATAGAGACAACTCGTCGGAGGAGCCGTTCTGCCGCAGGTCAACAGTGAGAGCCGGAAGGTCGCCAAGAAGCACTTCTATCTCGGGCAAGGTGAAGGGATCTTCGGGCGCTTGGGTGGCCACTTCCGGGGCCGTTGAAGGCTCCTGGCCAGTCAGCGTTCGCGTGATCTCCCCTAGGACTCCATTCCAGGTCTGGTTCGCCGTCGCGACGGCATCATCTCTCTCGTGCAGTGCCGCAACTACCCTCGCGGCGATCGCCTCTTGGGTCGTCGTGTCCGGGACCGGAATGAGGGTCTTGGCCACGTCGCTATCGAGGATCGCCGGATAGCTTGACCCAGTGCTCCATTTCCGGAACTGCTCCAGGGTGCTGGGCAGCCGCAGTGCGTAGTGCAGGTAGTAGGGGTTGACTCCTCGCATTGGCCTCAGCACGGAGAAGGCGGTCGATGCGATCTGATCGTGGAACCGAACGGGGACGACGCAGATGGCCCCGCGAGTCGGGCGGCAAGTTGAGACCAGCACGTCGAATGCTTGAACGACCTTCCGCGCCCTCGATGGCGCTTCCGACCCCTCAACGTCCTGGGCGTTCACGACCACGCCAACCGTTACATCGACCGCGGCAATATCGATGTACTGAAACACCTTGTCCGGGTCTCTTCCTGGGTCGCGCTTGTCTCTAGGGAAGTCCGCCACCCCGTCAACGCGCTGCAGGAGCGTCGCGGGAAACTGCCGGATTCCTTCGGCCGGCAGGTGGTAGTCAATGTCCCATCGGCCCACCGCCTGCATATCGCTGAGCTTGATTGCGAGCGTCTTCATGACCACCGAACCGCCGTGCCGAACGCTTCCACTGCCGCATGCACCTCGGACCCTGCCTTCTGCCGGCCCGTCGCGTCATAGCCGAGGTTCTCGACCTCGCAAAGGAACGTCTTCTCTTCTCCCTCCAGTCGCTCGCCCGGTCGTAGCTTCTGGAGCACGCACAGGCACGTCTTCACCATGGCCCCATAGGGCGTGAATGCCTCCTCCGGGAAGAAAAAGATGGCCTTCACGTGCGCCACGCCGTACAGCCAGTCTCGAACGTACTTCATGTTCTTGCCCTTCATGACGTGCTCGGGCAAGACGATCGCGAGCCGACCGCCAGGCTTCAAGAACTGGAGGCTGCGCTCAAGACCCATGATCTCCAGCGGGAGAGACTTCTTCTTGTGCCCTAGATCGAAGCGGCCAACCATCTCCATCGCCTCTTGCCGCATGATGCTGCCAAAGGGCGGATTGGTGACGACAATGTCGAAGACGGCGGGGTCGTGCTCGCCGTCGTCTCGCAGGGCGATGATGTCCGGGTAGTTGTCGAAGGTCAGTAGAGCATCCTGGTTCCGGATGTTCGTATGCCCATCGTCGTACAGCATCATGTCTGTCATTGCGATCCGGACCATACGGTCCGACTTCTCGATCCCGTGTAGGTGGAAGAACTTGAACTCATGGAGTGCGTGCTCTGGGAGGGTGGTCCCCTGCCTATCCACCACGTACTCCAGAGCTCGAGTGAGGAAGTGACCGGACCCGCAGAATGGGTCCAAGATCACGTCCGTGGCCTTGGGATCGAGGACCCCGATAGCCAGACGCACGATCTCGTCGGGGGTGAAGTACTGGCCCATTCCGGCCCGTATGGCCGGCCCGAGAACCTTCTGAAACGCGCGACCCTTGATATCCGTGGGAGAGTCGATTAAGGAGAACTCTTGAAGCCTGTCGACCACTCGGAAGAGCGCCGCGTCAGACAGTCTGATTTGGGTCTTGAACACCCCTCGGGACCGTTCATAGTCCGGTATGCGTTTCGAGTAGATGGCAATGTCAGACGAACGCGCCTCCTCGTAGACAACGCGGATGTTTGACGCAACTTCTGATGCGTTGCTGGCGCCGTAGGTCTGGAAACGAAATGGAGTGCCAAGGGCCTCCTTCGTCACCTGGCGCTCATCGAAGATCTTCGCGTACAGGACCTTGCAGATCTCATCGAGCGCTTCGTCCGAGTGAAGCCCGTCGACGTCTCTGGCGGCGCTGTGGCAATCGAACAGTACGCGCTCGTATTCTCCGGTGACCGGCTTCAGCCCCGTGCTGCGGCCGGCTCCCACGCTGGCAGGCAACTCACGCACCAGCTGGACCTTGATCTTCACTTCCAAGCCGAAGGCTGGCAGGTCGGCGATGTACTCGAAATCGTTGGGGTCGATCTTCTTGCGAATGGTCTTGACCCGGTCACCATCGGTCACCATCCCGATCGTGGCCGTGTGCGTCGAGGCGAGGTACGTCTCCAGCTGACGCTCCGCGACCGCGAACTCCTCGGGCCGCACCCCTCGCGTCTTCGTCTCCACGTAGAGGAAGGTCCGACGGTTGGCGTTCTTGATCGAGACGTCCGCCTCCTTCTCCGTCGAGCCCATCTTTACGGGCTCCTCGATCACGATGCGCTCGCCGATCCAGTCACGTGGGTATTGGTAGGCCGATAGAAGCTGCGCCAACACCCACTGGCGCACAAACTCCTCGATCTCCCTCTCAGCGCCTTCGTACGTGCCGTGGGCGCCGCGGTACTCCTCTGCGCGTCGCTTCCCCTCCACCACGTCCCCATGGGTCGGGAAGAGCCAAGCATCCGGTGGGATCAGATAGAAATCACCAATTGCCGCCATCGGATCGCCTCTTGCACTCGGAACCGTTGATGAACTCAGTATGGGCCCCGAGGAGGGTGGTGGCCGGGTTGCCGCTGGTGCCCTAGTCGGATATCCGGAGATCGAGCCCCAAGCGCGGAGCGCGGCCGGGAGAACACTACGAATGGCGGCTTATCCGCCGCTCATCAGGGAGCGCCCGCCTTCGGAGTAACGGCGCCGTGCTTTCCCTCCGAGAGCGGGCCGAGCCCGCTGGTGGCTCTGTGATGGGCGCTCAACACCGGTCAGGCTGGTGTGGCGGCTTCTCCCTGGGCGTCGCGATGCGTGCGTCGTGGTGAGGAAACCTCGACGTTGCTGCGTCGAAGGCGTAGACCCGAGGCTCGGGTCAGCGAGCCGGCCCCCGAACCTGGCGCTCGCCCCGCTCCGCTCAGCATCCGACGATCCCGCAGACGTCCGGCCAGTCCTGGCGCTGGCGACGGGGCCCCTACTGGATGGGGGTCGGCCATTCGACGATGGCATCCTGCCAAAGCCGCGCCTGTCCCTCGATGCCGAGGGCGCAGATCCGGCTCGCTGTGCCGATCAGGTGTGCCATCGAGGGGCAGGCCATTGCCCGGAGGTGAACCCCGCGGAAGGCACCCTCGACCACGAGGTGCGGTTCACCGCCTCGCTGCTCGATCCGGTGACTCGACAGGGCCGAGCCTCCGAGATGGGTCCAGGCGCTTGATATGCGGAAGATGACCTCGTATGCCTCCCACATCGCGCTGTCGCCGGTCGCCAGAGCCATCGCTTGGCTCGATGGCAGTAGAGGGCCGCGCTCTCCGATCTGCTCGCCGGCATCTCGAGCTCGCTTGCGAACATCCGCCACGTTGGCCTGCATCTCGGCCATCCGGGCCGGGGCGTACACCGGACCGCTATCCTTGCCTCGACGCGCTCGGAACCGACGAAATGGCACCGCGCTGGCGATCCGGTTGCGGTCGTCTTCCGCGAAGTACATGTCGATGCGAAGCGGTGGATTGTCTTCGATCCAGCGCAGCAGGATCGCAGCGTCGGCGATCGTTCGGAGTAGGATCGGCCCGGTGATGCCCAAGGCGTCCGCCGTAGCCTCGCGTCGGAGTCCGCGATAGACCTCGAACGCCTGGCGAGCGATACCCAGCACGACCACGCACGGCTGGCGCCGCCCTTCTATCGAAACGTCGAGTTGGCCGGCCAGTCGGTCCAGCTCGCGCTCGGCGGTCTCCAGCGCCTCCTGAAAGGGAACGGGTCCCGGCATGGCAACCCCGCACTGTGGCGTGACTCTCTCCGACACTCTATGCCGTGCAAGAGATAGAGGAGTTCCCGCCTCGCGAGGGGGAGCGAGACGGGCGCCAGGTGTTGGCCGGGTCGGAGTCTAGTCGATCTGCGTCCCGCTGATAGCGGTGGGCCAGGGCTGCGCGTCTCACCACGCCTTGAAGTTGGCCTTGTACTGCGGCACGCGCCACTGTCAAGTTATGCCCACCCTGCGCGACAAGATGAACTCGCCGCCGCACCGGGAAGGCGCGATCCTAGGCCGATCTACTTGACCGCCTGCGTCGAGACCGACGTAAGGTAGGTATTGATCGTGCTGGTGTCTGGGAACGAACCGTAGATATCCCAGGGTGGGTCGCCGGAGACCGCGTAAGCGAGGTCACACGTCGGGATGCTTCCGGAGAAGGTCTGTGACTGAAGGGTCTTGCCGGTACTCGCGACAACGACTCGAACGACGATGATCCACTTATTGAGAGTGACATCGCCCACTGCCCCATCGCTGTCCCGAGTGTAACTGCCGCACGAAGCGACCCTCACCTGTTGCACTTCGCCGACGCAGATGACTAGCTGGAGGGGGCCGGGCCAGGAATTGTTGTGCCACTTGGCGTCGATGTCGTACTTGTAGAAGTAGCTGTTGTCGTCGACGGAGAGAGCTGAGGAGAGAGCTGACCCAAGACCGAGGCCGACCACGACGAGCGGATGGACGACGCCGGCATAGTCTGCCGCCTCGGGAATGGGGGTCCCGTTGGCGCAGGCCGAGATGATCTCGTCGTCAGGGGGTAGTTGCACGGGTGTCGGTGTGGGGACCGGAGTGGGTGTCGGCGCGACGGTGGGAGTCGGCGTAGGAGTGGGTGTCGGACCAGCGGTCGGCGTTGCAAGCGCGATGGCTGAGGGCACGGACGTGGTATGGGGGCCACCAGCCGAGGAGAGGAGCATCACGCCCGCGATGATGACTACCACGAGCCCGATTACTCCCAGGCCCACGAACACGGGCTTCGTATTGCGGCCGGTGGGGGTCTGTGCGGAGCCATCGCCGGCGGGATGCCCGGGGACCGAACCGAAGCCCTGAGGCTGACCATAGTCGGCAGCGGGCGCGGGCGGCAGCGGGGGCGGAGGAAGTTCGGCCGGAGCAAGGGTTGGGGTGGCCTCACCAGGAGCGGTCGTAGCCCACGGCGGAGGGATCGGTACGACGGGAGGCGGGAGAACCTCAGGTTGGGCCGACGGCTGCTCGGGGATCGAGGGCACTACGGGTATCGCCTGCTCGACTAGCCCCGCGGGGACTGCCTGGACCACCGGTACCACTGATCCTTCTGGTGCCTCCGGGGCCGCATGAGTCGCAGCCGCAGTTGCGGCGGAACCGAGAGCTACGTCCGATGGCTGGGAGAGCTTCTGGCCGCACGATGCGCAGTGGCTCTGCCCGGCGACGATCCTCTTGGCGCCGCAGAAATCACAGAACCCGGGTGGCGGGTCCGGTTGATCAGTCACGAGTCCACGTCTACGGGCGTCACGTCCGTACCCTCGGTCGAGGCCCCGCCGCCATCACCAAGACGGGCGGAGGCTTCACGTATCCGGGTCGGTCTCGCCAGTGGCTCGGCGCGGTCCCGGCGGCCAGAGTCTGGGCCGCGCGTCATGGCTCCCCGTGAGGCTTCAGCGTACCACCCGTGTTAATGGGCTTAACGTCCCCAATGCACCCACCCGAAGATGGCCCGGATCGTGGGCGACGACTGTGGCACGCGCCACTGTCAAGTTAATCCCACAGGCCGGCCCCCGACGCGGTCGGTCTAGCGAACTCTCCGACCGTCCGGCGTGGCCCCTCGACGACTGGCAGCCGGACTAGACTGTTGAATAGTGAGAAAGATCCTCTCAACGCTGCTCGGTTTCGCAATGCTGGCGGTCCTAGTGGTCGCCGCTTGGCTGGCTGTTCAGTGGGTGATAGGCATTCTCCAGACCGGGGGCAAGCCGGCCGACGTGGTCAATGGCATGCTCCTCGCGGCCATGGCCGCTGTGACCTATCTATGGCAGTCCGGCCGTGAACAGCGACAACAACTTGAGGCCCGCCTCGCCTCTGCGAAGCGAGAGCGTTACGAGGCTTATGTCGATGCGCTCAAGGACTTCATGGCCTCGACTAGGCAAGGGAAGCAGCCCGATGTCGCGGCCTACCTTTCCAAGCTTGAAGTACTCGCGTTCCATTCGATCCTCGTCGCCTCCGATCCCGTCGTGATGGCACACATCAGGCTGACGAACCTCGAGCGGGTTTCCCCCGGCGATCCGACGGTGTTGATGGCCGCGATTGGTGACCTTCTGGTGGCCCTCCGCAAGGACATGGGCTTCGCAGATACCAAACTCACCAACCAGCAGATCTTGGGCGTTTTCGTCAAAGACATGGATGCCAACCCGGAGCCATTCACGAAGTGGGCTCGGTTGAGAGCTGCTTGGGATCAGAAGATGGGCTGGACCAACAAATGGCGGTCGGGAAGTCGATAGGCCTGGCCAGAAGGGTGCCGTCGCAGCCGGCCTAGCTGTCACGACGTAGCCGACCAGCGGAGCGGGGGCCGGGGCGAGGCTAGCCGGAGCGGCTTAACCGTGACTTATCCACACGAAAGCGGTGGTTCTCGTGTGTTCTCGGGCGCGGACAGCCTACGATGGAGCTGGCGCGTTCGCGCTCAGCTCGGAGGGAGACTCATATGTCAGATCCAACCGGCAGCCCGCCTAACTGGCAGGCCCCGCCACCGCCTCCGGTGAACGTCAACGTGCAGGCTCCGGTCATCGTGGTCGCCACACCGAAAGGCCCGGGCATTGGCATCAGGGCGGTCTGGTTCATCTTCATAGGCTGGTGGTTGACAGGCCTGGTGGTCGTCATTGCGTACTTCTGCGCCCTCGTGATCGTCGGCCTCCCGATCGCCTTCTACCTGTTCAACCGCATTCCGACGGTTATGACCCTACGCGGGCGCAGCCAGACCTACCAGGCCACGACGAGCGCCGACGGCCGCACGACGTACCTCAACGCGGTGAACATCCCGCAGCGCCCGATGTGGCAGCGTGCCATCTGGTTCATCTGCATCGGCTGGTGGTTCGGTGCCATCTGGATGTCCGTCGCCTACGTGTTGTGTCTAGTCGCGTACTTCTTCTGCTGGTTGATCCTGCCCCTTGGCCTCCTGCCCATTGGCCTCATGATGTTCGACCGAACCGGCGGGATCATGACCCTGCTGCGCTACTAGAAGGCCACGGCGCCGACGGTCAGCCCCGCCATATGAGAGCAGGCCGGGAGGAGACAAGGGACCCGGCCCGTCCTCGTATGTCTAGGGGATCACGCCGGTGACCAACTGGAACGCGCCGACTCCGACAGCCGTGCCGGCGTGGCGGTCTGGGTCAGGAATAGGCTCTTGCCGACCTTCGGGGAGCCCGCCAGGACGGCCAGCCCGACCTTCGGGATGCCGGGGATGAGGGTCGGCACGGGTTCGTCCGGCTCGGCCATGATCGCAGCCCAGTCGAGGGCCACCAGAGGTTTGGTGCCCGATCTTGCCGGCCGGGGCCGTCCGCCGATGGCAGGCTCATCCGGCCAGGGCGGTTCCTCCGCCACGGGGATGTAGTCGAAGGTGTTATCGTCAGCCCTGACGGCAGGCATCGCCAGTGCCTCCCGTCTCGACCGCGCCGGCTGCCTCAATCGTCGGCGCGGTTTCCTTTGCGGCGCGTGCCAGATCAACGAAGGCCAGGACCAGCCTTCGTTGGCTGGCGGGGAGATCGCGCAGGTCGACGTGACGCGGGACGCCGAAACGGGCCTCCGCGCCCAACCGCCCAGCCCTTACCTTCGCCGGGTCTTTCGTCTCAGTAATCAAGAAACCGGACCTCCGGCCTCCCGTCCGCTTTCGCCGATCAGGCTGCCTAGTCCGGTCGTATCTCGACCATGGCCCGGGCACGACTCCGGGCCGCTTTTCGCTCTGCTATGAGTTTAGCACATCCGTGTCAATGCGGTTCTCGTGCCGCTTCGCGCATGGCAGCGTCAGAGGCACCTCGACCAGTCGCGGACCCCCGGGCCTGTAGCTGGCCCCGGGTCGCGGACGCGGGTCGTGCCGGGGGTCTTCACATCGACCGGCGGGACCCGCTCGTTGTACCAGGCGACCGTCTCCGGGCAGACGTACTCGCCCCCGACCATGCGACCGCAGAGCAGACGCGGCCCCCAGTAGTCGCGCTTCACGTCGGGCCGCTTCGCCCGCCGGGCCTGCCAGATCACGCCCGCCATCCTGGCACCGCCCACTCGAACTTCACGGGCTGGAACGTCTCCGGGTCCAGGTCGATCTTCTCGAACAGGGCCCGCAGGACGGCGTTGATCTCCGGGATCGGTTCGGTCCAGGTGATCGTCGGCAGGGTGAGGAGTTCGGATCTGGTATCCATCGCCGCCAGCGCGTCCGAGATGGCCCGCAGCCGGGTATCGCGCTCCCGCTTGTCGATCAGCCCATCGGCGAACATCTCCAGCCAGCGGGTCCTCCGGGCCTCAAGGCGGGACCGCTCGCCCTCGTCGGATGCTAGCCCGACTGTCTCCGGCAGGACGAGCCTCGCCACCTCGGCCTTGACGGCGGGGAGGACGAGGCTCTCGGTGATTGAGATCCTCGGGTGAGGCAGAGCGGTCCCGAGTCGGCAGGAGTAGCGCACCCTACGACCGTCCCGGTCCCGCGTCCCCGTGAGGGAGGTTCCGCAGGTCGGGCAGCGCAGCAGCCGGGCCAGCAGGAAGTCCTTCTTGCCCGCCTTCACGCCCCGCTCGGTCTTGTTGACGGACGGGTCCAGGCGGCGGACGACGACTTGGACGCTAGAAGGCCACCAGCCCCGCCGGGAGCCGCGAGGCTTGACGCCACGCTCGTTGAGCAACTTGGCTGCGCCACTGTAGGAGCCGGCCTCCCGGAAGGCGGCCAGTACGGCGTCGGTATCTTCACCATCATGGTCACCGTAGAAGGCCACGGTGCCCACCCGCTCGCCTCGCGCGGCCTTGGCCTGCATCGAGGCCCGCATCCTCTCCCCTGCCACGTCGGCCTCGAACGCGGCCACGGAGGCGAGGATCGTCGCGGTCATGCGACCGGACGCCGTGGAGGTATCTACCACGTCGGCATGGAGTCTGACGGGGATGCTCCGCTCCTGGCAGGCTTCGAAGAGCCGGACCAGCTCGCCCACGGATCGGGCAAGGCGAGACATCGAGTAGCTGTAGATCGCCGTGGCCTCGCCCGACTCGATGGCCTGCCAGAGCCGATCGTAGCCGGGCCGCTTGGCCCGTCCGAGCCTGCCGCTCTTGTCCCAATCGGAGAGGATCATCAGCGAGCCGTTCTCGCCGTACCGGGTCGCCATGGCCCGAACGGCGGCCTCCTGGGCCTCGGCGCTGTTGTGCGGATCGTCCTGGTGGACGACGCTCTTTCGGAGATAGGCGTATGCGGTCATCGGTCGCTCCCGTGCGGTGGGAATATCTTACCACTAGCGTACGGCGCACTGGAAGTCCCAACGACACGATCCGCGCATGGTATTGGGCGACTGGTACCTCTCGGCCGGCCCAAGCTGGCGAGATCGGGCCCAGGAGCCGACATGAGTGACGGCCCCTGGCGCTGATCCAGAGGCCGTCTGCGCTCGCTGGGCTGGCGGGCTACTAGCCCTTCTTGTCCTTCCTGTTCTTCTTCTTGTTTGCCACACTGAACTCCTAACGGCGGGTCGACTCTCACAGTGTAGGCCCGTCAGATTCGTCTTCCTGCCACCCGAACCAAGCCGGCGCCATTCGGCCGACCGGACACGATGTGGTCCTCGTGTCGGGCTCGGCGGGGACCCCGGACGCAGCCACTCGACTAGCTGCCGGATATGGCAAGCCGCCCTGAGAACCCGGGCGGCTTGCAGGAGCGGGGGCTGGTCAGGCTACGGAAGCCATGGCTTCAGCTTGAGCCCGTTCGCCGGAGGGGCCGAGCAGGACGGCGGGGGCGATCACGGCGCAATGGTGCAGCCAATGATGGTGTTGCCGGTGCCGCCGTTGTGGACCGTGTCGCGGTGATGGAGGCACACAACCGTATCTTGAGCCGTCTTCGAGTCGAGATAGATCTGGGCACCGCCTGCCGTTGGCGTGAAGCGCCCGACGTCGTTGGCGCCGACCATGCCGTTGGTTGCATCGAACAGGCCGATGGCATGGGCCCCGGTCCCGGTGATGGTGTTACTCGTGATCACGGTGTTCTTGGTCTTGAAGACGTTGATCCCGGTGTTGTCAGCGGCGGGGAGCACCTTGATCGTGTTGTCCCAGACCTTGGCCGCGATACAGGGAGCGGTGGAGTTGTCACTGAGGTAGATGCCCCAGCCATCGGGCCCGACGATTGTGAACCTGTTGTCATGGATGGAGTACTGGCTGACCTGCCAACCACTGAGGCAAGCGACCGACGTGTCAACCGCGGTTGCCGTCGCGGTGTTGTAGGAGACGTCGAAGACGGAACTCTCCGGGGACGCCAGCTCGACTGCCCAGAAGTCGTTGGCGAAGTAGTTGCCCGCCCAGGGCGAGCCGCCGATGGTGACCCGGACCGACCCGCTGTTCAACACATACACGGGTTCGTACATCGTCGTGAAGGAGCTGCTCCGGACGCTGAGCGACCGGGTCAGCGGGACGCCAGGCGCCCCCTCGTAGTCGATGGCGTAGTAGAGGTTGAAGCCGCCAATGGCCGTGATGGCGTCGTCGGGCGCACCGGTGATGCTGACGCGGTCGACCGAGAGTTCAGCAGGTTGGTCCCAGACGTACAAGGCGCTGGCGAGATAGGTGTCGGGATAAGCTGTGGTCGCGGTGCCACCCCCCCACGGCTCGCTGATGGCGAGATCGGAGATCTCGATGTTGCCGTATCTGAAGGTGATCAGGTCCGGCCACAGGCAGCTCGACGTATTGGGCGTGCATTCCCAGTACTTGGTCTTGACCGTCAGCCCCTTGAGGGCCTCGATGATCGTCCAGTTCTCGCCAAAACCTTGGAGGGTGCCCTGGAAGTTGTCCTCGACGAGCTGGCTGGTGTGGTAGGTCCCGGCCCGCAGCTGGACGGTGCAGTCCGGACCGTGGGCGGCGCACCAGTCGAGCGCGGCCTGGATGTTGGCCGTGTCGTCAGTTCCGTTGGGCTTGGATACCAGATAGTAGTGGCCCGGGGCGGCCATGACGGCCCCCGGGACGGCCAGCGAGAACGCCAGCAGACCTGCGCTCAGTAGCACGATGGTACGTCTCACGACCCGCTCCCTCTATGGGACGCTACAACGCGGGTCGGTCTCGCCAGTGGCTCGGCGCGGTCCCGGCGACCAGGTGTTTGGGCCGCGTGTCTGAGCCTCCCGTGCTCCGCACATTCTCGCACAGCGTTAATGGGGCTGACAGCCTAGACGCAGCTGCCGAAGATGGCCTGTCTACGTCGGCCCGCGCCTCCCGCTCCCCGCCTCTCCCACACGATCGGGCCATGGCGTCAGTGCAAGGCTGATCTCACTCCGGAGCCTTGCCTGTCAATCCGCGGGCGCGATCAAGCTCGCCGCACCACCTGCAGCTCCGTGGAGGCGCCGACTCCAGGTGGATCTCGGAATGGCTGGGATAGACGACGTCCCCACCGTCGAGCGTGATTTGGACGACATGGATCCCCCCTGGAAGGCGGCGAATCCCGGTGACGGTTCCCGCGAACAGCTGATACGGGTAGCTGGTGTGGTGGTACATCGCGCGATCACCAACACGAACCACCCGACCGTCGAGAGGCTCCACGAATTCGGCCGCAAGCTCGCCCATCGAATCGAACATCGATCGCTCCCCGATCGCATCCATCTGCGGCAGGGAATGGATCCGCGGCCCATTGACCTCGCCGGGCCAGGCGTATGCCGCAGCTGCTGTCCGTCAAGCCTGACACTCTCGTGATTCGGCGTCTACGTCACTACGCCGCGATCGTGTTGCTTTTCGGGCGCACCTGAGGGATGTATGTGGGCGACCAGCTCACACTCGAGGTCACTGCCAATGAACCCGCAACCCCTCCCCGCCATCGCCAGCGGCGACCCATCCGCCTGGGACCAGGCCCTCTACGCGTTCCTCGTCGAGAAGGGGAACCGCTCGGGCTCCCGACGCACGGTCGAGTCGTACGGCCGGATGCTGTGGCCGTTCTTCGCCGATCTGGGCAAGATGCCCGACCGCGTGAAACCAGCTGAGGTCCTCGCCTGGGTCCACGGCATCGGGAAGTCTGGCCGGACGCCGTCGTCGACTACCGTCGGAGCCAGGATCGCCTGCCTGTCGTCCTACTTCCGCTTTCTGATCCGGATGGGGCTGGTCGTCTCCAACCCGACCGACGCTGTCGAGCGCCCGCGGGCCGTCCAGTCGACCGCGCGCGGATACAGCGCCGACGAAGTGCGTCGGCTCCTGGCCGTCTTCCCGGACACCGTCGCCGGCCGGCGGGACAGGGCAATCGTGCTGACGCTGGTCCTGACCGGCCGCCGGCGGACCGAGGTGATCTCGCTGACAGCCGGAGACCTCAGCCTCGAGGACGAGACCTGCTTCTACGCCTATCGAGGCAAGGGCGGCAAGCGAGGCCGGCGAGAATTACCGCGCCCTGCCTTCGAGGCTATCTGCGCGACCCTTGCTGACGCCGGCAAGGAGCTGGCGACGATGGGCCCCGAGGAGTCGCTGTGGCAAGCCGCCGCCCGGCCGGAGGGCGTCACGAGCGGGACGTTCTACGCCCGGTTCCGCCGCTACCTACAGGCCGCTGGTCTGGCCCCGACCGGCATTCACGTCCTCCGGCACACCGCTGCCAAGCTCCGGCGGGACGCCGGCGAGTCGATCGAGGACGTCAGCGCATTCTTGGACCACAGCTCCCTAGCGGTGACCACGGTCTACCTTCGCCGGCTCGAGGGCCAGGAGGACCGAGCCTGGCGTGACGTGGCGCAGGCCATCGGGGTCTAGAAGCGACGAAAGAAGAGGCTCCCGCCATCCGAGGGGGAGGATCACGGGAGCCTACGGGACCGGCGCACCAAGGCGAGCGGCCATATGCCACAGTCTAGAACCGGCGTGGCCCCTCGCTGCCCCAATCAGGCGTATCCGGGATAAGCCCCGGATAAGCCGCGCCTGCTACGGTCGGCTCGGGTCGGGCTCCGCTCTGTGACCGGGCCGATGCCGGACGACGGTGAGCGAGCCGGTGAGGGAGCTGCCGCAGGCGTCCCGACCCGACGGCATGCTGACCCCTGGGGGCGGGGTCGCGACGGGCCGAGCTCCGACTCGCGGTGACCCGGGCGCCGCTCATTGCGCGCAGCCAGGTTTCTCGAATCTGGTCACAAGGGAGGAACGGCCATGAACACCATCACCATCTTCGGCAGCGACGCCCTGATCTTCGAACGTGACGGCAGCGCGCGGGGGACGGCGCCTACCCCGGTTGAAGATCTCTCGCCGAACCCCTCCCCCCGGGACCGCGTTGCACCGCGGCCACCGGTCTAGCCGACCCACACGAACGCCGTGCTCAACTTGACGCGGGAGGGGCTAAAGGGGGTCTGGATTTCGCCTCTGAGCACGAAAACGGAAGGCGGGGACGACCGCCCTCAGTGCCGCCATAGGACGACCCCACCCCCTCTTGCTGTCGCGGAGCTGAGGCCCGCTACGCATCGACCTCGGGCTCGGCCTCGTTGGCCTCTACGGCCAGGCGGCGGCGGCGCTCGCGCTGAGAGAAGCGGAACCGCTCCCGGTCGGTGCAGAAGCTGGAACGCCGCGCGTCGAGGGTCAGGAACGGCTGACCGCACTCCCGACAGAAGGCAGCGCCGCGCTGACCCTCGGTCACTCGACGCAGACCCTCAAGCAGCTGGAGGTAGACAGGCGCGAGCAGCGAGCCCCACCAGCGGCGCTCGTGGACAATGAGCGGACCCAGGAAGTGGTCACTCAAGAACTCGCCCTCGCGCGTAAGGTGTCGCTCGTACCCGGCTCGTCCGATCTCGACCTGGTATTCCGCTGCCCTCTTGACGAAGCTCTCCAACAGACGACGCACGAGCTCCACCAGCCCCCACCAGTCGGAGCTAAGCCGACCCGTGGGAGAGCGTCCTGACGGCGGGCCAACCTCGATGTCGTACTCCGACCACTCGTAGTCCCAATCGGACTCGGGCACCCAGAGGATGGGAATGCCTTCCGCGACGATCCTCTCGTAAGCCGCGTGTGCCTCGCGCCACCAATCCTCGAACTCGGTCGGGTCCATCCCGCGGGGAAGCGTGAGTTCGCTGAGCGGCGTTTCCTTGAAGATGGCCTCCGGCCGCACAGCACGCTGCATGAGCGGTGTGATGTGGGTCTCGTAGTTCGTCGACCCACCGAGCCAGACGAGCTCCGACGGTGCCCTGATTACCGGTTGAACCCAGCGCGCATCCCAGCCTTCCGCAGGGGCCCAGCGAGATCGGGGATGACTTCCGTCGGGCAGGTGGTCGCTCAGACGCGCGAGTGAGAGCAGATGCCAACGCACGTTCTCTTGTTGTTGAAGAACGTCGACCTGGGCGTCGTGGAAGGGCGTGTCTTCACGGACGTGATGCGAGACTTCGAACCTTTCGGCGGGGAAGAAATGCGAGAGGTCGAGCACTCCGTGCTCTTGGTACCACTTCCCGGCAGCCTTCCGATCGGTGAGATCGACCCGAGCGAACTCCTCCGCGAGTAACAGGCCGCTCGCCACGCGCTCGAACGGGTCGTAGCCCGCATCAGCGAGGTCTCCGACGATGTCGCCCCGGGCGCCGAAGTCATTGGCCCGATAGAGGATTTGGACGCTTTCCGGAAGCCGGAGACGGCCGTCCCCGGCGAACCGCGGACGCAGGCTCACGCTTGCATACCTTCGCGAGCTGTCACCGACAGATTGTCAGTTGCAGTGGACACGCGGTCCTCATAAACTACTCGCAGCGTCAGCAGCAGTTGCTGTGGACGCGATGACACAAAGGATGCCACAAGTGTCGACGCAGGGGAAGACCATGGACGCGGTGGACGGTACCGACCGGCCGTTGCTCCGGATCGAGCAGGTCGCCGAGCGATTATCCGTCAGCCGATCGATGGCCTGGAAGATCATCGACGACGGTCAGCTGCGGTCTATGCGCATCGGCAGGGTCGTACGTGTCCGGCCCGAGGACCTCGACGCCTACCTCGCCGATCCGGCCCGCCAGCGATGAACTCGCCACGCGCCCTCCTTCCGGGCGCTCTGGCAATGGCAGCCGCCGGCTGGGCGGTCATCCCGCTGCACACTCCGATTGACGGCTCCTGCGATTGCCGTCGGCCGGATTGCCCCTCACGGGGTAAGCACCCACGGACGAAGAACGGTCTGAAGGATGCGACCACCGATCCTGACCAGATAAGCCGCTGGTGGGAGATGTGGCCCCAGGCGAACATCGGCGCCGTGGTTCCCGACGGTTACGTAGTCGTCGATGTGGACACCGCCGATCTCGCGACCGTCGTCTCGGCCGATGAGCTGCCCCACACGGCAACCTCGAAGACGGGCCGCGGCTGGCACCACTTCTATCGAACGCTGATGCCGGTCAGGCCCAAGGTCGCCCTCAGACCGCATGTCGATCTGCGTGGCCCGGGCTCCTACGTCGTCGTTCCGCCCTCGCTCCATGTCAGCGGCGTCTGGTACGAGTGGGTCACGCCCCTTGAGAACGGCCTCGCCGATGCGCCGGCGTGGGTCATAGAGGCCGGGCGGTCAGTTTGTCCCGCAACCGATGGTCCCGACGAGCCCGACGCCATCCCCGAGGGCAAGCGCAATGCCACCCTCATGAGCCTCGCCGGAACCATGCGCCAGCGGGGCATGACCGTCCCCGAGATCGAGATCGCGCTCCTGGCCGTCAATTCCGGCCGCTGCAACCCGCCGTTGCCCGATGAGGAAGTGCGTGAGATCGCCGCCAGCGTCGGGCGATACGCGCCAGGCGCCGGGCCGGCGGCCGTTGACGTACGCGGCGGCTCGGCTGCCCCGGAACCTCCCGCGTGGACGTTGGCCGAGACTCTGGACGCGCTCGTTGCCCATCTGGAGCGCTTCGTCCACTTTGCCTCACGAGCGCATGCCCAGGCGATTGCCCTATGGGTCGCTCACACCCACGTTCCCCTCGAACGCCTGGAGCAGTCGCCGATCCTCGCGGTGACCTCGGCCGTCAAGCAGAGCGGCAAGACCAAGCTCCTCGACGTGCTCGAGTTCATCGTCCGCGATCCCTGGCGGATCGCCCGGCCGTCTGAGTCGGTCCTGTTCCGCAAGATCGATAGCCACCATCCGACGGTCCTCCTGGATGAAGTAGACACGATCTTCAACGACAAGACCGGCTCAACTGAAGGACTCCGCTCGGTCTTCAACAGCGGCAACCGGCGCGGAACCAAGGTGCCCCGAAATGTCCCCCAGGGCCGGGGATTTGCCCTCGTCGAGTTCGACGTGTTCTGCCCCAAGGTGACCGCCGGCATCGGCGGTCTGCCCGACACGATCCTCGATCGAGCCATCGTCATTTCGATGCAGCGTCGATCGCGCCACGAACGAGGCGAACGCCTCCGCGAGCGCCGATCCCGCGCTCTCGGGACGCCACTGCGCGACGCACTGGCCTTCCACGTCGCGGCCATCGAGGACTTTACGCTGCCCGACGAGATGCTGCCGCCCGAGCTCGACGATCGCGCCCAGGACGGCTGGGAACCGCTCCTCGCAATCGCCGACGCCGCTGGCGGCCACTGGCCCGCCACTGCCCGAAAGGCGGCCGTGGCGATCCACAGCAGCCGAGTCGCCGCCGACGACAACTACGAGCTACGCCTCCTTCACGATTGCGCGATCGTCTTTGGGTCGGCCGAGTCTGCGTTCCTCCCAACGGCAGAACTCCGCGCGGAACTCATCGGCCTCGACCAATCGATCTGGTCCGACATCCGAGGCAGGGAGATCACGCCCCACTACATGGGCAAGCTCCTGCGGGCATTCGGCATCGAGTCGGTGCGCCACCGACCCTTCGGGACGGGGAACCCTGTCCACTGCTACTTCCGGGCGGCCTTCGAGGACGCCTGGGAGAGGTACGGCTCCGTACCTGCGGAAAGCGGCACAAGCGGCACAAGCGGCACAAACACCCTCGCTGCCGCACGCTCAGCGGTACCTTCTGTGCCGGATGTGCCGGATGTGCCGGATGTGGCAGATACGGCGGGGCTCGACGAAGTCCCTGTCGAGTCGGACTACCCGCGGAGCATCTGGGACATCGATGCGGGCCTAGACGAGCCTCCGGTCAGCGCGCTGTCCGCTTCCCCGGCGCTGGACCTCGGAGCAGTTCCATGAGTGCGACCCCCGCTCTGGTTGCCCGCAGCGAAGCGGCCGAGGCCTACATGGTCAGGATCAAGGCGCACCTGGCCTGCCTGGCGACGGGCCACGATCCGCTCGGTCACCTCTTCGGGATTGAGCGACTCGCCCGGGCGGCCCGGACCGAATGGTGGGTGGCGGAGCAAGCCCAACGCCGGAACGGCCAGGTGAGACCGTGACCGAGATGGCGGTCTCGCTTCAAGGCAGCGGAGGCGACCCGCTCATCGCGGCCCTCGCCCGCTACGTCGAAGCCCTTCACGCCCGCTACCCCGACGGTCCAAACCAGATGCGCCGCGAGTCGGTTGACGGCAGAGGGAACATCCCTCGGATGTGCAAGAGCGGGAAGGGCACGGCGGCATGAAGCGACTGCCTCGCTCTCTCGACGACATCAGTGGCTTGAGGGTCGCCCGCTGGATACGAGAGTCGACCAAGGGGCAATACGACCGCTTCGGCCCGGCGAGCCAGCGCGAGCAGCAGGACCGCTTCATCGAGCGCTATGGCCTCATCGACACAGGCCGGGTCTTCCAGGTGGCCCAAAGCGGCACGACAGTCTGGCGATCGCCGACGATGGCGCAGATGCTCGCAGAGGCTAAGGCGGGAGGGTTCGATCTCCTGCTGGCCGGTTACTCGGATCGCTGGCAGCGTAATCTGCGCCGGACACTCGAACTCCTCGAAGACCACCTCCACCCTGCCGGCGTCGCCCTAGTCATGTGCGACCGACGGATCATCAGCTCCGATCCGAACGACTGGGACGAGCTCGTGGCGGAGTCGGCAGGAGCCGAGAAGTACAGCCGCCGGCTCTCAGAACGCATTACCCAGGGCTATGCCGCCAAGTTCTCCCAGGAGGATGATCCTGGCGGCCATGCTCCTCTAGGTTTCCGCCGCTCGCCCGAGCCTCCGAATGTGCTCCAGATCGACCCGGCCACCATCAGCATCGCCGTGGGGCTGTTCGAGCGCTACGCCTTGGGAACCGTGAGCGCCCAGCAACTCGCTGTCGAGACCGGTCTGGAAGCAACGCGCATCCGCTGCATCTTGATGAACCCGGTGTTCAACGGCTGGATACGCCGCCACCGCGGTCCAAACGAGACGCGCAAGCCAGCTCCCTGGCGTCCGAACCCGCCGGTGTCGGATGAACTGTGGGCCAGGGTCGAGGATGTCCGGAGATCAAAGTTCAAGGGCGCCGGCCCGCATCGCCGAGACCGAGTCGATCTTCTCGGTGGTCTGCTCGAATGCGTCTGCGGCCGGCGCATACGGAGCGACGGCTGGGCTGCCGACCACCGTTACCGCAAGCTCCATACGAAGCCGTGCGAGGCGTGGGGCCGCAGTGCTCGGTTGCCGGCCGATACCTGGGAGGTCCCGATCATGGCCCAGCTCGGGGACATGGATCTCGACGACGGGGTCATCGCCCGAGTGGTGGCAGCCCTTGCTTCCACGAGGAGACCGGTCGCCATCGACCGCTCACGGATCGAGCGCCAGATGCGAGAGCTCGCCATGGAGCACGTTGGGGGCGGGATCAGCGACGAGACGTACCTCGGGCGCCTCAGGCACCTGCGAGCCTCATTGGCGGAGATAGAAGAGACGGCTCACGTCGGCATACCGGCGGACCGGGCGGTGGAGTGGCTGCGCGCCCTCGGAGAGACCTGGCAGCAAGCCGACGTTCCGGAGGCACGGAGCGAACTGCTCCACGCGATCTACGAGAGGATTGTCGTGGCGGGGCGGGAGTTCGTGTCGGCCCGCCTCACGCCCGCGGCCTACGCCCACGGGCTTGCCCTGGCGCTGCCGGAAGATGTTGTAAGAGCGCGCCCGACAGGATTCGAACCTGCGACCTTCGGCTCCGGAGGCCGACGCTCTATCCACTGAGCTACGGGCGCGCGACGCAACCGCGATCGGGCGGCAATGATACCCCGACCCAGCCGAGGCACGAGCAGGATGGGGCACGGCGGGCGGAGAGTCGGTGTTTCCAGATACGACCGCCAGCCTCAACTGTGAGGGCGCCGCCGACCGGAGCCCGGACCAACCGACTCCCGGATCCTGAGTTCCGGGTCGAGGAGTGTGCGCTGCGACACGGGTTCGCCCTTGATGAGGGCCAGCAGGATGTTCCCCGCCGTCCTGCCCAGCTCATAGGCTGGGACGCCGACGGTGGTGAGCGGCGGATCGAAATGTGCTGCCAGCGGGATGTCGTCGAAGCCGACGAGGGAGATGTCGGCAGGTATGCGAAGCCCGATGGCCCGGATCGCCGCCATCGCGCCCAGGGCGAGCACGTCGCTCGCGACGAAGACGGCGGTAAACGGCCGCTTCCCGAGCAGCGCCGCCATCGCCTCGAGGCCGCTCTGGGCCACGAAGGCACCCTCGGCCACGAGCTGGGGATCGAACTCGATGCCGCCTTCGCTCAGGGCGAGCCGATACCCGTCGAGTCGCTCGGATGCCGATGTGCAGGTGAGTGGCGCATTGGTAATCAGGGCGATGGTCGTGTGACCTCGATCGATGAGATGCGAGACCGCCGCCTTCGCTCCGGCGACGTTGTCGACGCCGACGCTCGGTGCGCCCAGCGTCGGAAGAGGGCCTAGCAACACGATCGGAAAACCGTCCTCCTGGGCTCGACGAAGCTCGATGTCTTCGGCCAGTGGTCCGGACACGATCAGCCCATCGATACGGCGCGACCCGATCAAGCGGCGGTAGCCTCCGGGCACCGGGGGCAGAGATTCGACGAGCACCAGGTAGTTGGCTCCCCGCGCCGCGTCGCCAACACCTCGGACGATCTGCGGCAGCAGGGCGTCGGCGGCGACCTGCGCGGGATCCCGGCCCAGCGCGAGGCCGATCGTCAGGCTTGAACCCCGAGCGAGCTGGGCCGCGGGGGCATTGGGCTCGTAGCCCAGGCTTCTCGCTGCCTCGAACACTCGGTCCCTGGTCGCCCGGCTGATCGCCATGTCGTCGCGGCCGTTGAGGACGAACGAGACCGTGGTCCGGGAGACACCCGCCAGACGGGCCACGTCGAAGCTCGTGGGCCGGCTCCGAGCCATTCCTCCTCCTTCATCAAGCCCGACGCAGAGGGGTCAGCGATGCTCGTAGCCCCGAAGGCAGCAGCAGCGCGGCCCGTGTGCCGGACCTGCATGAGGTCGAAGTAGCTAAACACGTGTCAGTTGCGTCGTCAACCGAGGATTCGCTCAGCCATTCTCGCCAGCCTGAGAAGTGCCGCTCCGGAGAACGCCTCGAGGAGTTCAAACGGGCGATCTGCTGCCGAGACGGGGGAGTTGCCGACCTCCCTCGGGTAGTGCGACGACGTCGCGCATCCGGCCCAGGCGCGCCTATCATCGGCCCGAACACGCAACCTGCCCGTGGGTCAGGGTCGTTCCATGACCCAAAGGTCGGATTGGCGAGGAGGTCGCCGTGGTCTACGGTGTTCCGCATGAACGAATCGAACCGCATCTGCCCCTGGTGCTCCACGCCGGTCCCGACCGGTGCCGCCGCCTGTCCCAGGTGCGGCGCCGTCATCGAAGGCTCGCTCGAGCAGGATATCCCCGGCCTCACCGTCGTCGAACCGAAGGTGGCTCGCAGGATGGCCGCGCCCATGGCACCCAACGTGATCGATCCGGGGGCTCGCCTTCAGGTCGGCAAGGGCGGCGACGTCATCGACCCGGAGGCCGTGCGATTGCCCAGCGAAGCCGTCCGCCGCGAGATGCGCAAGATTGAGCTCGAAGCCGAGATCGAGAACGCCGGCAGCGTAGTGATGAACCCGACCGGTGACGAGTCGCGTGACGCCCGGACCCCGTCGAATGAGGCAATCGCGGCCTACGAGGCCGGGCTGCTCGACAGGACCGGTCCGGCCGGCGAAACGGACCTGGACGATCTCGCGAGAGCCTGGCAGGACCCGGAGTCCAAGTAGCCATTGAGCCGCGGCGGGGCGGCAACCCGACGCAGCTCGGGCGGCAACTTCCGCCCTGCCAGGGCCAGCTTTGCCCCTCGGCCGCGCCACCCGCGTCAGACGCTCACCGATTCTCCGGCCGACGGAGTATGGAGGCGCGCTGGCGAGGCCATTCCCTCGGGGGCGTACGATTGTCACCGTCCGATGTCGAGGGTCAGCGGAATCCTCGCGCAGCCTGAGGTGTTCAGATGGGAACCAACGATCCGACCGAAAAGGGCGAAGAGGTCGGCTCGGGCGAGCCGGCAGCCAGGGGCAGTTCGCGCCGTGAGCAGGCAGCGCGAGCTCGCGAGCTGGGTGAGCGCTGGATCGCCCAGCTCCAGGAAATGATCGACCAGGCCGGGCGACAGGCTGGTCCGGTGCTCCGAGACGTGGCCGCCAAAGCCGCCGAGCTCGCCGCGGTCGCAGCCGAGAACGCCGGTCCGGTCGCCCACAAAGCCGCCAACGCGACCGAGCACGTCGGCGATCGCCTGGCGGCCCGCAGCAAGGAGCTCGCCGCAGACCTGCGCAGAGCCGCGGAGGCATCACGCGCCCAGACCACAGCTCCGGCCGAGAAGCCATCCGAAGAGGCCGGGCCGGGCGACGAACCCGGGGCCTGAGCCGCTAGAGGCAGGCCACTCTCGCGCGGAACACCTCCGCGCCATCGCTGCGGCTCAACCGATACGCCCAGCCGCCGTCGAGCGGCCAGGCTCGGCCGACCAGGCGGTCCTCCCGTTCGGCCGACGCCACGAAGTCGATCTCGTACCGCCGGGGGGTAGTTGCGAGCAGCCGCCCCTGCCCGGCAGTTTCGAGCGCCTCCTCGAAGTAGTCGATGTAGACGCTGTTGTTCACGTGGTCGAGGGGATCGAGGTCCCGGCGTCGCACGCCGAAAGCTCGCTCGACGGCGCCCGGTGGCGTCTCGGGCAAGGACACCTTCAACACGTCGAAGGTCGAGGACCGGTCGGCCACGAACTCCAGCATCTCCACCGGCACGCGCGTCGGCAGGCCCCGCCCATTAGTCATGACCCAATCGATCCCGAGGCTGGCCAGGAGCCCGCCCGCGGCATCCCTTACGTCACTGTGACGATGCGCCGCGATCCGCCGGTAGCCGGTCACCTCCGTGGTCACGACGACGTTCTCGTACGGGTGGATCGGCCGCAGCACGTCGAGCCTCACGGCGCGGACCAGCCAGGAGAGACCGCGCGCGGAGTACCAGTCGCGACCGAAGCCGAGCATGGTCGAATGCTGCCAGGCGACGTCGGCCGCCCAGGCGAGGTAGATCGCCGTTCGCATCGTCTCGGCCGCAGTCGCCTCTTCGAAGCGGACCCGGTACGGCCGCACGATCCGGTATGGGAGCACGTCGCACAACGGGTCATCTCGTGCCCGGCCGGCGGCGGTCGGTCCGGCGGGGCTCCCGTTGGGCGCGAGTTGGCTCACGGCCCTATCCCTTCAGCTCATCGAGCGACTCGAGGGCAACCAGCCGCGTCTGCTCGTGGTTGGCGGTCGATCGGTCCAGCCGCAGCTCACACGACCGACGCGCGTCAAACACGACGAGGGCGACCCTGACATCGATCTCCTCTTCGGCGGCATGCGTTCGGGCGTCGTCGAGCTGGTTCAGGACGTCGGCGTTGATGCCACGCGCGCCCCACTTGCAGTCGTACACCTCGGGCCTTGTCGCCGATTCCACGGTCACGTCGTAGGGGTGAATCTCGGCCGGGACGCCATCGAAGAGGACGCGCCGCTCGCGCCTGACCGGCGCCGACGGGCCGGCGCGTCCGGCCAGGAGCCGGGCCGTGAGCTCCTCGACAATCGCCCCGCGGTACTGGCTTCGAGCCGCTTCGCCGCGGTTGGCCACTTCGAGCGAGGCGGCCAGGAGGAGCCCTGCGCGGCGGCGCAGCTCCTCGTCGGCGCTCTCGCCGAAGAGTGCCGGGAAGATGCGGCGCCACACCTCCGCGTCTGTCCTCTCTCCGTTCATCACGGCCCGGGCGAGCAGCCTCTCCGCGGCCGTGGCCCCGGCCAGCAACGCGGCAACGCGGGCTACGAGCGGATCGGCCTGGATGCCCGCATACACGACCGTCCTGGCGTCGGGCGCGGCATCCTGGAACCTCACCGATCGCCCCCCAGCAGGATTCGGAACGGCGAATCGTCGTCGGGTTCGGGCGGGCTGTCCCCGGCCTGTCCAGGTTCCGTACCGGCCGGCGAGGCCCGGGCCGCTGCGTCCACGTCGCCGCCAAGGGCCAGGGCCACCAGGTGCGGGAAGGTGGACAGCCAGTCGATCGCCTTGTGCGGGTCGGAGATGAGGCCGATCTCGGCGATGGCCTCGTCGACCGCCAGGATCTGAGCGGCCGTGAGCGCACCGTCGCCGGCCCCGGCAAGAACCCGGATGCCCGGCAGATACTCGTCCACCAGGTCGTTGACGTACTGCCACTCGTCCTCGACCGTCTCGGCCAGGTCCGCGAGCGCCCGATACGCGACGGCGGCCCGGTCTGCGACCCGATTCCGTTCGTTCACCCCCGTAGCGTAACGGTAAGCCTGCCACCATGGCACCATGGGGCCGAGCAAGGAGGAACGCGATGGATCTGGGTCTGCGAGGTCGGACCGCCCTCGTTGGAGGCGCGTCGGCCGGGCTGGGGCGAGCTACGGCCGAGCGTCTTGCCGGCGAGGGCTGCAAGCTGGCACTGTGGTCGCGTGGCGGCGAGGCGCTGGAGCGGGCCGCCGACGAGATCCGCAAGCTGCATTCGGTGGTGGCCGTGACCATCGCCGGCGATGCCGCGGACCCGGCCACTGCGGCAAAGGTAGCCTGGCAGGCTGAGCGAAGTCTCGGGCCGATAGACATCGCGATCCTCAACGCGGGTGGTCCTGTCGCATCCGAGGCGACGAAGACCAGCCCGGCGGAATGGCGTCGCTCATTCCAGCTTCTGGCCCTCACTCCGATCGAGATAGCGACCGCGCTTCTGCCCGGAATGCGCTCGCGCGGCTGGGGCCGGATCGTCTCGATCATGTCGTCCGGGATCCGCCAGCCGATCCCCGATCTCTCCTACTCGAACGCATGCCGGAGCGCGTTGCAGGCGTGGCTGAAGACGATCGCACCCGAGGTCATCGCCGATGGCGTGACGGTCAACGGCGTTCTACCGGGCCGCCTCGACACTGCCCGCGTGGCGGCGCTGGACAGGGCAAAGGCCGAGAAGACCGGGGACACGCAGGCGGAGGTGCGGGCGCAGGCCGAGCGGTCGATCCCAGCGGGTCGGTACGGCCGGCCCGACGAACTTGCCGCCTACGTCGCCTGGCTCTGCTCCGACCTGGCCTCCTATCAGACCGGCACCTTCGTCTCGATAGACGGCGGAATGTTGCGCGCCCTGCCGTAGCGTGGGCTCAGTCGCCGCTGTGGCCGGATGAGCGGATCCCGAAGCTGCCCCAGCGACCGGTGTAGGGCAGCCAATCCTCGACCACGTGCTCCACGATGGCGGAGGCGGGGCCTTCGCGGAGAGCGTCGAGTAACAGCTCGAGCTCCGGCCGCGGACCCTCGGCAACGCAGCGAACGGCTCCGTCCTGGTCGTTCGACACCCAGCCGGTCAGGCCGAGGCGCATGGCCTGGGAGACGACGAAGTAGCGGAAACCGACGCCCTGGACTCGGCCCCGCACGCTCGCCTCGAGGCGGGCCATCTCGCCACGCGTCATCGGCGGCGCCTCATCGGCGGCACCTCGCTCCGGCTCCTCATCGGCGGCGGCCGGACTGTGACGTGGCGGCCGTGGCGGCCGCCTCAAGTCGCGGCCAGCCCAGGGCCAGGACATCCAGTGCCAGCTCGGGGTTGACGTTCTCGTCCAGCAGGGCCGAGACGGTCGTCAGCCGCTCCAGGAACGTCGCGAGGCCCTCGGCGGAGAGCCCCGGAGCAGCCCCTCGGATATCGTCGACCAGCTCCAGCTCGCGGATCTGCCCGGCGACCCCGGCCGTCGCCACCGCCAGGTCCCGCCCGATGGAGGCCCAGATCCCTATGAGCGTGCCGGCGGCCGATCGTCGGTCCGAAGCCGCAAGCTTGGGGCTCGCCGCTTCGTCCGCCCCGGCATCGTCCGTCACGTCGGATTCGACCGGCCGTGTGAGCTTCGCCTTGCGTCCTCTCGGGGAACCGGAGGCCACGGCCTGATCGGTGGCTTTCCAGTCGCGCCGGGCATCGTCGAGCGCCCTGTCGAGTGCCAAAGCGGACTTCATCAGCTCGCGGACCGACGACAGCCGGGCCTGACGACCCTCGCCGAGCATGTCGAAGATGCCCCGAGCTATCTCGCCTCGGAGCCGCTCGGCCTCGGCTGAGCGCGCGTAGGCAAGGGCGAGGCCCGGCCGGCCTCCGGCAAGCCGTGCCAGTCGAGCGGCCCTGGGCGCGTCGGCGACCCCGAGCTCGCCCAGCCAGCCCTCGATCTCCCGGCCGCCCACCGCGCCGAGGGCAATCCGGACGCAGCGCGATCTGACGGTAGGGAGAAGGCATTCCTCGTCATCGGCGCAGAGGATGATCGTGACCCCGGCCGGCGGCTCCTCGAGCATCTTGAGGAACGCGTTCTGAGCGTCCTCGTTGAGGCGATGAGCTTGCTCGACGATGGCGACCCGCGCCCCGCCCTCGGCGGGCAAGAGGGCAAGCTCGCCGATGAGATGCCGGACCGTGCCCGGCTCCGGGTGTCTTGGGTCGCCGATCTTGATCTCCCCGCCGGGCCCTTCGGGAAAGAGCCGGTGCAGGTCGCGGTGATTACCCGAGGCCACCTGACGGCAGCCCCGGCAGACGCGGCACGGTCGCGCCGCCGGATCCGGGTCACGACAGAGCAAACCGGCGGCCAGATCGAGGGCGAGAGTCGTCTTGCCGGTCGCGGCGGGTCCGACGAGCAGAAGGGCATGCGGCGCCGCGCCCAGGATCATCGAACCGACCTCGGCCAGGGCTCGAGGCTGGCCGCGCGTCGCGGCGTCGTTCATGGTCGGAGGGGCGGGGCCTGCGGCCGCTCGTTGGCTGGGCAGCCCGGCTACTCGCCGCCCCCCTCGCTGCCGTCGCTGATCGCTTCGGCGACTTGTGCAGGCGAGGCCGCCGCCTTGCGACGCACCGGAGCGCGCCTCCTGGGCGCGCCGGCCCCGGCGGCCGGTTCGCCGGCCTCGGCGCCCGAACCCGCCGAGCCACTCGGACCCGCGAGGCCATTGCCACCGGCGGCAGCGCTGTCGGCGGGCTTGCGCCGGCCCCGGCTAGCGGGCCTGGTCTTCTCGGCTGGAGCCTCGCCTTCGCCGGTGGATTCGGCAGTGCGCTCCGCACTGGCGGATTCGGCCGGCTTGCGGCGTCCGCCCCTTCGAGCCGGGGCCTTTTGCACGCCGACCTCGGGGGCCTGGGCGGCTGGGACTCCGGCGGCGTCCTGGTCCTGCCGCGCCTCACCGGCGGCCGGCCTGGTCAGCTTGGTCGCGAGCTGGGCACGCAGGAGCTCCTCGAGCTCCGGCGGAACCTCGCTCCACGGCTCGGCCGAGTCGCGGCCACCGCGCTGCGCTCCGCCGCCGCGATGTTGCTGGGGTCCGGGCGCGCGCTGCGGTCGCTCGTCGCGCCGGCGCTGAGGCTGGGCCTGGCGAACCGGCTCGGCGTAGCGCGGCGTCGAAGATCGACCGTATCGTTCGCGGTCTACGGCCGATGCATAGGCGCTCCGCACGCCGCGGCCGCCTCCGCCCTGCCCGCGACCGCCTCCACCTCGACCGCTGCTGCGGCGGCGCTCGGCCAGCAGGTACTCGGGAATCTCCGGCTCGGCGTAGTCGTCCTCGTCCGGGGAGACCGGCGCGATCTGCTCCGGCCGGCCGGCCATGCCGATCTGCGAATCCCAGACCGACCCGAACTGGTTGGGTCGAGCAGCCGGTGGAGCCGCCGTGTCGCCTTCGTCTGGTTCGGCCAGATCGCCTTCACCGGCCTCACCGGGAGCCTGGGCCCGGCCGTGGCCACGGCCGCGACCGCCACGGCGACGCCGTCGGCGACCGGTCGTCTCGGCGGCCTCGGCGATCTCCGCGCCCACGGCGCCCTCGGTGGCCTCGACCTCTACGCCTGCGGCCAGTTCGTCGGCGGCCTCGACGAGCGCCGCTTCCCCGGCCGCCTCGCCGGCTGCCGCACCGGCCGCCCGCGACAGCTTCTCACCCGGCAGAACAACCAGGCGCCCGCCAGGGCCAGCCTCCGTTCGGGCGGCAACGCCACGAGCCGTGGGACGGCTGCTGCGGGTGTCGGCAACCGCGACTTCCTCGGCGACCTCGGCGCGGCCTCCTCGGCCGCGACCGCGGCCACGTCCGCGGCCTCCTCGGCCCTCGGTCTGCTTGTCGGGGACCTCCGTCATCGACAGGTCCTCGTCGTCACTGGCGACCCGCCGTCCGGACCGCGAGGAGTCGCGGTCAACTCGGGCCAGCTGCGTGATGTCGTAAAAGACATCGGCGACCTCGATCAGATCGGAGCTGGTGTTGCCCCGGAAGCTGATAACTTCCACTCGAACGCCCATCTCCTGGACGGCCCGGATGGCGGGAGCGAAGTCGCCATCGCCGCTCACGACGATCGCGACGTCCAGGTTTCGAGCCGTCTTCATCATGTCGACGACCAGCTCGATGTCGAGATTGGCCTTGACCTTGCCGTCGCCGTACTTGCGGATGTCCTTGCTCACGACCTTGTAGCCGTGACGGGCGAGGAAGGAGTGGAAGTTGCGCTGGTTCTCGTTCTCCGGATCGAGTCCGGTGTAGGCGTAGGCCCGGACGAAGTCACGCCCGGCCACGGCGGCCTTCAGCAGCGTGACATAGTCGATGTCCGCGCCTGCCGCCTTCGCCGCGTAAAAGATGTTCGCCACGTCTACGAAGACGGCGACGTTCTTGCTCACGAATGAACTCCTTGATGTATTGGCCGGCGACTCCCTCGTCGACCGTGTGACCTGGGGTGCCGGCGCTCCTGGCTGCTCGGCTCCCGGGCGATTTCAGCGTCCGGTCGGCGCCCTGACGGCGACCGTCGCTCTGTAGACATTGCCGGCTGCCTTCGAGAAGCCATGACGCTGCCAGTTCGAGAAATGCTCGCTGTCCTGCGCCAACGTGACTTCCACCGATGTGCAGCCCTTTCTTCGGGCCGAGTGCAGCATCTCTTCGATCAGCAGATCGGCAACCTGGCCACTGTCGTGACCGTCCGCGACGACGAGCACATCGACCGAGCCGACGAAACCACCGGATCTGATCGATGGCCGAAGGCCGAGCACCGCACCCCCTGCCAGCTGCCGACTCGCTTCGACGAGCGCGACGCTCGCGTTCGGCAGGTAGACGAGCTGGCGGAGCAGGCCGATCGCGTCAATCGGAGAGTCGCCACCGGGCACGGCCCCTTTCTCCGCGCAGAGCGCGTACAACCGATCAACATCGGTTATTCGGGCCTGCCGGACCAGGTACTCCACTCGAAGACGAACCTCAAGACGAGAGGGCGATCGCACTGCTCGCGACAGCCAGTAGGGCTGGGGTCGCGTTTGCCTTAGTGCCGGAGCTCTCGGTGTGGCGAGCGGCAAAGCGCTCGACAGCCACGCCTCGGTAGGTCGGCGACCGTGCAGATACATCCGGATCGCCAGGGATAACTATACAGCAACTTGGGCAAACGCAGGAAGGCCGCCAGGGCGATCCTGGAACCAAACCCCATTCATCGACCTGATCGCGCTAGTACAGCCGCCGGCGGCGCTCCTCGAATACCTCGAAGATGCCCCGAGCGAAGAGCACCAGGCCCACGGCCGCCAGCCACAGGCCGACGCCTCGCTGCGGCGGCCACGGCAGGAGCTGCTGCTGCGCCAGGCTGACCAGGCGCAGGAGATAGCCGAGCGAAAGCACGACGAAAAGCGCCGTGTACGACAGCGGGTGGTCGATGCCGATCGGTTTTTCGGAGGCAAATGGGAGCGTGATGAGAAGGAGCGTAGCCACGGCCGCGAGGAACATAAGGAAGACGCGGCCGTCGGAGATGCCGATGCCGGTGTTGGCCGGGAGCTCGCCGGGCCCGCCGCCGATCTGCCACCACTGCAGCATGGTCGAGCCGACGATCACGATCGCGCCTATGGCGACGAGCCAGTGACCGCGGCTCGCCGAGGTGTGATGCATCGCACGGTTCCTCAGGACTCGTAGACTTCCGGCCGCAACACGCCGACGAAACGGAGGTTTCGGTAGACCTCCCCGAAGTCGAGACCATACCCCACGACGAAGGCGTCCGGGATCTGGAATCCGACATAGTCGAGAGGGATCTCCACCAGGCGCCGAGCCGGCTTATCGAGGAGGGCGCAGACCTTGATCGACCGCGGGTTCTTGCCGTTGAGGTAGCGGAGCAGGTAGTTCAGGGTCAGCCCCGTGTCGATGATGTCCTCGACCAGGAGCACGTCCCGGCCTTCGATCGGCGCGCTGAGGTCCTTCAGGATTCGGACGAGCCCGGACGATTCGGTCGAGGTTCCGCCGTAGCTCGAAACCTCCATGAGGTCAATCCGCAGCGGCAGACTGATATGCCGCATCAGGTCCGCCATGAACGGCAGCGAACCCTTGAGCACACTTACGAGCGTCAGCTCGCGTCCGGCGTAGTCGGCGGTGATCCGCTCCCCGAGCTCTGCCACTTTGGCCTCGAGTTGCTCCTCGGTCAGCAACACCTCGGCAACGTCGGCGACGAGGTTCTGGGGTGGTTTCATCGGTACCTCTTGCATCACGGGGCGGCGTGGGCGGTTGCCGAGGCGGCCCTCCGCCCGGCGCGACGGCGGGCGGAGCGAGAGCGGTGCTCACGGGCGGGGCGTGGTTCCGGGCTCGACGCAGGCGCCACCGGGTTGACGCCGCTCTCCCGATTGCCGGGCGGATCGAGCACGCCTCGCCCGCCAGCCGGTTCGAAACGGCCTTCGGATTCATGGTGTGACAGCACCTGCCCCGACGCGCCGCTCAGCTCCGACAGGAGCGCTGCGCGACCGTACTTGAGCATCAGCGCTCGGAAGTCGCGGGCGTAGAAGAGTTTGATCCGAAGACCGGGGTACAGCTCACGGAGACGTCGGACCTTGCGGTTCTTCTTTCGGACGAGTCGCTGCTGGAGCGTCGTCAGTTCGACGAAGACGTCGAGATCGGGCAGGAAGAAATCCGGCGCGAAGCTCTCCAGCACGTTGCCATCGAGGTCCCACAGGATCGGGAAGACTTTCGGCTCGTACTGCCAGGCGACCTCGTAAAAGTCGAGGATGCGGGCGAATTCGGCCTCGCTGGCATGTGCGAACTCGGAGTCCGATCGCGGACCCGGCGGTGTCGCCTCGCCGGTGGTGCCGCCTGGCCCGTCTGGGAGCCGCTCTCGAGGATCCACGTGGCAAGTCTATCCGTTCGGGGCAATCAAGAGGCCGGGGGCGGTGCGAGCCGATTGCCCGGAATACTCCCCCGGGGTATCATCGGGCGGCGTGGCCGTCCCCAGGATGAGGTTCTACCGCGGCCCGGCGATCAAGAAACGAGGCCACCCGTGGCAGCACAGGACGACACCGAGAGGCGGGACGTAGACGAGTCGGGCGTCGAAACCCAGGGCGGACTCGCCATCGACACCAGCACATCTGAGCCTGATTCGACCTTCCGCCATTCGTACACGCGCGATCAGTCGATCTTGACCAGGAGGCTGCGGCGCATCGAAGGCCAGGTACGAGGCATCGAGCGCATGATCGAGCGGCAGGAGTACTGCGTCGACATCCTGCAGCAGACGGCTGCACTTCGGGCCGCCGTCGACTCGGTCGCCCTTTTGATCCTCGAAGACCACGTCCAGGGCTGCGTGCGGACCGCCGCCGAGAGGGGCGACGCCGATCGCTACATCGAAGAAGTCCTCGACGTCGTGCGCAGGACCCTGGGCAAGCCGATAAGGAACGCGCGCGCCTGAGCCGCGGGTTTCGGCAGCGTCGTCCTGGATGGGCGCCCGGATTGGCGCTCGCCGCATCGTGCCGGTCCACCTGCAGCCGCCCGGGGACCGACTTATCCACGATCGTGGAAGACTCGCCAGGATTGGTGGAAAACCTCGTTGACGGCGCCGGGGACGGCGCCTAGTGTCCGACATCCGCACCGCTGCTGCGGACCGCAAGATGGGTAACCGCTCTGGCGAGGGGCCTGGGGAAACCCGGCCGGACACTGGACCAGCGCGGGAAGACCGAGGGACGCTGGGTGCGAGCCGAGCCAACGCCGGGAGCGGCGCGACCGTGAGGAAACGGGAGTCCACGGATGACCCCACCTCCTGATCGCGATCCGCTCCCGACGTGCGTCAAGGATCTCGAGCCGCTGCCCGATGTGTACGTGGCCACGGTTCGAGCCGGGCTCGATGCGGCTCTTCGCGATGACGACCCCACAGCAGTTGCGGTCGGGCACCGGCGGTCGCAGAGCCTTTCGGAGGCAACCCCGGAGGAAGCTGCGGCGGGTCTCACCGAGGCCCAGTTCGAGGCGATCGGCGACCACGCCCGATTGCTTCTGGCCTGGAACAGGGCCGTGAACCTGAGCGGTATACGCCTGCCGGAGATGATCGCCCGGGATCACGTGCTCGACAGCCTGGCCGCGGTTCCTCTGCTGCGCCGCTACCGGATAGACGAATTCATCGAAATCGGGAGCGGCGGCGGTTACCCGGGGCTGCCGCTGGCCCTGGCCCTCCCGGCGCGCCGGGCGCTGCTGGTCGAGTCCATCGCCAAGAAGGCGCGCTTCCTGGCCGCGGCCGTCGCCGCAGTCGGGCTCGGCGATCGCGTCGCGGTCGTGGCCGCCCGAGCCGAGACCGTGGCGGCGGATACTCGCCATCGCGGTCGCTGGCAGGCGGTCGTGGCGCGGGCAGTTGCCGATCTACCCCAACTGTCGGAGCTGTCACTGCCGCTGGCCCGTGTCGGCGGGCTTCTCGTGGCGTGGAAGCGGCGCCCGCTCGACGACGAGCTTGCCCGGGCGGAGCCTGCGTTGCGCCAGCTCGGCGGCCGCATCGCGACTCTCTGGCCGGTGACCGTGCCGGGCCTGGAGGACCACGTCCTGGTGGTCGTCGAGAAGATGACGGAGACGCCGCCGGAGTTTCCACGCGACCCGGCAGAGCGGCGGCGACACCCTTTGTACGGCCGGCCATGCTGATCGCCGTCCTGTCCGACATCCACTCCAACCTGGGGGCGCTGGATGCGGTCCTGGCGTCGCTGGGAACGGTTGATGCCGTCTGGCACCTCGGCGACGTCGTCGGCTACGGTCCCGACCCGAACGCGGTCGTAGGGCGGCTCAGGGAGGTGGGGGCGATCGGCGTCAGGGGCAATCACGATGACGTAGCCTGCAGCCGCGACTCGATCGAGGGTTTCAATCCCGACGCCCAAAGGGCCGCAGAGTGGACGCGCGCCCACATCGACGAGGCAACGCGGACGTATCTGGCCGCTTTGCCGGAGTTGCTTGCGCCCGAAGGCACGGACTTCACCCTGGCGCACGGCAGCCCACGCGATCCGATCTGGGAATACCTGGACTCGGCGTCAGCGGCCCGGGAGAGCCTGGCCCTGATCGAGACCCGCTACTGCCTGGTCGGCCATACGCACGTTCCACTTGTCTTTCGCGAAGCTCGTGGCGGGCTCGAGGGAATCTCGGTCGACCCGGGGAGCAGGCTCCAGCTGGACGGCCGCCGAATGATCATCAACCCCGGTAGCGTCGGGCAACCGCGCGACGGATGCCCCGATGCCAGCTACCTGATCCTCGACACGACCGCCGGCCACGCCACGTGGCATCGCGTCGCCTACGACATCGCTGCCGTCCAGGCGGCCATCCTGGCGGCCGGCCTCCCGGGGATCCTGGCCTGGCGGTTGAGCTACGGCCTGTGATCGCGTGCGCGAGGCAACGTCAACGGGCCAAGCGCAGAGCAGACGGTAGAAATGACCCCTCGGTCCCGCTCCGGACGGTGCCGACCTGGCTCCCATGAGCGAGGGCGTGAGGTCGCGGGGACAGCCTCGGGGGGCGGACCATCGTGCTAGCCTAACCCGGATCAGCCGACCAGCCGGGTCCGGCCGGGCACGGACATCGACCAGGTTGCGGACGGCCGGCCCGGCCCGGACGTCGAACACCATGACCGCCAGACCTCGCCTAGGATCGCGCGTTCAATGACCGCTCCCCGCCCGCCGCTCCACGGACGCAAACTGGGTGACCGGCGCGTGGTGGTCGATCGGCCGCATGCCGCCTACTTCCGCTATGCCGGGCCGGGCACCATGGTTGCGAAGGCGGCGGCGAGCGCGCCGACTACCGCGATCGGCCGCCGCGTGGCGCGCCTCAGGGCGGTGGTCTTCGGCAGGCCGCTCGCCAACGAGCAGGAGATCGAAGAACGGCTTTCCAAGAAGCTGGCCCTGCCGATCTTCAGCTCGGACGCAATCTCGTCTTCCGCCTACGCCACCGACGAGATCCTCAAGGTTCTCGTGCTGGCCGGCCTGGTCGCCCTGACATGGTCGATATGGGTCGCGGCTGCGATCGCGCTCATGTTGACGATCGTGGCCTTCAGCTACCGGCAGGTCTGTCGAGCGTATCCGTCCGGCGGCGGCGCCTATGTCGTCGCCCGCGAGAACCTGGGCGCCCGGTTCGGCCTTGTCGCGGCCGCCGCCCTGATGGTCGACTACGTGATGACGGTCGCAGTCTCGAGCGCTTCCGCGCTGGCCAACCTGGCGACCGCCTGGCCCGCGATCGGACCCTACAGGATCGAGCTCGGTGCGGCGGTGATCGTCCTGGTTACTGCGGCCAACCTCCGCGGAATCCGAGAATCAGGCAACATCTTCGCCCTCCCAACGTACATGTTCGTTGTGATGGCGCTGCTCACTGTCGCCCTGGGGCTCCTGAACGTTGCGACCGGCGCGGCTCACCACCTCCCGGCCCCGCAGTACGCCATCGCGCCCGAAACCCAGACGCTCACAGTCTTCCTGCTCCTGAAGGCCTTCGCGGGCGGGTCGGTGGCTCTCACCGGCGTCGAGGCGATCGCCAACGGCGTGCCCGCCTTCAAACCCCCCGAATCGAAGAACGCGGCCAACACGCTGATCGGGATGGCCCTGCTTCTGGGCACGATCTTCATCGGACTGACCTTCGTGGCGATGCAGTACGGGATCCAGGCCACCACGGACCAGGGCGCGACGGTCCTGGGCCAGGTCGGGGCGGCCGTCTACGGGGATGGGGCGATCCCGTTCGTCCTGCTCCAGATCAGCGCGGCGCTCATCCTCTTTCTCGCCTGCAACACGAGCTTCAACGCCTTTCCCAGGCTCGCCGCGATCCTGGCCCAGGACGGCTATATGCCCCGCCAGTTCGGCTTCCGGGGAGACCGACTGGCCTTCTCGTGGGGTATCGTCGTGCTCGCCGCCGTGGCCATCGGCATGGTCGTCACGTTCAAGGCCGACACCCACGCTCTGATCCCGCTCTATTCGGTCGGTGTCTTCATCTGCTTCACCCTGTCGCAGACGGGGATGGTCATTCACTGGCGCAAGGAGCGGAGCTCCGGCTGGGCCTGGCGCAGCCTGGTCAACGGCTTCGGCGCGATTCTCACCGGCGTCGTCTTCCTGGTCGTCGCCTCGGAGAAGTTCCTGGACGGCGCCTGGATGGTGCTCCTCTTCATCCCCCTGCTGATCGCGATGATGCTGTTCGTCGGCCACCAGTACGCCGCCTCCGCCCGATCGCTGGAGATGAGGCCCGGCAGCGCCGTGCCGCAGCCCCACCGGCACAATCGGGTCGTCATTCCAATCCCCGGCGTCAACCGGGCCGTGGTCCAGGCCCTCAACGTCGCCCGCTCGATCACCACGGACATTCGCGCGATCTACGTCTCCGACGACCCGAAGAAGAGCGACGAGATCCGCGAGCGCTGGGCCGGGGCCGTTCCCGACGTTCCGCTGGTCGTCGTGGAGTCGCCGTACCGGGCGGTGATAGCCCCGCTCGTGGCCTATCTAGACGTCTTGGATCGCACCTGGCGAGCGGATCTCGAGAGGCCCATCACCTTTGTGCTGATCCCGGAGTACGTAGCCCGCAACTGGTGGGAGCGGCTCCTGTACAACCAGGCAGCCAAGCAGCTGCGGGCCACGCTCCTCGGGCGGCCGCACACGGTCGTGATCAACATCCCGTATCGCCGCGACGACGCCCGAGCCATAACTGCTGCCGAGTTGACGGAGCCGAGTGGCACGCTGGTCGCGGCCGACAACGGCCGGCCCCACTGACCGGGCCCGACTCGGCCGTACGGCGGCCGAAGGGCGGGGCTTCGATCGCCGCGGTACCGACGCGCTCGCGGGCGCTCGGCCCGTACGCCGGGCCCGGCCGGTGGTATCGTTCCGGCTCGTAAGCGGTCGACGCCGCGACCTGTGGAGAGAAACGGAGGCCCGGTGCCAGAGGCGACTTCCCCCGTCTTCAATCGCGCCGTCATCGCGCTGAGCGGCGGCCCCGTCGACGGCGCCATAGTCCGCCTCGCCCTCGAACTCACTCGCCAACATCACGCCCAGGTGATCGCGGTCCACGTCGTCGAGCTCGACTGGACACAGCCCCTCGACGCCGACGTGGCCGAGCGGTCGGAAGAGGCTCAGCGTGTGCTCGACGCGGCTGAGGCCATCGCCGAGGCGATGCGCGGAAAGATAGAATCGGTGCTCGTCCAGGCTCGCGACGTCGGGGCCGCCATCGTCGACGAGGCCGCGGCGCGCGACGCCGATCTGCTGATAATGGGCCTGACCTATCGCACCCGGTTCGGCGGCGACTTCGCCATCGGGCGGGCCGTTCCGTACGCGTTGAAGAACGCACCCTGTGCCGTGTGGGTTGTGCGCGAGCCGATGGGCGAGGAGTCGCAATGAAGATCGTGATCGTGGGCTGCGGTCGCGTCGGATCGACGCTGGCCGAGAACCTCGACGCGGCGGGTCACGATGTCATCATCTTCGACATCAAGACGTCCGCGTTCGACCGTCTGCCCGAGACCTTCAAGGGCGCGGCGATCCGGGGCGACGGTACGGACGAGGAGGTGCTCCGCCGCGCCGGCGCATACGGGGCCGACATCTTCCTGTCGCTGACCGAGGGCGACAACCGCAACGTGATGGCCGCCCAGGTGGCCACTGAATCACTCGCCATCCCGCAGGTTATAGCGAAGATCAACGACCCGGTCAGAGCCGCGGCCTATGCCGAGTTGGGCATCGCCACCCTGTGCCGGACCAACCTCATGGTCGACGAGGTGGCCACCCACCTGAACCTGCCGATGCAGACCGGTCCCGGTATCGTGATCCCTGAGACTCCCGGCCACGAGCATCCGCATCCTTCGGCCGAAGGCATCTTTCGACCGACCGTACCGGCGGTGGAGTCCCGACCGAGGGGCGGAGCAGCCGGGGCGGCCAGCGGCCCGGCCACTGCCTCCGGTCGCCCCGACCCGGCCCGGGCCCAGCGGGTCGATTTTCGACGCTGGCGCGGCTGAGCGCGGCAGGAGGTCGACGTGTTCGTCATCGTCGTTGGCGGGGGCAAGGTCGGGTACTTCCTGGCCCGTGAGTTGATCGCAGCCGGCCACGAGGTCGTGTTGATGGAGCGCGACCGGCTCAGGGCCGCGCAGATCACCGAGGAGATCGGGTCGATCGTCATCCCGCACGACGGCTGCGAGGGCAAGTACCTCGCCGAAGCCGGCGCAAACCGGGCCGACATCGTGGCCGCCGTCACCGGCGGCGACGAGGACAACCTCGTCATCTGCCAGATGGCCAAGCACCATTTCGACGTGCCGCGAACGATTGCCCGCGTCAACAACCCCAAGAACGAGGGCCTGTTCAAGCACCTCGGCGTCGACGAGATCGTGTCGCCGACTCGCATGATCCTCGGCTCGATCGAGGCCGACATCCCGGTCCACGAGCTTCTCCACCTGGCGGCGCTCGGCGCCGGGGAGCTCGAGCTCGTCGAGGCCCAGCTGCGCGAGGGGTCGCCGGCGGTGGGCCGGCTTGCCGGAAGCCTGACCCTCCCCGACGGCTGCTCGATCTTCGCCATCATTCGCGACGAGCGCGCCCTCTCGATTCGATCCGACACCGACCTGCGCGAAGGCGACAAGGTCCTCGGCATCGGTCGGACCGAGTGCGAGGCCGAACTCCACAGGATCCTGCTGGGCGAGTCCGAAGCCACCGCCTGAGGCGTCCAGTCCCAGGGGCTACAGGTCGGGCACTCGCAGCCGGCGCACCGAATCGCGCGCAGCCGTTCCGAATGGCCCCGGCCCGTGGGACTCCGTCTCTTCGCCTCCGGGCGATCTCTCGTCCTGATTACGCTTCCGCGGGCAAAGGGATGGGGCCGTACGGTAAGAACCCTCTTGACAATGCCATTGTCAAGGTTCTATGGTGTCTGGGCGACATTCGGTCGGCCGGCAGGCCCAGTAGGGGCTTCCAGATCAAGAGAACCCGACCGGTTGGAGGTGCAAGATGACGATCATTCGACGCAGCGGCTTCGGCGATCTGCTTTCGCTCCGCCAGGCCATGGACAGGCTCTTCGAGGAGAGCTTCGTGAATCCGAGGACGTGGCAGTTCGGGGAAGGCCAGCTCGTCCCGGTCGACGTGTACGCCACCACTGACGACGTGGTGGTTGAGGCGATCCTGCCGGGCGTCAAGCCCGAGGAAGTCGACATCACGGTCGAGGGCGGCACCCTTACCATCGCCGGCGACACCAGCTCCATGATCCCGGACCAGGAGGGCCTGCTCCTGCAGGAGATCCGGCGAGGTCGGTTCGTGCGGACCCTCACCCTGCCCACGGGGCTGGAGCCGGACAAGGCCACGGCCACCTTCGAGGACGGCATCCTGACGCTTCGGATCCCGAAGGCCGAGCAGGTCAAGCCGCGGCAGATCAAGATCACGTCCGGCGATGGTCACCACGAGAAGCCAGCCAGAGTCGAGGCGAAGTAGGGGTTCGGTGTCCGATCGGAGGTTCCAGCGAGACCCTGAGCGCCCGTGCTTCGTGATCAGCGTGGCGGCCAGCCTGGTACAGGCCCACCCGCGAACGCTCCGAATCTACGAAGACGAAGGCCTGCTGGCCCCCGCCCGGACGCCGACGAACATCCGCCTCTACTCCGAGAACGACATCCGGCGGATCCTGTGGATCCGCCGCCTCACCCAGGAGCGCGGCGTCAACCTGGCGGGAGTGCGCCTCCTGTTCGAGCTCGAGGAGAGACTCGGGACCCGACTCCTGGAGGCCCTCTTCGACGAAGCCCAGGCCCGTGAAGCGGGCGGGGCAGCCGCACCGGCCTCACCGCCGGGCGAATCCACCGAGACTTCCGGACCGGCCGCCCTTGCGTCTGCCGATGAGCGTGGCTTCAGCAGCGGCACGGAGGACGGCCAACTGGCCGCCGGGACCGAGCATCGGGCAACACCCGTCGCTCGGCCGATCACACGTATAGTGGCCACCCGCGTGACCACGACTCGATCAGGAGATTCCAATGATTGACCGGCCGGCCGACAAGGACCACGAGCAGCAAGTGAAAGACGAAGATCGGGCGCACGACGAAGCGCGGCGCGTTCACGTACCGGGCATCCGGGAACTGCCCCTCGTCGCCCTCCGCGAGACGGTCATCTTCCCAGAGATGATCGTGCCGCTCCAGGTTGGCCGAGACAAGAGCGTGGCCGCCCTGAATGCCGCCATGGCCGCTGGCGGCCCAATCGCGCTGGTAACTCAGCGCGAGGCGGAGCGCGAGGAGATCGAGGACCCGTCGGAGCTCTACTCCGTGGGCACGCTGGCGAAGATAGCCCAGGTCGTTCAGCTCCAGGACGGGACCGTCAGGGCTATCGTCCAGGGCCAGAGCCGACTGCGCGTGATCGGCTTCGCCCAGACCAGCCCTTACATCGTCGTCAAGGCCGAGGAGATCGCGGACGTCGCCCCGGAGGGCATCGAGATCCAGGCCCTCATGCGGACGGTCCAGGCCCAGATCGAGCAGTACGTCGCCAACGGTGCTCCCGTGCCGCCGGAAGCGGCCGTAGCCGCGCGCAACATCAGCGAACCTGGGCTCCTCGCCGACATGGTCGCCTACAGCCCGGACCTGTCCACCGAGCAGCGGATGGAGCTTCTCCAGACCAGCGACGTGGTCGAGCGGCTGAAGATCGTTTCCGCGTTCCTGGGCCGCCAGATCGAGATCCTCGAGCTGAAGGGCAAGATCCAGTCCGAAGTCAAGTCCGAGATGGACAAGACCCAGCGCGAGTACATCCTGCGCGAGCAGCTGAAGGCCATTCAGCGTGAGCTCGGCGAGGACGACCCGCAGCAGGCCGAGATCAACGAGCTGCGCGAGAAGATCGAAGCCGCCGGCATGCCGGAAGAGGTGAAGGCTCGGGCGCTCAAGGAAGTCGACCGGATGAGCCGGATCCCGTCCGCCTCGCCCGAGGTGGGCGTCATCCGGACCTATGTCGACTGGCTCATCGCCCTGCCCTGGAATCAGTCCACCACGGACAACCTGGACATCAAGGCCGCGGCGATCATCCTCGACGAAGACCACTACGGCCTGGAGAAGATCAAGGAGCGCATCCTGGAGTACCTGGCCGTCCGGAGCCTGGCCGAGACGCTGCGCAGCCCGATCCTCGCCTTCGTCGGACCGCCCGGCGTCGGCAAGACCTCGCTCGGCAGGAGCATCGCCCGCGCCATGGGCCGGAAGTTCGTGCGCATGAGCCTGGGCGGCATCCACGACGAGGCCGAGATCCGCGGCCATCGCCGAACCTACATCGGCGCGCTGCCTGGTCGAATCGTCCAGAGCATCAAGACGGGCGGCTCGAACAATCCGGTCTTCATGCTCGACGAGGTCGACAAGATCGGGATGGACTTCCGCGGTGACCCGAGCTCGGCCCTCCTCGAGGTGCTCGATCCGGAACAGAACAACACCTTCCAGGACAACTACCTCGAGGTTCCGTTCGACCTCACGAAGGTGCTCTTCATCACCACGGCGAACCTGCTCGATCCGATCCCGGCAGCGCTGCGCGACCGCATGGAGGTCATCCAGCTGCCGGGCTACACCGAGACCGAGAAGATCGAGATCGGCAAGCGGTTCCTGATCCCCAAGCAGATGAAGAATCACGGCCTCAGTGGGAAGACCATCGCCATCACCGACGAAGCGATGGTCGAGCTGGTCCGCTCGTACACCCACGAGGCGGGCGTCCGCAATCTCGAGCGGGAGATAGCGAACGTCATGCGAAAGGTCGCCCGGGCCGTGGCCGAGGGCCGCAAGCGCAAGACCGTGGTCGACGTCAAGAAGCTCGTCGAGTACCTGGGGCCGCAGCGCTTCGAGTACGGCGAGCTGGAGGCCGAGGACCAGATCGGCTCCGCAACCGGCCTGGTCGTGACCGAGGTCGGCGGCGACGTGATCGCCATCGAAGTCACGCTCATGGAAGGCAAGGAGGACTTCATCCTCACCGGTCAGCTCGGCGAGGTCATGCGCGAGTCGGCCAGGGCCGGGCTGTCGTGGATCCGCGCCCACGCCTCGGCGCTCGGCATCAAGCGCGAAGTATTCGAGAAGAACACGCTGCACATCCACGTGCCGGCCGGCGGCATCCCGAAGGACGGGCCGTCGGCGGGTATCACGATGGCCACGGCGATGATCAGCGCCTTCACCGGCATACCCGTCCGCAAGGACGTGGCCATGACCGGCGAGATCACCCTCCGCGGCAGGGTCCTGCCGATCGGCGGGCTGAAGAGCAAGATCCTGGCGGCTCACCTGTCGGGCGCGAAGATGGTCATCCTGCCGCGCAAGAACGAGAAGGACCTGCGAGACATCCCCGAAGAGATCCGCAAGCAGATCAAGCTCGTCCTGGCGGAGAACATGGAGCAGGTGCTCGATGCCGCTCTTCGGCGCAAGCCGACGCCACTGGCCGCAGAATCGGCCACGACGGCCGGGGGCGGCAGGGAGCCCGAACCGGAGGCCGAACCAGACCGCCGGGCCCCCCGGAGCTTCCCATCCCCGGTCGATCAACCCCCGGCCATGGCGCTCGCCGAGCCGCGACTGGCGCCCTGGACGATCGAGTAGAGCCGTATTCGGTCGGTCCGCCGCGACCGGCCTCCACGCGTAAGTGGCGGGATCCGGCCGCCGGTTCGATCCGACGGCAGAACCGAACTCGGCCTGTCGCCGCTCCACCAGGCCGAAGCCAGGGCGGCGAAGAGGATGCAAAGCGAGCTCATCCCGAAGGTGGGTGAGCGAGGACCGCAGGAGCCAACGCCGGCATCGGCCGGCCGAGCGGTGACCAATGCCAATGGAATACAAGGACTACTACAAGACCCTGGGGGTGGCCCGAACGGCCCCTCCCGCGGAAATCAGGAAGGCCTACCGACGGCTGGCTCGTGAGCTGCACCCTGACCGCAATCCCGGCGACAAGCGTGCAGAGAGCCGCTTCAAGGAGGTCAACGAGGCCCACGAGGTCCTGGCCGACCCTGAGAAGCGCAAGCAGTACGACCTGCTCGGCTCGAACTGGGAGCGAGTTTCCCACGCCGGTGGCGGCGCCGGCAGCCCGTTTGCGGGTGATCCGTTCGGGCCCGGCGGACCCTTCGCCGGCTACGGCGGCACCGGCCAGAGCGGCAACGTCCGCTACGAGTTCCATTCCACGGGATCGGATGAGTTCTCGGACTTCTTCAGGATGTTCTTCGGCGGAGCGGCTCCGGCCGGTGCGGCCCAGGCGAACACCACGACCCGCAGGAGCGGCGCAGGCAGCCGCCGTCGGTCGGGCAACCCCCTGGACGACCTCTTCTCCCGGCTGCGTTCCGACGGCGCGGCCGCGTCTTCAGCCGGCGGCACGGCCGCAGGAACGACCTCGGGCGACGCCTCGGGTGCGGGGGCTGGCGGACCGGCGCCACGCGACCGGGGCGCCCGCCGGACCGGGGACGTGGAGGTCGAGGTCGATCTGAGCCTCGAAGAGGCCTTTCAGGGCTCCGCCCGACTCGTCCAGGTCGGCGACCGGCGCCTCGAAGTGAAGCTTCCGGCCGGTGTGGAAACCGGCAGCAAGATCCGCCTGAGCGGCAAGGCCGGCTCGGGTGCCGACGCGGGCGACCTGTACCTCGTCGCCAAGATCCGGCCTCACCCGGTCTTCACTCGGGTCGGCGCAGACCTCACCCGCGAGTTGCCGATCACGCTTGCAGAAGCGCTGCTCGGCGGCGAAGTGGAAGTGGAGACGCTCGGTGGCCGGGTGCTGCTGAAGGTGCCGGCCGGCGTGCAGGCGGGTCAGACATTCAGGCTGACCGGACAGGGAATGCCGCGCCTCAAGGGCGGCGGCGTAGGCGACCTCTACGCTCGGGTCAGGATCGTGATGCCCGATAAGCTGGAGGGCCGTCAGCGAAAGACCGCGGAGGAATTCCTTCGTCATCTCGACCAGCCGAATCCGCGCCACAGGACATAACGTGCTACCCGACCCAGAGAGCGCCGCCCCTGCCGCTACGGGAACTCCGCAGACCGGGGGCCGCCGATCAACCGCAACCGGGCCCTCACGGCCCACTGAGAGATACCCGTGAACCTCGACCGCTTCACCCAAAAGGCCCAGGAATCGATCGTCGCCGCGCAGCGCCTCGCCGAGGAGCTGCACAGCCCCGTGCTCGACTCCGAGCACCTCCTCGCCGCCCTCGTCGAGGCCGACGACGGCATCCCGGCCGAGACCCTGCGGCGCCTGGGGGTGGACCTGCCGGAGTTCCGTGGCGAGCTCGCAGCCGTGCTCAACAAGCGGGCCAGGGTCGAGGGTGGCTCGCTATCGGCCGACCCGCGCCTCCGCCGGGTCATCGAAAGGGCTGCGGACGAAGCCAGGCGCCTGAAGGACGAATACGTTTCGACCGAACACCTGCTCCTGGCGATCGCCGAAGGCGGAGGCGAGGCCCAGGGGCTGCTCGACGGTCACCGGGCCGGCAAGGAGGCGATCCTCGGCGCCCTGACCGGGGTCCGCGGCGGCCAGCGCGTGACCAGCCCCAATCCAGAGTCCACCTACGCGGCGCTGGAGAAGTACGGCCGCGACCTCACGGCCGAGGCGCGGGCGGGCAAGCTCGACCCCGTCATCGGCCGCGACGAGGAGATCCGCCGCGTTATCCAGGTCCTGAGCCGGCGAACCAAGAACAACCCCGTCCTGATCGGCGAACCCGGCGTCGGCAAGACCGCCGTCGTGGAAGGCCTCGCCGGGCGCATCGTCCGCGGCGACGTCCCCGAGACGCTCAAGGACAAGAAGGTCATCGCGCTGGACCTGGGGTCGATCATCGCCGGGGCCAAGTACCGCGGCGAGTTCGAGGAGCGCCTCAAGGCCGTGCTCAAGGAGATCAAGGATTCCGAGGGCCGGATCATCCTCTTCATCGACGAGCTGCACACCGTGGTCGGGGCGGGAGCTGCCGAAGGTGCCATGGACGCCTCCAACCTGCTCAAGCCGATGCTCGCCCGCGGCGAGTTGCACACCATTGGCGCCACCACCCTCGACGAGTACCGCAAGCACATCGAAAAGGACGCCGCCCTGGAGAGGCGATTCCAGCCTATCGTCGTCGACCAGCCTACGGTCGAGGAGACGATCTCGATCCTGCGCGGCCTGCGCGAGAAGTACGAGGTCCACCACGGCGTCCGGATCACCGACTCTGCCCTGGTGGCGGCGGCCACGCTTTCGAACCGCTATATCAGCGACCGATTCCTGCCGGACAAGGCGATCGACCTGGTCGACGAAGCGGCCAGCCGGCTTCGCATGGAGATCGACTCGATGCCCGTCGAGCTGGACGAGCTCGAGCGCCGACGCATCCAGCTCGAGATCGAACGTGAAGCCCTCCGCAAGGAGACCGACGAGGCCTCAAGGGCCCGCCTCGGGATCCTGGAGCGCGAACTGGCGGAGACCGGCGAGCAGGCTTCGGCCATGAAGCAGCGCTGGGGGACCGAGAAGGACGCCATCGCGGCCGTCCGGGCCACCAAGTCGGAGATCGAGGCGCTCCAGGTGCGGATCGACCAGGCCGAACGCGAGGCCGACTTCGGCACGGCCGCCCAGCTCAAGTACGGCAGACTGCCGGAGTTGCAGACCCGGCAGAAGCAGCAGGAGGCCGCGATAGCCGCCCTTTCCGGCCCGGGCCGGCTTCTCAAGGAGGAGGTCACTGCCGACGACATCGCCGAGATCGTGGCGGCGTGGACGGGGGTGCCCGTGACCAGGCTGCTCGAGGGGGAGACGTCCAAGCTCGTCCACATGGAGGAGCGCCTGCACGAACGTGTCGTCGGCCAGGACGAGGCGATCCAGGCCGTTTCCGATGCGGTGCGGCGGGCGCGCGCCGGTCTCAAGGATCCGCGCCGGCCGATCGGCTCGTTCCTGTTCCTGGGCCCAACCGGCGTCGGCAAGACCGAGCTGGCACGAGCCCTGGCCGAGTTCCTCTTCGACGACGAGACGGCCATGGTCCGCATCGATATGAGCGAGTACATGGAGAAGTTCTCCGTCTCGCGGCTCGTCGGCGCGCCTCCCGGCTATGTCGGTTACGAGGAGGGAGGTCAGCTGACCGAGGCGGTTCGACGACGGCCGTACCAGGTCGTGCTGCTCGACGAGATCGAGAAGGCGGCCGGGGACGTCTTCAACATCCTGCTCCAGGTCCTCGATGATGGACGCCTGACCGACGGCCAGGGTCGAACCGTGAACTTCCGGAACACCGTCCTGATCATGACCAGCAACATTGGATCGCAGTTCATCTCCGCCTTTACCGAGCGTGGCGACGCGGGCGATGAGACGGCCTACGAGGGAATGAAGCGCCAGATCACCGAGGCGCTGCGCGTCCAGTTCCGGCCGGAGTTCCTGAACCGGATCGACGAGGTCATCGTCTTCCACGCCCTCAACGACGCGGATCTGGCGGCCATCGTGGAGATGTTGCTCGCCGACCTGGGGCGGCGCCTGGCCGAACAGGAGATTACCCTCGAGCTGACGCCGGCGGCGAAGTCGCTGATCGTCCGAGAGGGAACGGATTCGGCCTATGGGGCACGGCCGCTCAAGCGGACCATCCAGCGCCTCGTCGAGAACCCCCTGGCCCGGGCCCTTGTGCGTGGCGAGTTCAAGCCGGGCACGGCGGTCGTTGCCGACGCCGACGCGATCGGCGGGGTCCTGGTCTTCCGTTCCGGAGAGGCTACGATCGTGGCCGATGCGGGGCAACGCCGCGATGCGCGCGGGCGCGGCCGCCGGGATCCGGCCGGCGGGGCGGCCGGAACATCGGCTACGGACCGGATCTGGACGCCCGGCAAGGGCGAAGACGAGGGTCCGAGGCGGGTCAACTAGACTTCGCGGACCCATCCCGAGGCCGAGGTTCACTTGAGGTTCGAACTCGTTCGCGACAGGCTTGGGGCGCTGCCACGCGAGTTGCCGGCAGCGCCCGCCATCCTGACGCCAGTGCGGCTCGACTCGCCCGAGGCGCCCTTCCCGACCGAAGAACAACCGCGCGGCCGCCCCGCCGCAGTCCTCGTGTTGCTCTTTCCCGACACCGAGGGCCAGGCCCGCGTCCTGCTGACGACCCGCGTTCCGCACGGCATTCAACATGCCGGCGAAGTCAGCTTTCCAGGCGGGTCGGCCGAAGAGGACGACACCGATCCCATCGCGACCGCCCTGCGCGAAGCGGCCGAGGAGGTTGGTCTCGACCCGACGGCATGTGGACTGAGCGTGACCGGGGTCCTGGAAGTCTTCGCTCTCACGGTGTCCGGGTACCGAATCACCCCGGTCCTGGCGCTGGCCGACCGGCGGCCGGAATTCCGCCCCAACCCGCGCGAGGTAGGCCGGATCGTCGAGGCCCCGGTGGAGGCGTTCCTGCCAGATGCCCCCGTCGAGCTCGAGGAACGGGTCATCCGCGAGCGGCTGGTCCGCTACGGCGCGTACCCGGTCGCCGGCGAGCGCGTCTGGGGTGCCACGGCTCGGATGCTCGGCCAGCTCGGCTCGTTGCTCGCAGTTGACCGCGCGCCGGTGACGGCAGAGGCGACGCTCGGCCGCGGCCGAGCGGCTTCCGTTCCGCCCGCTGCGGCCGAAGACCTGCCACTCATCCGAGCCGCCGGACCCGCGGACGAGACGGCCATCGAGGACTTCCTCCGCGCGCTTGCCCCGGAGCTCGCCCACGCCCTTCCGCCCTCGTCCGAGCTACTTATCGCGGAAGAGTCCGGCCAGATTGCGGGCATAGTGGGCTGGGCTCCGTGGGACAGGGTTCGCGAACCGGACGACCCCAGGGGCTTCGAGGGGCTGACGTTCAGCCCGGAAGAGGCCGCGACCGAGGTAACCCTTCTCGCTGTCGCGCCGCAGCTGCGCGGCCTGGGGTACGGCAGGCGTCTCGCCGACGCCGTCGCGGATGCGGCCGCGGCGGCCGGCAGCGCTCGCCTACTCGCCTGGACGCTCGCCGACTCTGACGTCCATCCCTCGTCGATCGCTGCCCGAGCGTTCTTCCGATCGAACGGCTTCGTCGACCTCGCCCTTGATCGCCACGTTCGGGCTCGTGGCGAGGATCGCCTGCTGCTGAGTCGCGACCTCGAGAGGCCACACCCCGAGCCCGGGCACCAGGTTTGAACCGGCAGGCGAGTCGGTTGGCCCGGACGCTCGTCGGCGGGTATCGTTGCCTCACGCCATCCTCGCAACGCGAAAAGGTTCGGGGGGCGCCCTCGGTAGGAGATTGGCGATGGACTTCCTGATGCGCAAGATCACGGGCACCTCTGGCCCGATCAAGAACGGCGTGCCCAGCGACGCGCTCATCGAGAGCATCGCAGACACCGGCACGACCGTGTCAATGCCGTCCACCGGGCCCGACGCGCCGGTGTACCAGCTCGGCCTGCAGGTCACGCCGCCCGGTGGCGCCGGCGTGCCGTACCCGGTTGAGATCAAGGCAGTGATTCCGCGGCTGTACATCCCGATGGTTCTGCCCGGCGCCCGCATCGGCGTTCTGATCGACCCGACCGACCCCAGGAAAGTCTCGGCCGACTTCAGCCGCATGGGCGCCATGGCCGGCCCCTCCATGGCCGCCGCGGCCCCGCCTCCGCCCGGTGGCTTCACGATGGACTTCGATGCCAGCGGCGCGCCCGCGGCCGGCGAAGTGGCCGCTCTCGCGGGCGGCGTTCGGAGCGGCTCGGTCAACACGATCAAGGGCAGCGCGGACGAGCTCCTGGCAACCGGCACGCACGGCACGGCGACCATCACCACCGCCATGCCCCTCGGCAAGACGGTCCGAGACATCAATCCCGCGGCCGATCCTTCCCGCCTGAACGACCCGGTCTGGATCTTCACCGTCGAGTGCGAGCTGGCCGGCCAGGCGCCGTTCCCCGCCGTCTTCGGTCATCGCGTGCCCCTGGCCAAGCTCGCTTATGTGGCCCCGGGGGTGAAGTTGGCCGTCGCCGTCAACGAGGCCGACAAGAACCAGGAAGTCGCGATCGACTGGGACAAGTCGCCGATCGCGTAGCGTCAGATCGCCGCCGGCAGGCGCCCCTTCCTTGACCGACTACGAATTGCCTGGCTGAGTCCGCGGGCGCCCGGACTACCAGGGCTCGCGTTCGGATGATTCGCGGTCCGCAGGCAGGACCGTTGGCCTCGAACCCAGGACGCCCTCGCCACCGGCGACCCGGGCAGCGAGCTGGGACGGCTCGACCCCGATTTCGTCCGGCTGCGCCGGCGTGACCACGCGAGTTCCGGTCTCGGATCGTAGGCGCCGGACCGGACGGGGCTCCGACGCAAACTCCACCACGATCGCCCGCATCGGCGTCAGCTCCGTCCACGCCGCGTGGACCACGTTCGGAGGCCAGACCGCGGCCTCGCCGGCGGCTACCCGCGTCTGCTCGTCGCCGACCTGCACGAAGCCACCGCCTTCGATGACGACGAAGTAGCTCAGGTTCGGGTTCGAATGGGGCGCCACGGCAGCGCCGGGGCGGAAGGCGAGCTCGGCGATCACCCCCCGCTCGTCGTTGTGGATCGATTGCGCGTCCACTCCGTGCGTCCCGGGCGGGCCTTCGCGCCGTCGGTGGCCGATGCCGAAGCGGCGGATTTCCACTGGGTGGGCGCCGCCTACTCGCCGACCGAGGGCTGCAGAGCGGCCCGCTCAGCCGCGGCGGGAGTCACAACGACCGGCCGCGGTGGCTACCGGCGACGGCGCTTCGGCTTCGCCGCCGCCTTGGTGCGGATCGTGGCTTCGGGATGCGACGTCCTCGAACGCTGGAAGTAGCGCTGGCGAGCGAGGCGCTCCTCATAGGCCTGGATCAGCGGCGGGAAATGGATGAACCGGATCCAGATGAAGAGGGCCGCGCCCCCGACCATTGTCGGCAGGACGAAGATGAAGTCGAAGCCGAAGACCGCGAACATCAAGAGCAGCGCGAAGACGCCCACCGAGGTCCACATCAGCCACTCGTTGAGGTCGAGGAAGACCGAATAGGCGCGGAGCCGCCGGCCCTGGAAGTTGTAGAAGACGATCGCCGCCGCAAGCAGGGCCAGCGAAAGCTGCCAGGTCGGGTCGAACAAGGCAGGGAAGTTGGCCTTGTTGAAGCCGATGAGCAGGGTGTCGATATTGTTCCACGGGCCGTTCACGCGGACCCTCCGAGTGTTCAGTCGTTAGCGGTCGATTGACCTGGATAGGCGTTACCAGAGGCGCCTGGCGGAGCGCCAGGAGGGAGGCCGGTGAGGCCGCCGAACCCTGCGTCGCGTACGCCTGCGGTTTCGCGCCTACGGAGTATGCCATGACCGGGCGCTATACTCGGCCCGATCCGGCAACGGGGCGGGACAGGTCCGGCGCGGCGGCAGCCGAACGACCTTCGCACCGCCTGGCGCCGGCGATTGGACCTCGGAGCCCGATCCAAGGCAGTAGGGAGGTAGGCCCGGTGCGAGCCTTACTCTCGGTCGCAAGCCGGGAGGGCATCGTCCCGTTCGCGCGCGAGCTGCTCGCCCTGGGAATCGAGGTCTTTGCCACAGACGGCACGCGCGAAGCCCTGGCCACTGAAGGCGTGGATGTCCGATCCGTCTCGGAGCTGACCGGTTCTGAGCCGATGGCGGGCGGCCAGGTGAAGACGCTCCACCCGGCCATCTACGCCGGCATCCTGGCCCGACGCGACCGACCCGACCAGCTGGCCGAGCTGGAGGCTCAGGGGATCGGGCTGATCGACATCGTCGCCGTGAACGTGAGCCGATTCGCCCCGCAGGTAGGCGCCCGCCTTGTTCCGATCGACGAGGCGATCGAGATGATCGACATAGGCGGGGCCGCGCTGCTCGCCGCCGCCGCTCGCAACTACGCAGGCGTCGCCGCCGTGGCCAGTTCGGCCCGCTACCCCCAGGTCATCGCCGAGATCAGGCAGCGCGGCACGGTTTCCGCCGAGCTTCGCCAGCGTCTCGCGGCCGAAGCCTACGGACTGGTCGCCGCATACCACGCCGAGATTGCAGCGTACCTGTCCAACATCGCCGGAGACATGTTCCCCGGCAGGCTCGCCCTGGTTCTCGAGAAGGTGGACGACCTTCGGTACGGCGAGAACCCGCCTCAGCATGCCGCTTTCTATCGCGAGACGACCCACCGCGCCGGCACCCTGGCCGACGCTACTCAGCTGCAGGGGTCGCGGCCGTCGTTCAACGATCTGCTCGACCTCGACGCCGCCTACGCCATCGCCACCGACTTCACCGCCCCAACCGTGACCATCGTCAAGCACACCGACCCGGTCGGGCTGGCGTCGGCCGAGGAACTGGTCGAGGCCTGCCGCAAGGCTCTCGAGACCGACTCGGTGTCGTGCTTCGGCGGCATCGTCGGCGTCAACCGCGAGCTCGACGGTGCCACCGCGCGGGAGATCGCCGCCAACTCGTACGAGGCCGTCGTAGCCCCGTCCTTCGGCCAGGCCGCGATCGGCATCCTGGCGCAGAAGCCTCAGATCGCGCTGCTGGCGGTTCCGCCCAACCCGGTCGAAGGCCCGCGCGACTACGGCATCGCCAACCTGGACTTCAAGCGCATCGCCGGGGGCCTGCTGGTCGAGACCAAGGACGAGCTGGGGCTGGAGAAGACGCATCTGCAGGTGGTCACGAGGCGACGGCCCACGCTCGAGGAACTGACCGACCTCCTGTTCGCCTGGCGAGCGGTGCGCCACGTCCGGTCAAACGCAATCATCCTGGCCCGCAACGGCGCGACGGTCGGGATCGGGGCAGCCCAGGCGAGTCGCCAGACGGCCGTGGAAATCGCCCTGCGGCGGGCCAACGAACGGGCAAAGCTGGCAGTCATGGCCAGCGATGCCTACTTCCCTTTCCCCGACGGGATCCAGGCCGCGGCCGCGGCCGGCGTCACGGCGATCATCCAGCCCGGCGGCTCGGTCCGCGATGAGATGGCGATCGAGGTCGCAGATCGCCACCACATGGCGATGGTCTTCACGGGTCGGCGACACTTCCGCCACTGAGCCGTTCCGGGGCCGACGGGAGGCGCCGCGACGGAGGACTTGCCGGCGAGCCGACCACGGCCACGACGATCCGCGGCCGCGCCTGCCGGGCGAGCCTCTCGCCCCCACCACGCAACCTGGCGTCCGAGCGTAGGTCGGTGGCCTTCGCGAGAACTCGGGTGACCGCGAGCTGCCGGTGATCCGAAGCGGGATCCCACGC